>JADDRA010000079.1:2396-3644 GCA_016781105.1 Actinomycetota bacterium | reverse complement strand
CACCGCGACCGGGAGGTCGCCGGTGTGCTTCAGGCCGCTCGGGCCGGGGCCGGTCCGGTCGGGGTGGCGGGCGAGCTCGACCACCGGGACGGCGCTGACCACGCCGGGCGCCTCGACCGGCGCGACGGCGGGGAGGAGACCGAGCGAGGCCAGGGAGACAACGGCGAGGGCCAGGCCGGCGACGGCGGCGTGCCCCCGGCGGGGGCGCGCTCGGTGCAGGTGGACCCGAGCGGCGACGCGCCACCCGTCCCACCGCCGCGCCGCCCCCGTCGCCAGGGCCCGCAGGCAGTCGAGCCACGCTTGGTCGTCGATGAGCCCGGAGGTGGCGGGCAGGGCAGGGGCCGGGCCCAGGGAGGCCAGGCGCGGAGGTGAAAGGGATAGCATCGCACTCCGTCGCTTCAGGGCTGTACGTGAGAACCCGGTGACGGAGCGTCACGTCCGTCGGCCGGGCATCCTGTCAGACCCGAGCCGCGCAGGTCAGGCGGAACGGCGAATCGTCACCGTCGTAACTGGATCGTCACACCCGGTCGACCAGGATGGCTCGCTTGACCTCCTGGATGGCCTGGGTCACCTTGATGCCCCGGGGGCAGGCGTTGGTGCAGTTGAACGCCGTGCGGCAGCGCCACACGCCGCTGCGGTCGCCCAGCACGTCGAGCCGCTCGGCGGTCCCCTCGTCCCGGGAGTCGAAGACGAAGCGGTGGGCCTGGACGATGGCGGCGGGGCCGACGTAGCTGCCGTTGGTCCAGAACACCGGGCAGGAGGTGGTGCAGGCGGCGCAGAGGATGCACTTGGTGGTGTCGTCGAAGCGCTCCCGCTCCTCGGGGCTCTGGCGCCGTTCGCCGTAGCCCGGGTCGTGGCGCCCGGCGATGAGCCAGGGCAGCACCGAGCGGTACTGGGCGAAGAAGGGGGCCATGTCGACCACCAGGTCCTTGATGACGGGGAGGCCCCGGATGGCCTCGAGGGTGACGTCGGTCCCCGCCTCGGCCAGCAGCACCTGGCAGGCCAGGGCGTTCTCGCCGTTGACGACCATGGCGTCGGAGCCGCACACCCCGTGGGCGCAGGAGCGACGGAAGCTGAGGGTGCCGTCGTGGAACCACTTGACCTGGTGCAGCGCGTCGAGCACCCGGTCGGTCCGCTCCATCCCCTCGACGGTGAAGACCTGCCAGCGGGGCTTGCGGTCGACCTCGGGGTCGTAGCGTTTGACACGAAGGGTGACCCGCAAGGGAACCGAGCGTAGCGAGCTTTCCT
>JADDRA010000079.1:0-2276 GCA_016781105.1 Actinomycetota bacterium | reverse complement strand
AGTACCTCCGCTCGGTGGGCTGGTAGATCCCGCCGTCGACCGGCTTGTACGACAGGCGCACGGTGCCGTCGGGCTGGCGGTGGGCCAGCGTGTGGCGCATCCAGGCAGTGTCGTCGCGGCGGGGGTGGTCGTCGCGGAAGTGGGCACCCCGGCTCTCGGTGCGGGCTCGGGCCGAGACCACCAGCGCCTCGGCCAGGTCGAGCAGGTAGCCCAGCTCCAGGGCCTCGGTGAGGTCGAGGTTGAACACCGCGCCCCGGTCGTCGATCGACGCCTTCTCGTAGCGGGCCCGCAGCTCTCCGAGCGACCGGGCCATGGCGGCCAGGCTCTCCTCGGTGCGAAAGACCGAGGCCAGCTCCATCATCCGGGCCTGGAGCTCCTGGCGGACCCGGGCCACCTTCTCCCCACCCCGCCCGTCCTTGAGGGCCTCGATGCGTTCCCGCACGCCGTCGGCCACGTCGGCGGGGACCTCGGGTGCCTCGGCGCCGGCCACGAAGGTGGCCATGGCCCGACCCCCCCGCCGGCCGAACACCACGATGTCGAGCAGGGAGTTGGTGCCCAGCCGGTTGGCCCCGTGCACCGACACGCAGGCGCACTCGCCGGCGGCGTAGAGGCCGGGGACGACGGTGCCCTCGGCGTCGACGACGACCTCGGCCTCGACGTTGGTCGGGATGCCTCCCATGGCGTAGTGGGCGGTGGGCTGGATGGGGATGAGGTCGACCTTGGGCTCGAGGCCCTGGTAGGTGCGCACGAAGTCGGCGATGTCGGGCAGCTTGGCGTCGATCTGCTCGGGAGGCAGGTGGGTCAGGTCGAGGTGGAGGTAGTCGGCATCGGGGCCCATGCCCCGGCCCTCCCGCACCTCGGTGAGCATGGCCCGCGAGACCATGTCACGGGGGGCCAGGTCCTTGACCGTGGGGGCGTAGCGCGCCATGAAGCGCTCACCCTCGGCGTTGCGCAGGATCCCGCCCTCGCCCCGGGCGGCCTCGGAGAGCAGGATGCCCAGCTTGTAGATCCCGGTCGGGTGGAACTGGAAGAACTCCATGTCCTGGAGCGGGATGCCCTGCCGGTACAACAGGCCGGGGCCGTCCCCGGTGAGGGCGTGGGCGTTGGAGGTGACCTTGAACATCTTGCCGAAGCCGCCGGTGGCGAACAGCAGGGCCTTGGTGGCCAGGACGTGGAGGTCACCGGTGGCCAGCTCGTAGGCGACGACGGCGGCCACCCGGCCGTCGACCAGGGCCACGTCGAGGGCCATGAGCTCGTCGAAGAAGGTGACCCCGCGCTTCATGCACTGCTGGTAGAGGGTCTGGAGGATCATGTGACCGGTGCGGTCGGCCGAGTAGCAGGCCCGGCGCACCGGCGCCTCCCCGTGGTTGCGGGTGTGGCCGCCGAAGCGGCGTTGGTCGATGCGCCCGTCGGGGGTGCGGTTGAAGGGCAGGCCGTAGTGCTCGAGCTCGATCACCGCGTCGACGGCCTCGGCGCACATGAGGCGCGCCGCCGTCTGGTCGACCAGGTAGTCGCCCCCCTTGACCGTGTCGTAGGTGTGCCACTCGGCCGAGTCCTCCTCCACGTTGGCCAGGGCCGCGCACATGCCCCCTTGCGCCGCGCCGGTGTGGGAGCGGGTGGGGTGCAGCTTGGACAGCACGGCCACCCGGCACCGCCCGGCCACCTCGATGGCTGCCCGCAACCCGGCGCCGCCGGCGCCCACGATCACGGCGTCGTAGCGGTGGTGGTGGACCTGCACCGGCCCAGTGTTCCAGGCCTGCCGTGCTCCGTCCCCCCGGCCTGCGCCGTCTAGTTCGGTAGACAGCGTGACGCTCGACCCGACCATCCTGGCCGAGGCCCAGGAGGCGGGACGGCGGTGGGGCCGGGCCCAGCGCGACGCCGACCGGGCTCGGGCCGAGCTCGACGGCCAGCTGCGCCGGCTGCACCAGGCCGGGGCCAGCCTGCGGGAGGTGGCCGACGCCTTTGGGCTGAGCCACCAGCGCGTGCACCAGATCCTGCGGTCGGGCCGGCCACCCCGGCCTTCCTGGCGAGGGTCGACCGGTCCCCGCTGCAGCTTCTGCGCCCGCGCCCAGGCCGACGCGGACAGGATCATCGCCGGGCCGGGGGTCGCCATCTGCGAGGGCTGCATCGGGGAGGCAACGACGGTCGCGTCCTGCGCGGTCGTCGATCGGGCGGGAGCACCGGCCATGGCGGTGGTCCCGGGCGAGGTCGACCTCGCCCCGGAGTGCAGCTTCTGCTCCAAGGACCGGGACCACGTCGAGGGGATGATCGTGGGC
>JADDRA010000109.1 GCA_016781105.1 Actinomycetota bacterium | reverse complement strand
GCGCGGGTGACCGCGGCGTCAAGAGCACGCGCGGTGGGGTCGACCGGGGCTGGCTCGCCGGGGGAGCGAGCCGAGGGCTGCTCGCCGGGGGCGACGTGGCCCGGGGCGACGTGGCCGGGGGCGACGTGGCCGGGGGCGACGTGGCCGGGGGCGACGTGGCCGGGGGCGAGGTCGCGGGAGGAGACGTGGTCGGTGGTGCCGCGGTGGTAGGCGGGGCGGTGGTCGGCGTCGGCGCCGCGGTGGTGGGCGGAACGGTGGTCGGTGACGAGGTCGTGGGCGGAGCGGTCGGCACGGGCGAGACCTGGGCCATCGCCGGTGCCGTCGCCGCCAGGGCGAGGGTCAGGATCGCCGTGACCAGCAGGAGGCGCTCACGCCACCGCCGGGTGCCCCGGGAGTCGGGGCTCACGCCGGTACCTGCTCGGCTTGGGGCTCCTCCGTGCGCACCACCTCGCCGTCGACCACCGCGACGTCCCGGGTGAGCCAGCGCTGGCCCCTGATGGTGGTCAGGGCGTAGATCTTGACCACGGCCATGACGAAGGACAGCCCGATGTAGAGCGGGACGATGGCGAGGTCGCGGGGACGGCGGCGCAGGTGGGGCAGCATCTTGGTGCCCCGGCTGACCAGCCACCAGTTGACCAGGGCCAGGGCGACCAGCCAGTCACCCCGCACGAGGGCGAGGACGAGGTAGGTCGGGGACAGCAACAGGGTGAAGCTGCTGACCGCCTTGTCGATCATGGTGTAGGCCAGGAAGGGGCGCTTGAAGACCCAGCCCCGGGCCAGGGCTCGCAGATCGCTGCGCCAGGTGTTGCGGGACCAGCGCAGGCGCTGGCGGAAGAAGGTCCGGGCGTCGCTGGGGAACGTCGACCACACCCGGGCCGAGCGCTGCATGAAGGTGCGGTAGCCATCGCGGAGGATGAGCGAGGTCAGGCGCTTGTCGTCGCCCGAGTTGCAGGGCAGCCCGAGGAATCGCTCTTCGATGAACTCGTCGGCATGGGCGACCAGCAGCTCTCGCCGGTAGACCGCCGTCCGACCGGACAGGCACGAGACCGCCTGGCCCATCACCGTCTGCGCCGCGTTCTCGTCGAAGTAGCGCAGGTCCAGGTAGATGTCGTTCATGCGCTGGAGGACACCCTCGGGGTTGTAGACGTTCTGCCTGGTGCCCACGCCGCCCACCCGAGGGTCGGCGAAGGGCTCACACACCCGGTCAGAGACATCGCTCGCCCAGATCGTGTCCGAGTCGACCAGGGCAACCAGGTCGGTCGAGGCGTGCTCCCAGCCCAGCCGCAGTGCCGGTCGCTTGCCGGGCACCGCGGTGGTGACCACGGTCACCGGGTACTCAGCGGCGATGGCCTGACAGACGACGTCGGTGACGTCGATGACGCACACCACCTCGCGGACGTGGCGGTTGGCCAGCCAGGACTCCAGGGCCGCCCGGAAGATGCCCGGGTCCTCCTGGTAGACCGGCGTCACCACGGTGATCGGCTCTCGGTGGGCCGAGGAGAAGGGCCGGTAGAGGGCGGCGGGGACGCGCCGGACGAACCAGCTGATCCAGCGGATCAGGCCGATCAGGCCGATGGGGATGTAGACCGCCAGGTCGGTGGTCATGGTCAGTCGACAGGCGTGGGGGGATGGCCACCGGGGTGGCGCTGATCACCCGGACTGGTTTCTCGACGCCAGCACATTTGCTTCGGCGACGAGGTCGACCAAGGTCTCCAGGTCTCCCTCGTTCGCGTCGGCGCCCAGCAGCTCCCCGACGTGGTCGGTGACCTGGGTGAGCTCCTGGGTCACCTCTCGGCTCATGGTCTCGTTGACCTCGATGACGGCGCTGAGCAGGGGCATCTGGAGGCCGAGCTGGGTGGCGAAGCCGAGGAACCCGACGGTGTCCTTGGGCAGACACACCCCGCCGTAGGGGGCACCACCCCGGATGCCGTACTGGGGGTTGGTCGATCCCTCGGCCGACAGGGCGACGGTGGCCGCCACCTCGTCGCTGTTGAGCCCGAGGTAGCGGGCGACCAACCACAGCTCGTTCCAGAAGCTGATCTTGGTCGCGTTGAACAGGTTGTGGGCGCACTTCACCAGCTCGGCCTGGGCCGGATCGTCGAAGGTGCGGACCGCCCCTCCGAACGGGCGGAACAGCTCCACCAGGGCCTTCACGGTGCGCGGGCTGCGCGAGCCGATCACGGTCATCGCCGGGGCCAGGAAGTCCTCCAGCGCGGTGGCGGCCCGCAGGAACTCCGGGCTCACCCCGAGGGCGAAGCCCTCACCCTCCCGCTTCCCCGACGCCTCCTCCAGGGCGGGGCGGACCACGCCCTCACAGGTGCCCGGAGCCGTGGTGGAGCGCAGCACGATGGTGTGGAACCCAGAGGAGCGACCCAACGCCGCCCCGACGGCCTTGGTCCCCTCGGTCAGCGCCGTGAAGTCGTAGCGGTCGCCTCGATGCGGCGTGGGAAGGGTCAGGAAGATGAAGGTCGGCTCGTCGGGCAGCTCGAGGTGGTCACTGGCCTCGTAGCCCTCGGCTCGCAGCGCCTCCAGGCGTTGCTGGTCGATGTCGACGAAGCTCACCCGGTGGCCCTGCGAGGCCAGCCCCTTGCCGGAGGCGGTGCCCACCACGCCTGCGCCTACGATCGCCACTGCCGCCATCCGCCGCTCTCCTTGCCTTCCCCGAGGGCGCGACGAAACGCCCGCCGTGAACTCCGCACTGATGGAACCGAGTCGCGAGCGTCGGCCAGTGCTCCCACGTGTCTAGTGGCCCGCACCCGCCCTTGCAACCGGGCTCTCGGTCGTCGCGGCCCTGGCCACCGCTACCGTTGGGCCATCGGGACGCCGGGCGTGGGAGCGGAGCGCCGCTCGGACCGTGGCCGCCGGGCCGGACTGCTGGGGGCGGTCGCGGTGGTCGTCGTCGTGGTCGGGGCGGTGCTGGTCGTCGGCGTCCTCCGCCCTGGGAAGGAGCCGAGCCGCCGGGTGCTCCATGTCTCGGCTGCAGCGGCCTCGCCGGGAGACGGAAGCGAGGTGCGCCCCTACCCCGGCATCGAGCAGGCCTTGGACGCAGCCGGGCCGGGCGACGAGGTCCGGGTGGGACCGGGGGACTATCCGCCCTTCGCCACCCGCCACCCCGGCACCCCCGGTGCTCCCATCCGCATCGTCGGCCGCGACGCCCGCCTCCGCGGTCCCGGCGGCGGCGTCGTGGTCGAGATCGCCCACGACCAGGTCAGCCTCGAGGGCTTCGACGTCGCCGATGGCGACGTCCTGATCCGGGTGGCCGGGGCCAGCGGTGTCCGGATCTTCGACAACACCCTGCACGACGCCGGCAGCGAGTGCGTCCGCCTCAGGGACGGAGCCAGCGACAACGAGGTCGCTCGCAACCGGATCGAGCGCTGCGGGACGAGGGACTTCGAACTCGACGCCGACCGCAAGAACGGCGAGGGGGTCTACATCGGGGTGGCCCCCGAGCAGCTCGATGGGGAGGCGCCGGGGGCGGAGGCGACGGCGAGGAACCGCATCATCGGCAACGAGCTGCACGTGCTGGCGGAGTGTGTCGACATCAAGGAGGGCTCACTCGGCACGCTGGTGGAGGCCAACGTCTGCACCGGGAGCCAGGACCCCGACGGCGCCGGGTTCTCGTCCCGGGGCGACGAGACCACCTTCCGGGCCAACGTCTCGACCGACCACGCGGGCGCCGGCATCCGCCTCGGCGGCGATGACGACGACGACGGCGTCGACAACTCGGTGGTGGACAACCGCCTGGTCGGCAACGCCGGCTACGGGCTCAAGGTCGAGCGGTTCCCCCAGGCCAGGATCTGCGGCAACGAGGTCAGCGGGAACGCCAAGGGCGCCACCAACGGCGAGGCCGACCCGACCCAGTCCTGCTCCGAGCGCGGGTGACGACAGGCCTCCCGAGTCTGGCATGATCCTGCTTCCCCACCGACGCCGGGGCTCAAGCTGTCGCTGCTGTCGACCGAAGGACGCGCATGCGGACCGGATCGCATACGTCGCTGATCGTGCTCGTGGTCGCCGTGGTGGCCGCCGTCGCCCTGCCCTCCCTCGCCGCCGGCGGCAGAACCTCCTACTACGTCAGCCCGTCGGGAAGCGACACCAACAGCGGCACCGATGACCGTGAACCCTTGCGGACGATCCAGAAGGCGCTCGACCTCGCCCAGCCCGGCTCGACCGTGCACCTGGCCCCCGGCACCTACCTCCAGGACGTCCGCACCAAGCGCAACGGAACCAGCGACGCACCCATCAAGGTCACCGGGCCCTCCTCGGCCGTGGTGAAGGGCGGGGGCGGCTCCCATGTGGTGGACGTCAACCACGACTATCACACGCTCGAGGGATTCACCATCGACGGGCTCCACGGTTCGTCGAGTCGGGCGTCGGGCTACCGGGAGAAGCTGCTCTACGCCCAGGGAACCGAGACCCGCGCCGGCGTCAAGGGCATGAGGGTCGAGGGCATGACCATCAAGAACGCCGCCGGTGAGTGCGTCCGCCTGCGGTACTTCGCCCGGGACAACGTGCTCGTGGGCAACACCATCCGCACCTGTGGGGTGGCGGACTTCCGCTTCGGTGGCGGCGACAAGAACGGGGAGGGCATCTACATCGGCACCGCCGACGACCAGCTCAAGGACGGGCGGAACCCGACCTCCGACCGAGACGAGTCCCGGGGCAACCTGGTCCGGGGCAACTTGATCGACACCCAGGGCGCCGAGTGCGTCAACATCAAGGAGGCGTCGACCGGCAACACCATCGAGGGCAACACCTGCACGGGGCAGCGCGACCCCAACTCCGGCGGCCTGAACGTGCAGGGCAACGACAACGTGCTCCGGGACAACGAGGTCTACGGCAACGTGGGGGCCGGCATCCGCCTGGGGGGCGCCACCCGCACCGACGGCATCGGCAACGACGTGTACGACAACGTGCTCCGGGACAACGAGACCGCCGGCCTCAAGGTCATGGCCAGCCCCCAGGGCAAGCTGTGCGGAAACACGTTCTCCGGCAACGGCGGTGGTGACGTGATCGGCACGTACCGGGCCGAGGTCGACGCCGACGCGCCCTGCGGAGAGGGGGGGTCGGGCACCACCAGCACCTCCACCACGGGCACGTCGACGCCCACCACCACATCAACCACCAGCAGCACGTCGACGACCACCTCGTCGACCACGAGCAGCACCAGCACTTCGACGACGAGCACCACCACGACCAGCGCTCCTCCCGGGGAGACGTCGGAGCCGAGGATCTCCGAGGACTTCTCGAGCTCGGCCGAGAACTTCACGGTGGTCCGGGGCGGCTCCTGGAGGGTCAAGCGGGGTGCCTACCTCCTCGTCGGTGCCGCCGCGGCCGAGACCGGCAACGGGAACATCTCGGTGCACGAGACGGCGCTCTCCACCAGCTTCACCCTCACCGCCGAGGCCCGGACCACCGGGACCAGGAACAGGTTCAACGACTTCTCCTTCCTCTTCGCCTACCAGGACGCCGGCGACTACTGCTTCGCCAGCTTCAACGAGAGCAACGACGACGAGACGAGCGGCATCTTCGTCGTCGACGACGGGGCGGTGCGTGAGCTGGCCGACATCACCCGGTCGATCAGCGCCGACCGGACCTACGAGGTGGGCATCGAGAAGGCCGGCTCGGACGTCCGGGTCCTGCTGAACGGTGTCGAGGTCGCCCGGGTCGACGCCGACGCCTGCAGGGGTGGTGGCCAGGTCGGCTTCGGCACCCGCAACGACGGCGCTCGCTTCGACGATCTCGTGGTGCGCTGAGCCCGACGGCCGCTGGGCGAGATCCTTTCTCGACAATGCGCGTAGGCGACAGCAGGTGTCGCCTGCTAGGTGTCGGTGTCAGGCGGATTCGTCAACCGCGCGGTGGAGCTGGCCGCCCTCCAGCGCTGGTGCGAGAGCGCTTCCGCAGCCCTGGCCCTGGTCTGGGGCCGGTCGAGTCGGCAAGACCTGGCTCATCCAAGCCCTGGCGGGCGAGCGCAGGAGCATCGTCCCCGTGGCGGGCGGCCGCCCAGCGGGTTGCGAGCTGGCGCTCCTCTCGCGGGCTGCAGCCACGGCGGTGCCTGCAGGGGGGTTCCGGACCTCGGAGCTTCCCGGTGTGCTCCCGTCCTTCCTCGATCGCACCGGCGGGGGGGTCCACCTCCTGCTCTGCGGCTCGACCGCGCGTCACGCACCCTGGATGTGCTCGATGCATCGAGGCCGACCTGTTGTGCAAGGCGGCCCTGGTCGGGACCGGCGAGGTGCGCCTGGCCGTCGCCGCTCGGGAGGAGGTTCGCCAACCCGGACCCGACACCCTCGCCATCACCGCGGCCGACATCTTCGGGTGACGCGAGGGCGCCACCCTTCCGGGTGGCTCGGGTGCGGCCGGTAGGATCGGCCATACCATGTCGACGCTCTGGCCCCGGCTCGAACCGCTGCTGGCCCGGGTGCAGAAGCCCGCCCGCTACATCGGCTGCGAGGACGGTGCCCAGGTGCCCCAGCACGCCCCCCACAAGGTGGCCTGGCTGCTGGCCTACCCCGACACCTACGAGATCGGCCTGCCCAACCAGGGTCTGCAGATCCTCTACGAGATCCTCAACGAGCGTCCCGACGCCGTGGCCGAGCGCACCTACGCCCCCTGGGTCGACCTCGAGGCGCTGCTGCGGGCCCACGGTCTGCCCCTGTTCTCGGTCGACACCCACCGAGGTGCCGCCGACTTCGACATCGTGGCCTTCAACCTGTCGGCCGAGCTGGTCTACACCAACGTCCTCAACTGCATCGACCTGGCCGGCGTGCCCGTGCGCTCGGCCGACCGCCGCCCCGAGCACCCCCTGATCGGTGCCGGCGGCCACTGCACCTACAACCCCGAGCCACTGGCCGACTTCGTCGACTTCTTCGTGCTCGGCGACGGCGAGGAGGTGGTGGCCGAGATCACCGAGCGGGTGGGCGACTGGAAGCGGGGCGGGCGCAGCCCTGGCTCCCGGGAGCGGCTCCTGCGCACCCTGGCCTCGGTCGAAGGGGTCTACGTCCCCTCGATGTACGACGTCGCCTACGACGGCGACCGCCTGGTGGCCGTCACCCCCCGCTTCCCCGAGGTACCCGAGCGGGTGGAGAAGCGCACCATCGCCGACCTGGGCGATTGGCCCTACCCCAAGCGCCAGCTCGTGCCCCTCACCGAGGTCGTGCACGACCGGCTCAACGTGGAGGTCTTCCGGGGCTGCACGCGGGGCTGTCGCTTCTGCCAGGCGGGCATGATCACCCGGCCGGTGCGTGAGCGCCCCCGGGACCAGGTGCGGCGCATGGTGGGCGAGGGCCTGCGTCGCACCGGCTACGACGAGGTCGCCCTCACCTCTCTGTCGACGGCCGACTTCTCCGGCATCGAGTCGGTGGTGGCCGACACCGTGGCCGACCCGGCCAACTGCGGCCAGGTCTCGGTCTCGCTTCCCTCGCTGCGGGTCGACGCCTTCACCGTGGGCATCGCTGCCGAGCTGCAGCGAGCCCGTCGCACCGGCCTCACGTTTGCCCCCGAGGCTGGAACCTGGCGCCTGCGCCGGGTCATCAACAAGCTCATCGCCGAGGACGACCTCTACGGCGCGGTCGAGTCGGCCTACTCCCAGGGCTGGCGGCGCATGAAGCTGTACTTCATGACCGGCCTGCCCACCGAGACCGACGAGGACACCCTCGGGATCGCCGAGCTGGCCCGGCGCTGCACCGAGATCGGCCGCCGCCACACCCGGGGTGCCTCGGTCACGGTCTCGGTGGGTGGTTTCGTGCCCAAGCCGTTCACCCCCTTCCAGTGGTTCGGCCAGAACACCGCCGCCGAGCTGCAGCGCAAGATGTGGCTGCTGCGCGACAGCCTTCGCCGCGACCGCTCCGTCGCCTTCAAGTGGCACGACCCCAAGGCCACCCTGGTCGAGGGGCTGGCCAGCCGGGGCGACCGGCGCATGGGCGCGGTGATCGAGACGGTGTGGCGGGCCGGGGGCACCTTTCAGGAGTGGTCCGAGCACTTCGACCTCGGTCTGTGGACCGACGCCCTGGCCGCCCACGGTCTCTCGGCCGAGGACATCGTCTACCGCCACCGCCACCAGGACGAGGTCCTGCCCTGGGACCACCTCTCGGCCGGCCTGCACAAGGACTTCCTGTGGCAGGACTGGCGCGACGCCCTCGACGAGGTCGGGCTTCCCGACTGCCGCTGGACCCCGTGCTACGACTGCGGGGCCTGCACCGGCTACAGCATCGAGCACGTGGTGGCCTCGGCCACGCCCCCGGCAGGCGGCAGCCAAGGCACGGGCCAGGACCTGACAGCCGCCGCGGCGCCCGGCGCCGGCGTCCCCGTTCGTCTGCTGGCCCGGTGATGACCCCCACCCGGGCCCGATTCTGGGCACTTGGTGTGGCTCAGCCATCTCGATCGTCCAGAAAGCCGACGAGGGAGGCCCGGTGAGGGTGCGGCTGCGCTTCACCAAGCTGGGCAAGGTGCGGTTCACGAGCCACCGGGACGTGGCCCGGATGTGGGAGCGGGGCCTACGCCGGGCCGGTCTGCCCGTCGCCCTGACCGAGGGTTTCCGCCCCCGGCCCAAGCTGTCGTTCGGCCTGGCCCTGTCGACGGGGCACGAGTCGCTGGCCGAGTACCTCGACGTCGAGCTGGCCGGCCCACTCGACGCCGTGGGGTTGGCCGACCTGCCCACGCGGCTGTCGCCCGAGCTGCCGGTGGGGATCGACGTGGTGGCCGCCGCCGAGGTGGTGCCGGGCCAGGCCTCGCTCCAGGAGGAGGTCGACTCGTGCCGGTGGCGGATCGAGGCCCTCGGGGCCGACGTCGAACGAGCCCGGACGCTGGTCGACGCCGCCCTGGCGGCCGACGAGCTGGTCATCTGCCGCCAGCGCAAGGGACGGGAGGTCACGGACGACCTGCGCCCGGCCGTGCTGTCCCTGGCCGTGGTCGGTCCCGTCCCCGGGGGGTGCGAGCTCGAGGCCGAGCTGGCCGTACATCCCCGCAGCGTGCGTCCGGCCGAGCTCCTCGGCGCCCTCAGCCCAACCCTGTCCGAGGGGCGGGTGCTGCGGGTGGCCCAGCTGATCGGGCACGACCGCGGGCGGAAGGAGCCTCTGGCGGCGGCAGTCGATCCTGGCGCCTGGCGCGCTGGCCCGGGCTCGCCGTCCTGCACCATCGAAAGGGATCCCCCTGATGAACCAGCCTCCACCTCGCTCGCCGGGGCCGAGCGCCTCCTCGAGCGACTCCCCCCCCACTACGAGCCCGCCGACCACGGCCCCGCCGCCCGGCGAGACCACCGCCCCGAACCCGTCACCGCCGGAGGACTCCGCCGAGGCCGTTGAGGGCGACCGCCAGCCCGACGAGCTGCCCGAGCGCCGGCGGCAGCACTCTCCCCCTCCGGCCGCGGCGGAGCGAGCCCTGGTGCGCCGTCGACCCCGCATCGGCGACCGCCTGCCGGCGCCGCCGGCCCGCCCGGCTCCGACTGCTCCCGAGCCCGGCGCCGTGTCCCTGCCCAGCGGCACCGGGCCGGGTGAGGCCCGGGTGCGTCGGCGCCGGCGGTCTCGGGACCCCGAGCCCGGAGCCGCTCCGGTGTCGGAGGAGACCGCCCTTGACGACGAGGCCGTCGAGCACCGGCGGGGTCGGGAGCGTCGGGGCCGACCGGTGGGCCGTTACCTCATGTGCGTGCACGCGTCGGGCACCTCCACTCAGGTCGCCGTGCTCGAAGGCCGCATGCTCATCGAGCACTACGTGGCCCACGACGACGAGGCCCAGATCCACGGCAACATCTACCTGGGCCGGGTGCAGAACGTCCTGCCCGGCATGGAGGCGGCCTTCATCGACATCGGCGCCCCCAAGAACGCGGTGCTCTACCGCAGCGACGTCCAGTACGACGCCGAGGACATCGAGGAGTCCGCCCCGCCCCGCATCGAGCAGATCCTGCGCCCTCGCCAGTCGGTCGTGTGCCAGGTCACCAAGAACCCCATCGGCCACAAGGGGGCGCGCCTGACCCAGGAGATCTCCCTGCCCGGGCGCTTCCTGGTGCTCATCCCCGGTTCGGCGACCTACGGGATCTCCAAGCGCCTCTTCGACGAGGAGCGCAAGCGCCTGCGGGCCATCCTCGACCGGGTCAAGCCCGACGGGCACGGCGTCATCGTGCGCACCGCGGCGGCGGGCGCCACCGCCGGTGAGCTCCAGCGGGACCTCGGCCACCTGCTCCGCCAGTGGGAACGGATCGGCGAGCTGGCCCGGACCTCGTCGGCGCCCGCCCGCCTGCATCGTGAGCCCAACATGGCCGTGCGGGTGATCCGCGAGGAGTTCAACCCGTCCTACCGGGGGGTGGTCATCGACGACCGAGAGCTGTTCGAGGAGGTGCACGACTACGTGGCCTCCATCGCCCCCGAGCTGTCCGACCGCGTCGAGTACTACGACCCCGGCCGTGAGCCGCTCCCGCTGTTCGAGCACCACCACGTGCACGAGCAGCTCCACAAGGCCCTCGACCGCAAGGTGTGGCTGCCCTCGGGGGGCTCGCTCGTCATCGAGCGCACGGAGGCGCTGACGGTGATCGACGTCAACACCGGGCGCAACGTCGGTCGCTCGAGCCTGGAGGAGACGGTCTACCGCAACAACCTGGAGGCGGCCGAGGAGATCGCCCACCAGCTGCGGTTGCGCGACATCGGCGGCATCATCGTCGTCGACTTCGTAGACATGGAGGAGAAGGGCAACCGGGACGACCTCATGCGGGTCTTCCGGGACGCCCTGGCCCGGGACAAGACCCGCACGCAGGTCTTCGAGGTCTCCGAGCTGGGCCTGGTACAGATGACCCGCAAGCGCATCGGCGAGGGGCTGGTGGAGTCGCTGTCGAGGGCCTGCCCCACCTGCGACGGGCGGGGCATCCTCATCGACGAGTCACTGGGCTGACGCTTCAGATGCCGAGGGGACGGATCGTGACTGTCTCGGCGTGGGCGGCGAGCTCGACCAGGTCGCCGACGTCTCCGGTGATGACTTCGTCGTGGACCCGCTGCGCTTCGGCGACGACGAGGGCATCAACGGCGTTGTCGCCGCCCGTTGCCGCCAGCAGCGATCCGGCCCGTCTGGCCACCTCCTCTGCAGGAGGCACGGTGTCACACCCTCGCAGGACCCTGGCCAAGATCCCTTGACGAGGGCCACCGCCCCGCCACACCTCGGCGAGGACGGGGGTGGGAACCGATGGGAGGATCGCTCGGTCTCGAGCGATCTTGTAGAGGACCCAGAACCGGCGATCGCCCCGTTCGGCGGCGACGAGTGTCCCGGTGTCGAAGATCAACGGATCGGGCCGAAGTTCACCCGAACGCCCTCATGTCCTCACTGGTGATCTCACCGTGTTGCGCCTCGTAGGCGGTGATCGCCTCGCTCATGGCCTCGAGCTTGAGGCGTTGGGCGACGGCAGTGCTGACCCACGCCGAGAAGGAGACGTTGGCTCGCCGGGCCGCCTCCTCGGCGGCCGACACGAGCGAGGGGGGAATGGCCACGGACTTCTTCTCGACCCTGGTGCTCATGGAGGGCAGTTGCCACCAGTGGTAGCAACCGGTGCCACTGGGCCTGCGATGGGTCCCGCCGACACACGGGCTCTGCGTCTACCGTGCCTGGCCACGGTTCGGGGGCGCTAGACGCTGGCCACAACGCGGCGCCACCGGCGCCGGGCAAGATCCGCCACAGCGGGTCAAGCTCATCGTTCGATCGTGGAGCTCACCGCCAACTGGATGTCGTGGCGTTCGGCGCTGTCGGCACCCCTGTCGCTCGACGGCGGCGGTCAGGGCCCGAAAGGCTCGCAAGGCGACGAGGGGATCGGCGACGAGGCCCAAGGACAGCACACCCGGGGCAGGTCACCCGGAGGGCAAGGGTGGCTGATCCCTCTCCTCCGAACGACGGCGGGTCACGCCGCCATCAGCAAGACAAGCGGATCCAAGAGGCCGGTGGTAGCACCAGGCTGCCGCTGGCCTCCTCGGCTCAGGCCCCGTGGGTAGGTGGGCGGGCGACTCCACGCCGAGCGGCGTCCTAGCCGGGGTGCTCCTCGAGCAGGGCGAGGACCAGGGCGGCCTGGGCGGCGGGGTCGCCATCGGCGGGGGTGAGCACCAGCTCGGGCGCCTCGGGGGCCTCGTAGGGGCTGTCGATGCCGGTGAGGCCGGCCAGGAGGCCGGCCCGGGAGCGGGCGTAGAGGCCCTTGGGGTCGCGCCGCTCGCACTCGTCGATGCTGGTGGCCATGTGGACCTCGAGGAAGCGCAGTCCGGCCTGTTCGTGGGCGGCCCGGGCGGTCGCCCGCCCGGCCCGGAACGGGCTGATGGCGGGGACGAGGGCGACGAGCCCGGCATCGGCCAGCAGGCCCGCCACCTCCCCCAGCCGCCGGACGTTCTCGGCCCGGTCGTGGTCGGCGAAGCCGAGGTCGGCGTTGAGGCCGTGGCGCAGGTTGTCGCCGTCGAGCACGTAGGCGGGCCGCCCCGACTGGATCAGCAGGCGCTCGACGAGGGCGGCGACAGTGGACTTGCCCGAGCCCGACAGCCCCGTGAACCAGACCGTGGCTCCGGCACCGCCGAGGGCGGCCCAGCGCTGGGCCCGGTCGACCTCGCCGTGGTGCCAGGTCAGGTCGGTGACGACGAGCTTGGCTGGGTCAGCCACCGTGGGAGGGGTCGAGCATCATCCCGGCGGCCACCGTGGCGTGGGTGGCCTCGTCGATCAGGATGAAGCTGCCCGTGGCCCGGTTGCGGCGGTACTCGTCGTAGAACAACGGTGCGGTGGTGCGCAGGCTGATACGCCCGATCTCGTTGAGGCCGAGGTCGCTGGCTGACTCGTCACGGTGCAGGGTGTTCACGTCGAGGCGGTAGGCGAGGTCCTTGACCACGGCCCGGGCGGCCCGGGTGGTGTGGTGGATGGCGTAGCGCGCTCCCGCCCGCAGGCTCCCCTCGGCCATCCAGCACACCATCGCCTCGACGTCCTGGCCCACGTGGGGCTGGTTGTGGCGCCGGCAGATGAGGTCGCCCCGGCTGACGTCGACGTCGTCGGCCAGGCGCACGGTGACCGACATGGGGGCGAAGGCCTCGGCCACGGGCCCGTCGTAGGTCTCGATGGCGGCGACGGTGGAAGGCCAGCCCGAGGGCAGCACGACCACCTCGTCACCGGGCTTGAGCACCCCACCCGCCATCTGCCCGGCGTAGCCCCGGTAGTCGTGCACCGAGTCGTCCCGGGGCCGGATGACGTACTGGACCGGGAAGCGCACGTCGATGAGGTTGCGGTCCGAGGCGATGTGGACGGTCTCGAGGTGGTGCAGCAGGGACGAGCCCTCGTACCAGGGCATGGACGCCGAGCGGTGGACCACGTTGTCGCCCACCAGGGCGGAGACGGGGACGAAGCTCAGGTCGGTGATCTCCAGGCGCATGGCGAAGGCCCGGAACTCGGCCACGATGGCGTCGAAGACGTCCTGGTCGTAGCCGACCAGGTCCATCTTGTTGACGCACACCACCAGGTGGGGCACCCGCAGCAGCGAGGCGAGGAAGGCGTGGCGCCGGCTCTGCTCGACGATGCCGTTACGGGCGTCGATGAGGATCAGGGCCACGTCGGCGGTGGAGGCACCGGTGACCATGTTGCGGGTGTACTGGACGTGTCCCGGGGTGTCGGCGATGACGAAGCTGCGAGCCGGGCTGGCGAAGTAGCGGTAGGCCACGTCGATGGTAATGCCTTGCTCCCGCTCGGCCCGCAGGCCGTCGACCAGCAGGGCCAGGTTGGTCGCCTCGCCCCGGCGCAGCGAGGCCTGCTCCACCGCCTCCAGCTGGTCCTCGAAGATGGCCTTGGAGTCGAACAACAACCGGCCGATGAGCGTGGACTTGCCGTCGTCGACCGAGCCGGCGGTGGCGAAGCGCAGCAGCTCCATCAGAAGTAGCCCTCTTTCTTGCGGTCCTCCATGGCCGCCTCGGAGAACCGGTCGTCGGCCCGGGTGGCGCCTCGCTCGGTGATGCGGGTGGCCGCCACCTCGACGATGACCGCCTCGGGGGTGGCCGCGGCCGACTCCACCGCCGCGGTGCAGGTGGCGTCGCCCACGGTGCGGTAACGGACCAGCGCTTCCAGCACCTCCTCGCCCTCGTTGGGCTGCACCCACTCGCACAGCGCCATCAACATGTTGTCGCGCCGCACCACCTGGCGGCGGTGGGCGTAGTACAGCGGGGGCAGGGCGATGTCCTCCTCGGCGATGTAGCGCCAGATGTCGAGCTCGGTCCAGTTCGACAGGGGGAAGACCCGGATGTGCTCCCCGGGCTGGTGCCGTCCGTTGTAGAGGCTCCACAGCTCGGGGCGCTGGTTCTTCGGGTCCCACTGGCCGAACTCGTCACGGAAGCTGAACACCCGCTCCTTGGCCCGGGCCTTCTCCTCGTCGCGCCGGGCGCCCCCGAAGACGGCGTCGAAGCGGTGCTCGGCGATGGCGTCGAGCAGGGTCGTGGTCTGCAGCCGGTTACGGGAGGTGCCCGGCCGCTCGCTGACCCGCCCGGCGTCGATGGAGGCCTGCACCGACGCCACCACCAGGCGCACGCCCAGCTCCTCGACCGTGCGGTCGCGGAACTCGATCACCTCGGGGAAGTTGTGCCCGGTGTCGACGTGCATGACGGCGAAGGGCAGGGGGGCCGGCCAGAAGGCCTTGCGGGCGACGTGCAGCATGACCACCGAGTCCTTGCCCCCCGAGAACAGCAGCACCGGTCGCTCGAACGTGGCCGCCACCTCCCGGAAGATGTGGACCGACTCGGACTCGAGGGCCCGGAGCTGGGAGAGCTGGTAGGCCCCGGGAAGGGGGGGCCTGGTGGTGGTGTCGGTCATCGGCACACCGGCCTGGGGCAGGACATCCGAGCTAGGCTACCGGAGCGCTCTTGGTCGGTCAGGCTCGTGGCGACGGCGGCTGTGGCTGGTACGGCTACGGTCGCCCGAGTGACCGGCACTACGTCCTCCGACGACCACGCGCTGGCGGCCGAGGTGGCGGCCGACGCCGGGCGCCTGTTGGTGGCCATCCGGGCCGCCCACGACGGCCGGGATCCCAAGCGCCTGCGGGACGAGGGTGATCACCGGGCCCACGAGCGCATCCTCGAGCTGCTGGCCGTCGCCCGTCCGTACGACCCGGTGCTGTCCGAGGAGGGGCTCGACGACGACCGGCGCCTCGGGGCCGAGCGGGTCTGGGTGGTCGACCCCCTCGACGGCACCCGGGAGTACGCCGAGGCGGGACGGACCGACTGGGCCGTGCACGTTGCCCTGGTCGTCGATGGCGTCGCCGCCATCGGGGCCGTAGCCCTCCCCGCCGAAGGGGTGGTGCTGGCCACCCGGCCCGCGCCACCGGCGCCGCCGACCCGGGCCGGACCCCTCCGGGTGGTCACCAGCCGCACCCGCCACCCGTCCGAGAGCGTGGCCGTGGCCGAGGCGCTGGGCGCCGAGGTGGTCGCCCTGGGCTCGGCCGGGGCCAAGGCCATGGCCGTGGTCCGGGGCCAGGTCGACGCCTACGTCCACGCCGGGGGCATGTACCAGTGGGACTCTGCTGCTCCCGTGGCGGTGGCCGCCGCCGCCGGCCTGCACGTGTCGCGCATCGACGGCTCGCCGCTGGTCTACAACCAGCCCGAGGCCTACCTCCCCGACCTGCTGGTGTGCCGGACCGAGCTGGCCGGGACCTGCCTGGCCGCCCTGGCCGACGCCTGAGCACGACAGGGACGGAAGGGAGGTCGACCGACCGCTAGGCTGGACGATCGTGTACGCCGTGATCCGCACCGGGGGCAAGCAGTCGCGCGTGGCCGAGGGTGAGCAGCTCGACGTCGAGTCGCTGCCCGGGGGTGTGGGCGACGAGGTGCGCTTCACCCCGCTGTTGCTGGTCGACGGCGAGACCGTGGTCGCCGCACCGGGCGAGCTGGCCGGCGCGTCCGTGACGGCCCGGGTGCTGGGCGAGGCCAAGGGGCCCAAGATCCGGGGCTTCACCTACAAGAACAAGAGCAACCAGCGCCGGCGCTGGGGCCATCGCCAGCACTACTCGACCATCGAGATCACCGGGATCTCCAGGGGGAGCTGACCAATGTCGAAGACCAAGGGTGGCGGTTCCACCCGCAACGGGCGGGACTCCCGCGGGCAGCGCCTCGGGGTGAAGGTGTTCGACGGCCACGACGTGCAGGCCGGGGCCATCATCGTGCGCCAGCGGGGCACCCGGTTCCACCCCGGCGACAACGTCGGCCGGGGCAACGACGACACGCTCTTCGCCACCGCCCCGGGCCGGGTCAAGTTCGCCTCCCGCAAGGGCCGCAAGCTGGTCGACGTGCTGCCGTCGACCGGCGCACCCTCCAGCTGACCCGGCCTGCCCACTCCGGCCTGCCCGCTAAGGCTGCTGGCGGAGTCGGCTCACACGCCTCGGGGCAGGCTCGACGGCGACCAGCCGAGGTGCTCGACGGCCAGGGCCAGGGCGAAGCGGTCGGTCATCCCGCTCACGTAGCGCACCGCCAAGGTCAACGCCTCGGCGGTCCCGGGTCGCAGCGGAGTTGCGTGCTCGCCGAGGCCCCGAGGGTTGGCCACGAACCACTCGGTGAGCGAGCGGAGGAGGCGGATGACCCGGGCAGCCTGCTCGGTCGCCTCGGGACGCAGGTAGATCCGCTCGTAGTTGAAGGCCCGGAGGGCGGCCAGGGCGCCGGCCTCGGGCTGGCGCAGGGCCACGGTGCCGGTCTCGGCGATGGTGTCGAGCATGGCCCCGATGAAGGCCCCGAGCTGGCGGGACCGGTTCGTTCCCACCACCTCGGCGACCTCGGCGGGCAGCTCCCCGGGCTCCACCACGCCGGCGTCGACGGCGTCCTCGAAGTCGTGGCACACGTAGGCGATCCGGTCGGCCCAGGCCACGACCTCGCCCTCGGGGGTCGACGGGGCCGGCCGGTTCCAGGAGTGGTTGCGCACGGCGTCGAGGGTCTCCGCGCACAGGTTGAGGGGCGCCAGCACGACGTCGGCCCCGTAGACGGCGTGGTGGTAGCCGCCGGGCACGAAGGGTGAGAGGGCCTCCTCGCTGGCGTGGCCGGCCGGACCGTGCCCGCAGTCGTGGGCCGTGGCCGCGGCCGCGGCCAGGGTGGCGTTGAGGCCCGCCCCCCGGGCGATCGACGTGGCCACCTGGGCCACCTCGATGGCGTGGGTGAGGCGGGTGCGCAGATGGTCGTCGTCGGGGGCGATGAAGACCTGGCACTTGCCGGCCAGGCGCCGGAACGGGCGGCTGTGGTGGATGCGGTCGAGGTCGCGCTCGAAGCAGGTGCGGTAGGGGTCGGGCGGCTCGGGGCGACGCCTCCGCCCCCCGCCCTCGGCTCGGGTGGCCCCGGCGGCCAGGGCCAGGTCCTCGGCCTCCTCCCGGGCCCCCCTGGCCACCAGGCGAGTCGGGGCCGGACCCACCACCATCGCCCGATGGGCCACCGCGGGGGCGTTGATCCGGAGCGGAGAGGTGCTGGGGGCCACCGGCCGAGAGTACCGACGGCCAGGGACAGCGAGGAGGACCGGCAGGGTCGGCCGGTGAGGTCGGACCGGCGAGGTCGGCCGGCGACCCCCCTGTCCTCGCGGCGTATCCTCGCCGGGTGTCGGGCTTCGTCGACGAGAGCGGGCTGCACGTCAAGGGGGGTGACGGGGGCGCCGGTGCGGTCTCGTTCCGGCGGGAGGCTCACGTGGCCAAGGGCGGGCCCGACGGCGGCGACGGCGGAGACGGCGGCGACGTCTGGCTGGTGGCCGACCGCAACGTGGCCTCGCTCCTGGGCTTCCGTGACCATCCCCACCGCCGGGCGCCGGACGGCACCCACGGCAGCTCGAAGCGGGCGCACGGCCGTAGCGGGGCCGACCTGGTAGTGGCCGTGCCCGAGGGCACCGTGGTGCGCGACCGGCAGGGCTCGGTACTGGCCGACTTGGTGGGCCAGGGTGAGCGCTGGCTGGCCGCCGCCGGCGGCCGGGGCGGCCGGGGCAACGCCTCGTTCCGGTCCCAGCGCCGCCGGGCGCCCAGCTTCGCCGAGCAGGGTGAGGTGGGCGAGGAGCGGTGGCTGCGCATGGAGCTCAAGCTCTTGGCCGACGTGGCCCTCGTCGGCTTGCCCAACGCGGGCAAGAGCACGCTCATCTCGGTGATCTCGGCGGCCAGGCCCAAGATCGCCGCCTATCCCTTCACCACGCTCGAACCGAACCTCGGGGTCGTGCGCAGGGGCGATGTCGAGCTGGTGGTGGCCGACATCCCCGGGCTCATCGAGGGGGCGAGCGAGGGCAGGGGCCTCGGCCACCGCTTCCTCCGCCACGTCGAGCGGGCCCGGGCCCTGGTCGTGCTGGTCGACCTGGCCTCGGTCGACGGCGTCGCTCCCGGCCGCCAGGAGGAGATCCTGCTCGCCGAGCTGGGCCGCTACCGGCCCGACCTGCTGGCTCGGCCCCGCCTGGTGGTGGGCTCCAAGGCCGATGTGGCCGACCCCGAGGCGCGTGCCGCCTGGTCCGGCCCCCGCCTCTCGGCCGTCACCGGTGAGGGTGTGGCGGAGGTGGTGGGTCGCATGGCCGAGATGGTGGCCTCCGTGCGGGCGGCCGAACCCGAACCGGAGGCGTTCGTGGTCCACCGGCCTGTCGCCGAGGGGTTCCGGGTGGAGCGCAGCGACGACGGCTTCGTCGTCGTGGGCCGCCAGGCCGAGCGGGCGGTAGCGGTCAGCGACCTCACCAACCGGGATGCCCTGGCCTACGTGCACGGTCGCCTCCGGCGCCTCGGCGTCGACCGGGCCCTGGCCCGGGCGGGTGCCCGCGAGGGCGACACCGTGCGCGTCGGGGCCATGACCTTCGAGTACGAGGAGTAGCGGCGAGGTGGCGACGGTGGTGGCCAAGATCGGGTCGTCGTCGATCACCGAGGCCGCCGGCGTCGCCCCCGACGCCATCGCCCGGTTCTGTGCCCAGGTGGCCGGGCTGCGCAGCCGGGGCGACCGGGTGGTCACGGTCACCAGCGGGGCCATCGCCGCCGGCCTGCCGGCGCTCGGGCTGCACGCCCCCGGGTCCGACGTGGTGACGCTCCAGGCCGCCTCGGCCGTGGGCCAGAGCCGGCTCATGCGGGTCTACGACGACGTGCTCGCCCGCCACGGCCTGGTGGGGGGCCAGGTGCTGCTCACCCCCCTCGACTTCATGGTGCGCCACCAGTACCTCCACGCCCGGCGGACGCTGGTCCGCCTCCTCGAGCTCGGCGTGGTCCCTGTGGTCAACGAGAACGACGCCGTGGCCGACGACGAGATCCGCTTCGGCGACAACGATCGCATCGCCGCCCTGGTCGCCCACCTGGTGGCGGCCGACGTCCTGGTGCTGCTGACCGACACGCCCGGGCTGCTCACCGCCGACCCCCGCCTCGACGCCGGGGCCAGCCTCATCGAGGAGATCGTGGAGGTGGACGCCGAGCTCGAGGCCGTAGCGGGCGGGTCGTCCAGCGTGGTGGGCAGCGGAGGGATGGCCTCCAAGCTGGCCGCGGCCAAGATGGCGGCGTGGTCGGGCGTGCGGACGGTCATCGCCGCCGCCGAGCGATGCGAGGTGCTGGCCGATGCCGTCGACGGCGTGCCCGGGGTGGGCACGGTCGTGCGCCCCCGGGCCAAGCGCCTCGGAGCCCGCAAGCTGTGGATCGCCTTCGCGGTGGGATCAGCCGGGACGGTGCAGGTCGACGACGGTGCCCGCCGGGCGTTGGTGGAGCGCAACGTGTCGCTGCTGCCTGCCGGGGTTCGCCACGTGCAGGGCAGCTTCGCCGCCGACGACGCGGTGGAGCTGGCCGGGCCCGACGGCCGGGTCTTCGCCAAGGGCCTTGTTCGGGTGGGCTCGGCGGCGCTGGCCACCATGGCCGGCAAGCGCACCTCCGAGCTGGCCGAGGGGCTGCCCCACGAGGTGGTTCACCGCGACGATCTCGTGGTGCTGCCTTCGTAGGTGGGCCCCGGCCCCTGGTGGCAGGGGCACCGTCTAGGACGACGAGCTGCCACCACCTGTTCCGACCTCGCCCGCCGACCCCGGCTCCGGCGCCTCGAGGCCCAGCTGGGCGCGGATCTGCGAGAGCCGGTTGCGGGCCTCGCCCTGCATGGCTGCCTGCTCGACCTCGAGCATCCGGCTCTCGACCGAGTCGCTGTTGAGCTCGGCCATGCCCTTGGCCTTGGCGTAGCGGGCTTCGATCTTGGACTGGACCTCGGCCAGGGAGGGCACGTCGCCGCCCACCGTCTCGCTCAGCGAGGCCATCGCCGTGTTCATCTGCTCCTGCATCTTGGCCTGGTCGAGCTGGGACATGAGCCGCTGGCGCTCGGCCAGCCGCTTCTGGAGGGCCGAGCCGTTCTGGGCCACGGCCGCCTTGGCCTGGTCGACGGCCTGGGACGACTGGAGGTGCAGCTCCTTGAGGGTCTCGACCTCGCCCTCGAGCACGATGAGGCGGTTGGCGAAGGACTCCGCCGCGGCGGTGTAGTCGTTGAGCTTGGCGGTGTCCCCGGCCTGTTCGGCCTCGGCGGCCATGAGCACGGCCTGGCGAGCGGAGCGGTTGACCTTCTCCAGCTCCTCCATCGTGCGGTTGAGGCGCAGCTCGGTCTGCTTCTGGTTGGCGATGACGTTGGCCGCCTGCTCCTTGAGCCGGCGGTGCTGTTCCTGGCTCTCGGCGATGGCCTGCTCGAGCTGGACCTTGGGGTCGGCGTGCTCGTTGAACTTGCCGGTGAGGGCGGCGGTGAGGTATCGCCACGACCGCTTCATCAGTCTGAGCATCTCGCGAGCCTACGCCCCGAGACCCTCGCCCTCGTCCACGGCGTGGCCCAGGCCCCAGGGGCTCCCGTAGGGGACGTCTGGCCTCGCCAGGGTTCGCGCCGCGAGAAGGGATCGATGTGTGGCCGTCGGCGGCGAGCAAGGCTCCTCACCGCTCGCCGTCGAGCGTCCGGTCGATCAGGTTCGCCCGGAGGCCTGCGTAGAAGCTCTCATGGAGCCGAAGGTCTCGTCGTCGACCTCGAACTCTGACCGAGGGTGACGGTGCGGGCTACATGCTCTTGGAGAGGGTCGAGGCCCATCGCCGCCGCACCTGGGTGCCGAGCACCCGCTCGAAGTAGTCGGCCCACTCGCTCTCGACGCCGACGGGAAGGTACATCTCGTCCCAGATCTGCAGGAGCTCGTCCACATCGATGTACCGGCGCACGTCGGCGCCTGACCCCTCCTGCAGCTCGACGAGTCGGCTCACGTCCACGTGCTACGGCGGTGTCGGGAGGCCGGGCCTACACTCCGGTCGTGGGGATCGACGTGGAGGCGCCGTTCGTCCTGAGCAAACCGCTGCGCGGCGAGGCCGACTTCTACGGGCTGGTCGACGAGGATTCGCCCTGGGAGCTGCTCGACGGGAGGCTGGTCATGAGGCCGGCGTCGGATCGGCACGAGGACCTCTTCCGCTTCCTCCTCACGCTGCTCAGCGCCTGGCTCGACGAGCGCGGCGGCGGGGTGGTGCGGGGCTCTCGCTACCCGATGCGCTTCGATCCGCGGTGGTCGCCCGAACCCGACCTGCTCGTGGTCACCGATGCCCACCGGGAGCGCATCACGGCCCAACGGCTCGAAGGCCCGGCCGACCTGGTGGTGGAGATCGCCTCCGACGGCGACCCTGACCTCGACGAGCGCGACAAGCTGCCCCGCTACCGGGCGGCGGGCATCCCCGAGATCTGGCTGGTGTCCCCGCAGACGACGAGCGTGCGGGTCGACCGCCTCGACCCCCAGGGCCAGTACGTCACTGAACGCCGGAGCCAGGGGCGGCTCGACTCGACCGTCCTGCCCGGCCTGTGGATCGAGGTCGCCTGGCTCTGGGAGGAGCCGCTGCCGTCCACCCTCGGGTGCCTGCGAGGCGTGCTGAGCTGACGCCGGTCCGGCGGCCCGGCCCGTCGTTCAGCGGGCCGAGAACCAGTCGACGGTGTGGCGCAGCCCCTCGGGGAAGCCCACCTGCGGCCGGTGGCAGAGGTCGGAGGAGGCGGCCGAGATGTCGGCCCGGGTGTGGCGGACGTCGCCGGCACGGGGTGGGGCGTGCTCGGGGGCCACGTCGACGGCGAGGATCCCCGAGAGGATCCCGAGCAGGTCGAGCAGCGAGTACCCCTGGCCCCCCGCGATGTTGTAGGCCTTGCCGCTGCAGGCCTCGGCCGGGGCCCGGGCCGCGGCCAGGTTGGCGGCAACCACGTCGCTGATGTAGGTGAAGTCCCGGCTCTGGTGGCCGTCGCCGTGCACCTCGGGGGCCTGGCGCCGGCGCAGGGCGTCGATGAACAGGGGGATCACGGCCGCGTAGGCCGAGTCGGGCCGCTGGCGGGGGCCGTAGACGTTGAAGTACCGAAGGCTCACCGTCTCCAGGCCGAAGAGCTCGGCGAAGACCCGGCAGTAGTGCTCGCCGGCCAGCTTGGACACCGCGTAGGGAGAGCGGGGTGTCAACGGCACCGACTCCGGGGTGGGGAGCTGCTCGGCCCCGCCGTAGACGCTGCTGGACGAGGCGCTCACCACCCGCCGCACGCCGGCGTCGGCCGCCGCCTTGAGCACGGTGAGGGTGCCGTGGGTGTTGGCCGTGTCGGTGGTCAGGGGCCGCTCGACCGAGCGCAGCACGGCCCGGTGGGCGGCCTGGTGGAACACCACCTCGCAGCCCGACACCACGCCGGCCACCGCCTTCTCGTCGGCGATGTCGCCCACCACCAGCTCGGCCTCGGGGGCCACGTTGTCGGCGAAGCCGGCCGACAGGTCGTCGAGCACCCGCACCTGGTTGCCCTCGCCGACGAGGGCCGAGACGATGTTGGAACCGATGAACCCGGCGCCGCCGGTGACCAGAGCCTGCATTGCCGAAGGCTACAGGTGCTCCACCTGAGGGCCCGAGAGCCGGTGGCGGGTGTCGAGGACGTAGCCGGCGTGGGCCACCACCAGGTCCAGGTCGAAGGCGTCGTGGTCGACCAGCAAGACGACGGCGTCGGCCCCGGCCAGCTCTTGGGCGCTGAGCTCGACGCGAGCCATGCGGGCATCGACGTGGCCCTCGGCCACGAGCGGGTCGACCACGTGCACCTCGGCGCCCAGCGCCAGCAGGCGGTCGGCCACGACCAGGGCAGGAGACTCCCGAGCGTCGCTGGTGTTGCGCTTGTAGGCCAGGCCCAGAAGAAGGATGCGGCTCCCGTTGACGGCCAGTCGACGCCGGTTGAGGGCCACGCTCACCCGGCGCACCACGTAGTCGGGCATGTGGTCGTTAACGTCGTTGGCCAGCTCGACGAAGCGAAACGACACCCCGAGGCTGCGCCGGACCCGCCAGGAGAGGTAGCTGGGGTCGATGGGCAGGCAGTGACCGCCCACGCCGGGGCCGGGGGTGAAGCGCAGGTAGCCGAAGGGCTTGGTCGAGGCGGCGTCGATGGCCTCCCACACGTCGATGCCCAGGTCGTTGGCGAACATGGCCAGCTCGTTGACCAGGGCGATGTTGACGTGGCGGAAGGTGTTCTCCAACAGCTTGGTCAGCTCGGCCTCCTTGCAGCCCGACACCGCCACCGTGGTCTCCACGATGCGGTCGTAGAAGTCCCGGACGGCGGCCAGGGAGGCGGCGTCGATGCCCGAGACGACCTTGGGGGTGTTGGCCAGGCCGAAGCTGGGGTTGCCCGGGTCGATGCGCTCGGGGCTGTAGCCGAGGTGGAAGTCGGCCCCGGCCACCAGGCCCGAGCCCTCCTCCAGCAACGGCGCCACCAGCTCCTCGGTGGTGCCCGGGTAGGTGGTCGACTCCAACACCACGCTGGCCCCCGGGCGCAGGTGGGGAGCCAACAGCCGCGAGGCGGCCTCGATGTAGGACAGGTCGGGGTTGCCCTCCCTCAGGGGCGTGGGCACCGTGACCACGGCGACGTCGAAGCCGGCGCAGTCGGCCGGGTCGCTCGACGCCCGGTAGTGACCGCTGGCCAGGGCGGACGCCAGCTCGGTCGAGGCGACGTCCTCCACGTAGGACTCACCGGCCGCCAGGGCCTTGACCCGGGCCTCGTCGGTGTCGAAGCCGACCACGTCGAAGCCGGAATGGACGGCCCGCATCGCCAGGGGCAAGCCGACGTAGCCCTGGCCCACCACCACCAGCGTGTCGACCACCTCGGCAGTGTAGGGGAGCGACGGCGGCCGTCCTGACCCAGACGCCGAGACCTCGAAGGCCTGGTGGTGAAGGAGTCGGTACCATCGCCTTCGTGGCTGGGGTCCTGACAGGGGGCGAGGCCGAGGTGCACGTCGCCGGCCTGGGCCAGCGGGCGAAGGTGGCCGCTCGTGGTCTCGCCCTCGCCTCCACCGCCGACAAGGACGCCGCCCTGGCCCTCGCCGCCGACCTGCTGGTGGAGCGGGGGGACGACATCGTGGCCGCCAACTCCGAGGACGTGGCCCGGGCCGAGGCGGCCGGCACCACCTCCAGCGTCGTGGATCGGCTGCGCCTGACTGTCGACCGGGTGGAGGCGATGGCCGCCGGCCTGGAGCAGGTGGCCGCCCTGGCCGACCCCGTGGGCCAGGTGGTCGAGGGCTGGGTGCGGCCCAACGGGCTGCGGATCGCCCGGGTGCGGGTGCCCCTCGGCGTGGTGGCCATCATCTACGAGAACCGCCCCAACGTCACCAGCGACGCCTTCGGCCTGTGCCTCAAGTCGGGCAACGCCGCATTCTTGCGGGGCTCCTCGGGCGCCATCTCGTCCAACCGGGCCATCGCCGCCGTGCTGCGCGAGGCCCTGGTCAAGGCCGGCCTGCCGGCCGATGCCCTCGTGCTGGTCGACGACACCAGTCGAGAGGCGGCGGTGGCGTTCATGCGCCTGCGGGATTGCATCGACGTGCTCATCCCCCGGGGTGGCCCGTCACTGATCGCCGCCATCCTCGAGCACGCCACCGTGCCCCACGTGATCGACGGCGACGGCAACTGCCACGTCTACGTCGACGCCGCCGCCGACCTGGCCATGGCCGAGGCCATCGTGGTCAACGCCAAGACCCAGCGCCCCTCGGTGTGCAACGCGGCCGAGTCCCTGGTGGTCCACGAGGCGGTGGCCCCCACCTTCCTGCCTGCCCTGGCCCGGGCCCTGCCCGGGGTCGAGCTGGTGGGCGACGAGATAGCGTGCGCCATCGAGGGCTCCATCCTCCCGGCCGCTCCCGACGACTTCGGCCGGGAGTTCCTCGGCCTCAAGCTCAGCGTGGCCGTGGTGGCCGACCTCGACGCTGCCATCGCCCACGTCAACCGCCACAGCTCGGGCCACAGCGAGGCCATCGTCACCGCCGACCTGACCGCCGCCACCCGCTTCACCACCGAGGTCGACGCCGCCGCGGTGCTGGTGAACGCCTCCACCCGCTTCGTCGACGGCGAGCGCTTCGGCTTCGGCGCCGAGATCGGCATCTCCACCCAGAAGCTGCACGCCCGTGGCCCGATGGGCCTGCGGGAGCTGACCACCACCAAGTACGTGGTGCAGGGCGACGGCCACGTCGTCTGAGCCGGTGTCATGAGCGAGGCGATCGCCCACCTCGGCTTCGACCAGTACCTCGAGGGGGAGCGCCGGTCGCCGTAGGGTCACTGGTGGGCGGACGGCTCTTCGCCATGGCCGGCGGGTCGGAGCGCCACGACCTGGCTGCCGGGCTCCTCTACGCGGCCCTGGCCCCCGGCGCCCGACGAGACGGCTGCCGGGCCTTCACCGCCAACCGCGTGCTGCGCACCGCCTCCGACGCCGCCTACTACCCGGACGTCATGGTCGTCTGCGGCGCGGCCGCGCATCGGCAGTACAAGGACCGAGCGACGGTCGTCGTCGAGGTGCTCTCGCCGTCGACGGCAGGAGTTGACGGTCGGGAGAAGGGCGTCGCCTACGCGGCCATCCCGGGGCTGCGCCTCCTGCTGCTCGTCGACCCCGACCATCGACGCATCGAGGCCGTCCGCCCGGTCGGTGGGCGCATCCTCACCCGGGAGGCCTACGGGCCCGGTCGGGTCATCGCCACCGGATACGGCGTCCTCGACGTCGACGAGCTCTACGACACCCTCGATCGAACGGCCACCACGGCCTGACGCCCTGCCCGGAACGGCGGCGTCGTCCTGGCCTACTTCCCTAAGCCCATCCAGTAAGTGCTCGCGCCAGCTAGCACGCTCCAGCTAGCACGCTCCAGAGAGGCTGCCAGCCAGACGCTCGACGTCGTGCAGTCGCGTACCTTTGTGCCATGGCGCTTCCGACGTTGGTGCTGGCCGACGGGATGACGGTGAAGGACCTGGACGACATCGACGACGACGGTCGCTTCTACGAGCTCAGCTACGGGAGCCTCATCGTGACGCCTGCACCGAGCATCCAGCACCAGAGCCTGCTCAGCGCCGTCATCGTGTGCCTGGGAGCACGGCTGCCGTCGTCCATGCGCCTGCTCCCCGAGGCCGACCTGCTGCTCGGTGAGGACCTGGTGAAGCGCCCCGACGCCATGGTCGTTCGATCCGACCAGGTCGGTGGCCAGCGGGTCGCCGGCGCCCCTCTCCTGGTGGTCGAGATCCTGTCACCGTCGACCAGGGCCCTGGATCTGGGCGAGAAGCGACTGGTCTACGCCGAGTCCGCCGTCCCCGCCTACTGGCTCGTCGACCCTGACGCCGAGACCCTCACCGTCCTGGAGCTTGAGGGCCGGGAGTACAACGAGCGCCGCGTGCTGGGTGTCGACGACGAGCACGATGTCACCCTGCCCTTCCCCATGACCGTCCGGGGCGCCGACATCTTCATCCGATGACCTGGGCCGCTCCCGGCCGGCGGACACGGCGATGGTCGCCGGAGCGGCGGGCTCGGTCCGGTAGGGTCGAGGCGATGCCGGACGGGCTCCTCGACGGCCACGGGGTCGCTCCCCGCCCGGGGTCCGCCGACGAGCGGTGACGGCCCGGCCTGCGCATCGCACGCTGCGCGACCAGCTCCGAGGCTGGAACCCCGGGCAGGTCGCGACGCTCCTGGTGCGCCGCCCCGACCTGGCCCACCCCCAGCCTCCGGCCGACGTGGCCGAACTGGCGCAGCGAGCCCAGCAGCGTCCCTCGATCGACCTGGCCATCAGCGCCACCACGCTGCCCGAGAACCGGCTGCTCCAGGTGCTGGTGTGCTGCCGCCCCGAGGTCCCCCTCGACGAGCTGGCCCGGGCCCTGCCCGAGGGCGTCGGCCTCGACGACGTCGAGGACGTCCTGGCCGGGCTGGAGGCGGCCGCCGTGGCCTGGCGCCACGGTGGACGGGTCCACTCCTCGGGGGCCCTGCGCCAGGCGATGCCCACCACCCTCGGCCCCCCGCTCCACCTCCTCGCCGGCGAGCAGAACGTCGAGTACCTCAGGTCGGCGATCAAGGCCGTGCGCGCCGCCCTGGACGCCCAGCGCTTCCGCGGCGCACTCCCGGATCGGGCCAGCGGGCCCGAGGGTCGCCCGGCGCGCAAGGCGGAGCTGGTCGAGGAGCTGTCGTCGCTCCTGGCCGCCCCCGGCGTCGTCGGCGCCGTGCTCGAGGCGGCCCCGCCCGACGCCGCCACGCTGGCCAGCGCCCAGGCCGAGGGCTCGCCGCTCGTCGAGCTCGACCACTACCTCTACTTCTCCACGTACGGCCCGGCCCGCTACCAGCGGGAGCTACCCGTCTACTGGCTGTTCGAGCGTGCCCTGCTGCTGCCCTACCGGGACGACCTCGCGGCCCAGCCCCGAGAGGTCGGGGTGGCCCTGCGAGGCGGGCGCCCGGTGGCCGACCTGGCCCTGGACCAACCGCCGCTGCCCACCACCACCAGCTCACCCGACCGGGTGGACGCCGACGGTGCCACCGCCGCCGTGCGCACCCTCGACCGGCTGAGCGACCTGCTGGAGCGCTGGGGCGAGACCCCGGCCAAGACGCTCAAGAGCGGGGGCCTGGGGGCCACGGTCATGAAGCAGACCGCCGCCGCCCTGGAGACCGACCTCGAGGAGGCCACGCGGCTGGTGGAGCTGGCCCACCTGGCCGGACTGGTGGAGACCACCACGGTGAGCGCCCGCCAGCAGCGTCGGGTGATCTACGAGTCCTTCGTCGAACCCACTCCCGCCGCCACAGCGTGGCTCGGGCGCCCCGTCGCCGAGCGGTGGCGCCAGCTCGCGACCGCCTGGCTGCGCGCCGAGCACTGGCCGAGCGCCCCGGGCCGCAAGGGGACCGGTAGCGGCAGCAGCAGCAGCAACAGCAGCAACAAGGTGGTCCCCGTCCTCAGCCTGCAGTACGCCGCCAGTGCCCCCGAGCTTCGCCGGCGGGTGCTCGACACCCTCGCCGGCCTGGCCCCCGGCGAGGTCACCACGGCCGACGCACTGGCCTCCCGGGTCTACTGGGTCGCTCCCCAGCCCTGGCTGGGCACCGGGCTGCCCGTCGACCGCCCGGCCGGGGCCATCGCCTGGGTGTACGCCGAGGCCGAGCTGCTGGGGGTGCTGGCCCACGGCTCGCTCACGAGCTTCGGCCGCGCCCTGCTGGCCGGCCAGGCCCGCCGGGCCGAGCAGGCGCTGGAGGCGGCGCGGCCGGAGCCGGTGACGACCTTCACGCTCCAGGGCGACCTGACGGCCACCGTGGTCGGGGCGCTGGAGCGCAGCGTGGCCCTCGAGCTGCGCCTGCTGGCCGACGTGGAGTCGACCGGCGCGGCCACCACGCTGCGCTTCTCCGACGCGTCGCTGCGCCGGGCCCTCGACGCCGGGCGCGACGCCGAGGGCATCCTCGCCTTCCTCGAGACCCATGCCGCCCGTGGCGTCCCCCAGGCCCTGGCCTACCTGATCGCCGACGTGGCCCGCCGCCACGGGCACCTGCAGGTGGGCTCGGCCGCCTCGTTCGTGACCAGCGAGGACCCGGCGGTGTTGGCCGACGCCTGCTCGCACCGGCGCACCCGCAAGCTGGCGCTGCGCCTGCTGGCTCCCACCGTGGCGGTGAGCCCCAAGCCGTCGACCACGGTGATGGACGGCCTGCGCGACGCCGGGTTCCTGCCCACCGGCGAGGGCGGTCCCGGGGGCTCGGTGTCGGTGGCGGCCGCCGATGCTCCGTCGGGCGAGGGCCGCCGTCACCCCGGCGGCGAGCGCGAGCGAGGGAGCGGTGCGGAGTTGCCCGAACCGTTTCGTCCCCGCCGGGGTCACCGGGCCTCGCCTCCGACGCTCGACCCCCGCCGCGCGGCCTCCCTGGCCGAGGCGATCCTGGCCGGCCCTTCACCCGAGGCGACGACGAGCCCGGCTCCGGGGTCGCCGGGGAAGGCCAGGAACACGACGGCCCGACCCTCGACCGGCCCGCCGGCGGCTCCCCTGCCCTTTCCCGGCAGCCCCTTCTTCGACGAGGGTGACGGTGACGAGGCGCCCGCCGACCTGCGTGAGCTGTTCGAGTGGGCGCGCGACCGGGCCCGGGTGCTGGCCGTGTCGCTCGGCGACGAGGACCACCGGGCGCCGCCAATCATCATCGCCGTCACAGGAGGCGGGCCGGACGGCATCGTGGGGATCGACCTCGAGCAGGGCGCGGTCACATCCGTCCTCGTGGAGCAGGTCGGGGTGGCCATGGACCTCGGGCCCATCGACGAGCTGGCCAACGTCACCCCGCTGGCGGCGGCCCGGCCTCGCCCGGGGCGGCACCGGCGGTGACGTCCGTGCACGATCCCCGGCCAGGAGCGCAGCCGTGAGCGAGGGTCCCCTCATCGTCCAGTCGGACAAGACCCTCTTGTTGGAGACCGACCACCCGCTGGCCGGCGAGTGCCGGCAGGCCATCGCCCCCTTCGCCGAGTTGGAGCGCTCGCCCGAGCACATCCACACCTTCCGGGTCACCCCCCTCGGGCTGTGGAACGCCCGGGCGGCCGGGGTCGACGCCGAAGCCGTCGTCGACGCCCTGATCCGCTACAGCCGCTTCCCACCTCCGCAAGCCCTGCTCATCGACATCGCCGAGACGATGGACCGCCACGGGCGCCTGGTGCTCGACACCGACGAGCGCCACGGCCTGGTGCTGCGGGCCCTCGACCGGGCCGTGCTCGAAGAGGTGGTGCGGTCCAAGCACGTCGCCCCCCTCGTCGGGCCCCGCCTCGACGACGACACCCTGGCCGTGCCGGCAAGCGAGCGGGGACGGCTCAAGCAGGCCCTGCTGAAGGTGGGCTGGCCGGCCGAGGACCGGGCCGGCTACGTCGACGGGGCCAGCTACCCGGTGGCGCTCGACGACGGCGACGGCTTCCGGCTGCGCCCCTACCAGGTCGAGGCCATCGAGACGTTCCTGGCCGCCGGCACCGGCGTGGTGGTCCTGCCCTGCGGGGCGGGCAAGACCCTCGTGGGCGCCGGAGCCCTCGCCCGTGCCTCGGCCCGCACCCTGATCCTGGTGACCAACACCGTCTCGGCCCGCCAGTGGCGGGCCGAGCTGCTGGCCCGCACCTCCCTCACGGACGGCGAGGTCGGCGAGTACTCCGGCGAGCGCAAGGAGATCCGACCCGTCACCATCGCCACCTACCAGATCCTCATCTCCCGCACCAAGGGGTCCTACCGGCACTTCGGCGTGTTCGACGCCGAGGACTGGGGCCTGGTCATCTACGACGAGGTCCACCTCCTGCCCGCCCCGGTGTTCCGCATGACCGCCGACATCCAGAGCCGCCGGCGCCTCGGCCTGACTGCCACCCTGGTGCGCGAGGACGGGCGGGAGGGCGACGTGTTCAGCCTCATCGGCCCCAAGCGCTACGACAGCCCGTGGCGCGAGATGGAGGCCCAGGGCTGGATCGCCCCGGCCCGCTGCACCGAGGTGCGGGTGAGCCTCACCGAGGGCGAGCGCATGGCCTACGCCCTGGCCGAGCCCGAGGAGCGCCACCGGGTGGGGGCCACGGCCGCCTCGAAGCTGGCCGTCATAGAGGCCCTGGTCGAGCGCCACCGGGGCGAGCCCACGCTCGTCATCGGCATGTACGTCGAGCACCTGGCCGAGGTGGCCGAGCGCCTGGGCGCCCCCCTGCTCACGGGCAAGACCCCCGTGCGCGAGCGCGAGCGCCTCTACGCCGCCTTCCGGGACGGTGAGGAGGCGCTCCTGGTCGTGTCCAAGGTGGCCAACTTCTCGATCGACCTGCCCGACGCGTCGGTGGCCGTGCAGGTGTCGGGCACCTTCGGCAGCCGCCAGGAGGAGGCCCAGCGCCTGGGCCGGATCCTGCGCCCCAAGGCCGACGGCCGCCAGGCCCACTTCTACGCCGTGGTCAGCCGGGACACCAACGAGGCCGAGTTCGCCGCCCGCCGCCAGCGCTTCCTGGCCGAGCAAGGCTACAGCTACGACATCACCGACGCCGCTGACGTCCTCGGCGGAGGCTGCCGCTGACCCTGCCTGCCCTGGCTTCTGGCCGCGTCCGTGGTTGCCTTCTCGACCGCTCCTGCTGCCAGAACGGAGGGAATCCGGGGGCCGTCGCCGACCGACCTCGGTACCCTCGCCGGGGTGGGGGAGGTCTGCGCCGACATCGCCGCCGTGCGGGCCGGCCTGGCCGGGGCCGGCTACCTGGCCGACGAGGCCACCGTCACCGCGGTGTACCTGGCCGAGGCCCTGCACAAGCCGGTCCTGGTCGAGGGGCCGGCGGGCACGGGCAAGACGGAGCTGGCCAAGGCGGTGGCGGCCATGTCCGGCGCCCGGCTCATCCGCCTCCAGTGCTACGAGGGCCTCGACGAGTCCCGGGCCCTCTACGAGTGGGACTACCGCAAGCAGCTCCTGCACATCCAGGCCGGGCAGGCAGCCTTCGGTCCTGGTCACCGCGGCCGGGGCTGGGACGAGGTGGAGGACGACTTGTTCTCCGAGCGCTTCCTGCTCCCCCGTCCACTCCTGGAGGCCATCCGGGCCCCCGACGCCGTGGTCCTGCTGGTGGACGAGGTCGACCGCCTCGAGGTCGAGACCGAGGCCCTGCTGCTGGAGGTTCTGTCGGACTACCAGGTGTCGATCCCCGAGCTGGGGACGGTCAGGGCCGCTCGCGTCCCCCTCGTGTTCCTCACCTCCAACGCCACCCGTGAGCTGTCCGAGGCCCTCAAGCGACGCTGCCTGTACCTGCCCCTCGACTACCCCGACGTGGAGCGGGAGCGGGCGATCGTCCTGGCCAAGGTGCCGGGTGCCTCCGAGCACCTGGCCGAGCAGGTGGCGCGCCTGGTGCGCTCCCTGCGGGCACTCGACCTGCACAAGCCGCCGTCGGTCTCCGAGACGCTTGACTGGGCCCGCACCCTGGTGCTGCTCAGCATCGACCACGTCGACCTCGAACGGGCGTGTGACACCCTGCCCCTGCTGCTCAAGCACCGGGGCGACCTGGCCAAGGCCAGCGCCTCGCTGGCGGCCAGCGGCACCGGCTGATGCTGGCCGCGCTGGGTGGCTTCGTCGACGAGCTCCGCTCCTCGGGCCTACCCGTGAGCGTGGGGGAGCACCTCGACGCCGCCCAGGCCCTGGCCCACGTGCCCCTCGACGACCGGGGTGCCGTGCGGGCTGCCCTGGCCGCCACGCTGGTCAAGCACGAGGCCCACCGGTCGACCTTCGCCACCGTCTTCGACGTGTGGTTCTCCCTCGGTCGAGCCGACGTGGGGCTCCTGGCCGGGTCCGGCAGCGGCGAGGACGCCGCAGGAGGAGGCACCGGGGATCCGGACGGGAGCGAGGACCTGGCCGGGCTCCTCGACGCCGCCCTGGCCTCGGGCGACCCGGCCCTGCTGGCCGCGGTGGCCCGCCTGGCGGTCGACCGCCACGCCGGCCTGGGCCGGGACCGACGCCTGGGAGCCGGCAGCTACGAGCGTTACCAGACGCTGCGCGGCCTCGACCTCGACGCGGCCCTGGCCCGCCTGTCCGGCGCCCTGAGCCTGGGCGCCGGCCCCGAGGGGTCCGGTGGCGGCGGCGCCGACCCGCTGGCCGTTCGCCTGGCCGCCGATGAGCTGGCCGAGCGGGGAGCGCGGCTGCGGGTTGAGATCGACGCCGAGATCCACCGCCGCCTGGTGGCCGAGCGTGGAGCGGCAGCGGTGGCTGGCGCCCTCCGGCGACCCCTCCTGGCCGACATGGACCTCATGCACGCCAGCCGCGAGGAGCTGGCCCAGCTGCGGCGCTGCCTTGCGCCCCTGGGCCGGGCCCTGGCCGCCCGCCTGGCCCGCCGCCGCCGCCACCGGCGCCGGGGCCGCCTCGACGTGCGGGCCACGGTCCGCCACTCGCTCGGCTCGGGGGGCGTGCCCGTCGAGCCCCGCTTCCGCCGTCCCCACCTGGCCAAGCCCGAGATCTGGGTGGTGGCCGACGTCTCGGGCTCGGTGGCCGCCTTCGCCCGCTTCACCCTGGCCCTGGTCCACGCCCTCAGCAACCAGTTCTCGGCCGTGCGCTCCTTCGCGTTCGTCGACGGGGTCGACGAGGTCACCCCGTTCTTCGCCGGCGCCGTCGACCTCGACACGGCCCTGCGCCGGGTCGCCGTCGAGGCCGACGTCGTGGCCGGTGAGGGTCACTCCGACTACGGGGCTGCCCTCGAGGCCTTCTGGGTGCGCTACGGCCAGGAGGTCGGTCCCCGGGCGACCGTGGTGGTGCTCGGTGACGCCCGCGCCAACTACCACCCCTCCCGGCCCTGGGTGCTGGCCGAGCTGGCCCGGCGCGCCGGCCACGTCCACTGGCTCAACCCCGAGCCCCGGGCGTACTGGGGCAGCGGGGACTCGGTCATGGGCGACTACGCCCCCCACTGCGAGGGCGTCCACGAGTGCCGCAACCTCCGCCAGCTCGGCCGCTTCGTGGAGGCCCTGGCGTGAGCGGACCGTCCCCGACCGCTACCAGCACCCGCCTGTTGCTGGTGCGCCACGGCGAGTCCCAGGCCCAGGTCGACCGGGTGGTGGGGGGGCCCACCGGCTGCACCGGGCTGTCGGACCTGGGCCGGCGCCAGGTGCGGGCCCTGGCCGATCGCTGGCGAGCGGCCGGCCTGGCCGTCGACCGGCTCCTCGCCTCCACCCTGCCCCGGGCGGTGGAGACGGCCGAGCTCCTGGCCCCCGCCCTGGGCGGCCTGGCCGTGGCCCAGGACGCCGAGCTGGTGGAGCTGGAGCCGGGTGAGTGCGACGGCCTGTCCTGGGACGACTACCAGGCCCGCTACGGCGTGGACATGAAGGCCGACCCCTATGCCGAGCTCTCCCCCGGAGGTGAGAGCGTGGCCGGGTTCCTCCTGAGGGTGGGCCGGGCCCTGCATCGCATCGCCGTCGACCACGCCGGCCAGACGGTGGTGGTGGCCTGCCACGGCGGGGTGGTCGACGGCTCCCTGGTGTGCTTCCTCGGCCTGCCCCTCCAGCGCTCCGCCGACCTCGACCTGCGCACCACCAACTCGGGCGTCACCGAGTGGCTGGTCGAGGTGGACAAGGCCAAGCCCCTGCACTGGGCGCTGCGCCGCTACAACGACGTCGCCCACCTCGAAGCCATGGACGAAGGCGAGCGCAGCCCCGACCCTCCGTCGATCGGCTGAGCGGGAGCGGCCGGCGTCGGGGCCAGGACGGCCGGGAGCGGGGAGCCTGGTTCAGCCGCAGCGCTCCCGGGCGGGGTGGACCGGCGAGAGGGTTCCGGCGGTGTTGACCAGGGCGACGTGGCTGAAGGCCTGGGGGAAGTTGCCGATCATGCGACCAGCGCCCACGTCGTACTCCTCGGCCAGCAGGCCCAGGTCGTTGCGCACGTCGAGCAGGCGCTCCCACAGCGCCCGGGCGTCGGCCCGGCGCCCGATCAGCTGCAGGCAGTCGGCCAGCCAGAAGCTGCACATGAGGAACGAGGCCTCGCGGCCGGCCAACCCGTCGTCGGTGTGGCCGAGGTCGTAGCGGTGCACGAAGCCGTCGACCACCAACTCGGCCTCGATGGCCTCCACCGTGCCGACGATGCGGGGGTCGTCGGCGGGCAGGAAGCTGACCAGGGGCAACATCAGCAGGCTGGCGTCGAGCCCCCGGCCGCCGTAGTGCTGGACGAAGGTGTTGCGCTCGGCGTCGTAGCCCTTGGTGCACACCTCGGCGTGGATGCGGTCGCGCAGCGCCCGCCAGCGCTCCAGGGGACCGTCCAGGCCGTAGCGCTCGACGGCGCTGACCACCCGGTCGAGGGCGACCCAGGCCATGACCTTGGAGTGGGTGAAGTGCTGGCGTCCGGAGCGCACTTCCCACAGGCCCTCGTCGGGCTCGTCCCACACCTGCTCGAGGTTGTCGAGCAGGGCCCGCTGCAGGGCCCAGGCGGTGTCGTCGGACTCGATGCCGGCCCGGCGGGCCTGGTGCAGGGAGTCGAGCACCTCGCCGTAGACGTCGAGCTGGAACTGGCTCCAGGCGCCATTGCCGACGCGCACCGGCGCCGACTCCTCGTAGCCGGGCAGCCAGTCGAGGGTGAGCTCGGGCAGGCGCCGCTCACCGGCCACCCCGTACATGATCTGCAGGTCGGCCGGGTCGCCCGCCACCGAGCGCAGCAGCCAGTCCCGCCAGGCCATGGCCTCCTCGGTGAAGCCCGAGGCCAACAGGGCGTCGAGGGTGAAGGTGGCGTCGCGCAGCCACGAGAAGCGGTAGTCCCAGTTGCGCTCGCCGCCGAGGTCCTCCGGCAGCGACGTGGTGGGGGCGGCCACCACCGCCCCGGTGGGGGCGTAGGTCAGCGCCTTGAGCACGCACAGCGAGCGCTGGACGGCCTCGTGCCACTCGCCCTGGTAGGCGAGCTGGGCCGCCCACGCCCGCCACCACCGGTCGGCGCGGTCGACGGCGGCGAGCGGCTCGATCGCGGCGGGGACGGGCTCGTGGGAGCGGAACCAGGTGAGGTCGAAGGGGACCTGCTCACCCTCGGCCACGCTGAAGGTGGCCACCGTGCGCAGGTCCTCGCCGTGAACGCTGACGGGGGTGGTCAGGCACAGGGCGTCGGGGCCGCCCACGGCCACGGTGCGTCCGTCGATCCGGCGAACCCAGGGGACGATGTGGCCGTAGTCGAAACGCACGACCAGCTCCATGCGCATCTCCACCCGGCCGGCCTCGCCCCGGACCACCCGCACCACGTCGGGGCTCCCGTCCCGGGGCGGCATGCAGTCGATCACGGTGACCGCCCCGGTCGCCGTCTCGAAGCGGGTCTCGAGCACCAGGCCGCCCTCGCGGTAGGCCCGGCGGGCGCAGCGGCGCCCGTCGGACGGGGCCAGCAGCCAGCGCCCGTGGTCGGAGGTGCCCAGCAGGGCGGCGAAGCAGGCGGGGGAGTCGAAGCGGGGGAAGCACAGCCAGTCGATCGAGCCGTGGGCGGAGACCAGCGCCGCCGACTCGGTGTCACCCAGCAGGGCGTAGTCCTCCAGGGGGGTGGAGGTGGGGCTGGTCACGCTGGCGCCTCCCTGTCCCCTGCGAGGCGTTGCCTGCGCCACCGTGGCGTTCTGGTCACGTGTGGCCCCCCTGGGGCCGGAAGTGCCCACAAAGCCCGGGGAGGCGAGCGGAACCGATCACGACGACGGAGGGGGGCGGGTGTCAGCCGGCCCGCAGCAGCTCGGCCAGGCGGAAGGCCAGGTCGAGGCTCTGGCGGGCGTTGAGGCGAGGGTCGCACATGGTCTCGTAGCGCTGGTCGAGGTGGGCGTCGAGGACCTCCTCGGCGCCGCCCAGGCACTCGGTCACGTTCTCGCCGGTGAGCTCGACGTGGACGCCCCCCGGCCAGGTCCCCTCGGCCCGGTGGGCGGCGAAGAACCCGAGCAGCTCGGCCAGGCGGAAGGCCAGGTCGAGGCTCTGGCGGGCGTTGAGGCGAGGGTCGCACATGGTCTCGTAGCGCTGGTCGAGGTGGGCGTCGAGGACCTCCTCGGCGCCGCCCAGGCACTCGGTCACGTTCTCGCCGGTGAGCTCGACGTGGACGCCCCCCGGCCAGGTCCCCTCGGCCCGGTGGGCGGCGAAGAACCCGGTGATCTCGGCCAGGACGTGGTCGAGGTGGCGGGTCTTGCGCCCGCGGGTGGAGGTGAAGGTGTTGCCGTGCATGGGGTCACAGGCCCAGACCACCGGGTGCCCGGCGGCCTTGACCGCGGCCAGCAGCGGGCGCAGGCACTCCTCGACCGCGTCGGCGCCCATGCGGGTGACCAGGGTCAGGCGGCCCGGCACCCGCTCGGGGTTGAGCGCCTGGCACAGCCCGAGCACCTCCTCGGGGGTGGCGCGGGGTCCGAGCTTGCAGCCGAGGGGGTTGGACACCCCGGAGAGGAAGCCCACGTGGGCACCGTCGAGGTCCCGGGTGCGCTCGCCGATCCACAGCAGGTGGGCCGAGCAGTCGTACCAGTCGCCGGTGAGGCTGTCCCGGCGGGTCAGCGCCTCCTCGTAGCCCAGGAGCAGGGCCTCGTGGCTCGTGTAGAAGTCGACCTGGTGCAGCTGGTGCTCGGCGGCCAGGTCGATCCCGCAGGCGGCCATGAAGCGCAGGGCCCGCTCGATGCCGTCGGCGATGACCTCGTAGCGCTGGCCCTCCCGGCTCGACGCCACGAACTCCTGGTTCCAGGCGTGCACCTGGTTGAGGTCGGCGAAGCCCCCCTTGGTGAAGGCCCGCAGGAGGTTGAGGGTGGCCGAGGCCTGGTGGTAGGCGGTGAGCAGGCGGGTGGGATCGGCCACCCGGGCCTCGGCCGTCGGGGCGACGTCGTTGACCATGTGGCCCCGGAACGAGGGCAGGTCGAGCTCGCCCACCCGCTCGGTCGCGGAGCTGCGGGGCTTGGCGAACTGGCCGGCGATGCGGCCCACCTTGACCACCGGCACCCCGGAGCTGTAGGTGAGGACGACGGCCATCTGCAGGATGAGCCGCAGCTTGTCGCGGATGACGTCGGCCGAGAAGGCCTCGAAGGACTCGGCGCAGTCGCCGGCCTGGAGGAGGAAGGCCTTTCCGTCGGCCACCGCGGCCAGGCTGGCGGTCAGGGCCCGTGCCTCGCCGGCGAACACCAGCGGGGGATAGGTGGAGAGCTGCTTGAGCACGAGCTCGAGGGCGGCCACGTCGGGCCACTCGGGCTGCTGGGCAGCCACCAGCTCGCGCCACGACAGGGGCGACCAGGGCAGCGCCGTCATGCCCACCACTCTAGGAACCTCGGACCGGTTGCAGCCTTCCCGTTCAGCCCGAGCGGTCGGGGCCTGCGTCGGTGATGGTGAGGCGCAGCGCCACCCGGCGCTCGGCCTCGAGGCTGGCCCGGTAGCCGTCCCAGTCGGGGTGCTCGCCCGCGACCCGCCGGTAGTAGTCGACGAGGACCTCGACCGCCTCGGGACGCCCGACGACCTCGACCTCGCCGTCGACCTGCACCCACGGCCCGAAGAAGCCGTCGCTCAGGGCGCACAGCGAGGCGTGGGGATCGCGGGCGAGGTTGCGGGCCTTCATGGCCGTCTCCCGGGTGCTGACCACCACCCGGCCCTCGCCGTCGACGGCGGCCAGGACCGGGGAGGTCTGGGGACGGCCGTCGCCTCGGCGGGTGACGAGGACGGCCCGGTGGTTGGACCGGAGGAACTCCCGGGCCTGCTCGGCGTCCACGGAGAAGCCGGGGTCAGGCGGCGGCGATGCTCTCGGCGTCGATCTTGAGCTCGTCGACCGCCCGCTTGACGATGCGACGGGCGGCCTCGGCGGTGACGCCGAGCACCTCACCCACCTCCCGGAAGCTGTGCTTCTGGCCGTCGGCCAGCCCGAAGCGGTGCTCGACCGCGACCCGGGCCCGGGGCTCGAGTCGGTCGAGCAGGCCGGTGACCATCTCCTCCTGCATCTGCTCGACCACCAGCTGCTCGGGGCCGGGCAGGGAGTCGGGCAGGAGGTCCACCAGCTCCTGCTCGCCGTCGTCACCCACCGTGCGGTCGAGGCTGGTGGGGGTGGCCAGGCGGTGCAGGTTGGCCAGCTCGTCGTCGAGCTCGTCGCCCTCGCCCGAGACCGCCCGCAGGGCGGCCCGGAGCTGGGCCGAGCGCTCGCTGGGCAGGCGCACCAGGTTGGCCTTCTGGTCGAGGGCCCGGCCGATGGCCTGGCGGATCCAGAAGGTGGCGTAGGTGGAGAACTTGAAGCCCTTGCGCCAGTCGAACTTCTCCACGGCGTGCTCGAGCCCGAGGTTGCCCTCCTGGATGAGGTCGAGCAGGTCCATGCCCGGGGGCAGGGGGTAGCGCCGGGCGATGCTCACCACCAGGCGCAGGTTGGCCCGGATGAAGTAGTCCCGGGCACGAGCCGCCTCTCGGATCGTTCGCTTGCACTCGACCGCTTCCGCCCGGGTGGCGGGACCGGCGTCGAGGCGGGCCTGCGCGTCGCGTCCCGCCTCGACCTTCTGGGAGAGCTCTCGCTCCTGGGCCGCGTTGAGGAGGGGGACGAGCCCGATCTCATGGAGATACTGTCCGACTGAATCTCTCATTGTACCCTGTTTCAACAGAAGTGACCTCGACGTCATTCCCGGTTTGCGATCGAGATCACGAGCCAGGAAGGACGTCGCTCCCCGGTGGGAGCGCGCTATCGGTGTCTGTACGAACGACGGCGGGCTCTTGGACGTTCCCGATGCCCGCCGGCTGGGGCCTACCCACGCCGGCCTCGGATGACTCTCCCCACCGGAGGCGTGTAGGCATGAGGTCGTGATCGACGAGCCGGTGCTCCTGCCCGACCAGGCCGTGACCTCCGTCGCAGACTACCGAACCCGGCGCCGGGGGGGCGAGGCGATTTCCCGGGCCCGGGAGCTGGGCCCGGGGGCCACGATAAAAGAGCTCGGCCTCTCGGGGCTGCGGGGCCGGGGTGGAGGGGGCTTTCCCACCGGCCGCAAGTGGGCCGGGTTGCGCACCGACGATGCCGGTGGCGGCGACCGCTTCGTCGTGGCCAACGGGGCCGAGGGCGAGCCGGGCACGTTCAAGGACCGGGCCATCCTGCGAGCCGACCCCTACCAGGTGGTCGAGGGCCTGGCCGTGGCCGCCCTCACCGTGGGCGCCCGGGCCGCCTACCTGTGCCTCAAGGAGAGCTTCGACGTCGAGATCGGCCGGGTCGCCATCGCCTTGGAGGAGATGACCGAGGCCGGCCTCGCCGGCGACGTGCCCATCACCTTGGTCAACGGGCCCGACCACTACCTCTACGGGGAGGAGAAGGGCCTGCTGGCGGCCATCGAGGGCGACGCCCCTCTTCCCCGGCTGCTCCCGCCCTACGTCCACGGCCTGTTCGCCACCGCGCCCCAGCTCGGGTGGTCGGCCCGGCCCCAGTCCTACGGCTTCGGCCCCGACGAGGACCCGAGCGACGACGACGACGTGGGCCAGTCCAACCCCACGCTCGTCAACAACGTGGAGACCCTGGCCGACGTCACCCACATCCTGGCCCGGGGGCCGGAGTGGTACCGCTCGCTCGGGACCCCGCAGTCTCCGGGGGCCGTGGTGGTGACCGTCGTGGGCGACGTGCGTCGGCCGGCGGTGACCGAGGTGGAGCTGGGGCGGCCGCTGGGTGAGGTGATCGAGGAGCTGTCGGGCGGGGTGGCCTCCGGGCGCACGATCAAGGCGGTCTTCTCCGGGGTGGCCAACGGCGTCATCAGAGGCGACCAGCTCGGCGTGCCCATGAGCTACGAGGCCCTGGCGGCCATCGGCAGCGGGCTGGGGTCGGCCGGCTTCATCGTCTACGACGACACCGCCGACATGGTCAGCGTCGCCCGCATGTTCTCCCGCTTCCTCTACGTCGAGTCCTGCGGCCAGTGCCCGGCGTGCAAGTTCGGCACCGGGGAGATCACCAGCTACCTGGAGCGCATCGAGGCCGGGGCCGGCAGCGAGGTCGACGTGGAGATCATCGGTCGGCGCCTGGAGACTGTCACCGATGCCAACCGGTGCTACCTCCCCGTGGAGGAGCAGCTGGTGATCGCGTCCATCCTGCGCGAGTTCCCCGGGGACGTCGCCGCCCACCTGGAGAGCCGCTGGCCACCGTCTCGGAGCTACGACCTGCCCAAGATCGCCGAGCTGGGCGACGGCCGGGTCGTCTACGACCGTCGCCAGGCGGACAAGCAGCCCGACTGGACCTACTCGTCCCCGGCGGGCCCGCCCGGCGGTGGGTGAGCGCCTCGGCGTCTTCGGAGGGACCTTCGACCCCATCCACGTGGGCCACCTGGTCACCGCGGTCAACGTCCGCCACGCCCTCGACCTCGATCGGGTGCTGCTGGTGGTGGCCAACGACCCGTGGCAGAAGGCGGCGCTCCCGGTCACGCCGGCAGCCGACCGCTTGGCGATGGTCGAGGCGGCGGTGGCCGAGGTGGCCGGCGTGGAGGCCAGCCGGCTCGAGATCGACCGGGGGGGCGCCTCCTACACCGCCGACACCCTGGCCACGCTGGGTCGCCTGCACCCGGGGGGCGAGCTCTTCGTGATCCTGGGCAGCGACGCCGCCGCCCTGCTCAGCACCTGGGAGCGGGCGGAGGAGGTGCGGGCGGCCGCCACGCTGGTCGTCGTCACCCGTCCGGGGGCCGACCGCAAGGCTCCCCCGCCCGGGTGGGACCACCGGGTGGTGGAGGTGCCCCGCCTGGAGGTGTCGAGCACCGATCTGCGGGCCCGCTTCACCGACGGGCGGCCGCTGGACTGGCTGGTCACCGATCCGGTGGTCGACGTCATCCGCCAGCGGAGTCTGTACGCTGTCGGCCACATGGCGTCGCCCTGGAGCGAACCCTCCTGAGCCAGCACCGAGCCAGCACCGAGCGGGCCCGGCTGGCGGCGCAGGCTGCCGAGGCCAAGCTGGGGATCGACACGGTGGTGCTCGAGGTGGGCGGTGTGCTCGCCATCGTGGACTGGTTCGTGATCACCAGCGCCGCCAACCCCCGCCAGGCCCGCACGGTGGTGGAGGAGGTCGAGGAGCGGCTGCGCCTCCACGACGGTGAGGGGCCGCTTCGGGTCGAGGGAGCCGATGACGCCCGCTGGATCGTCCTCGACTTCGGGGACGTCGCCGTCCACGTGCTGTCCGAGGAGGCCCGGGAGTTCTACGACCTGGAGCGGCTCTGGGGCGACGTCCCCCGACTCGACTGGCAGGCTGGGGGCGGTCCGCCGGCGCCGATCGGCCCGGTGCGGCGCCAAGGGGCAGGGGCGGCGGGGGCACGGCGCTCGGAGGCCTGAGCCCCGGCCGGGTGGGCGCCCTCAGGTGGGCAGGAGCACCCGCCGGGCCAGGTCCTGGATGGCCCCGGTGACCTCGACGTGGGCCTCCAACGGGGCGCCGTGGCCGACGCCGGGCAGCTCGACCAGGGTGGCGTCGGGAAGGGCCTCGACGATGGCCCGGGCGTGCACCGGGGGGGTGAGGCGATCGTTCTCACCGGCGACGACGACGGTGGGCACCGTGAGCTTGGAGACGCCCTGGGCCAGGTCGAAGCCTGTCAGGGTGGCCCCGAAGGCGGCCCGGACCTCGGCGGCGCAGGTGAGGACCATGCGGGCGAAGAAGGCGACCTGGGCCGGGGACGCGCCGGGCCCGAGCCCGATGGCCCGCACCACTCGGGAGAGCACTGGGTTGGGGCGGGCGGGAAGGCGCAGCTTGGCGCCGAGGATCCGTCCCCCCACGGCGACTCGCAGCGTGGCCAGGCCCGCCGGGAAGGGGATGATGGTGGACCGCCGGACCAGCTCCTCGACGCCGACGTTCACCAGCACGGCGCCGGCGAGGCGGGACGCGACGTCAGCGGGATTGGCGTCGGCCCACGCCACCACGGCCATGGCTCCCATGGAGTGGCCCACCACGATCGCCTGCTCGTCCCGAGGGACGGTCTGGTCGAGCACGGCCCGCAGGTCGGCGGCCAACGCGTCGGCAGAGTAGTCCTCGGTGGGTGCCGGCGAGCTCTGGCCGTGGCCCCGGTGGTCGTAGGTCACCACCCGCAGCTCGGGCATCAGCTCGCGCACCTGGAGCCGCCACATCAGCGCCGTGCACAGCCACCCGTGCACCAACACGACGGTGGGGGCGCCGTCGGGGCCGAACACCTCGGCGTGCAGCTCGGTACCGTCGGCCGAGGTGACCGTTCGGGGCTCCCCGGACAGGGGCGCCTCCAGGATGGCGTACTCGGGGTCCTCGGCGATGGCGCGGGCGTCGCGGAGCCGCACCACGCTCCAGCCCACCGCGCCACCGGCGCCGAGCGCGGCGAGGCCGGCGAGAGCCCTCCTCACCGCGCTCCCGGGCGCGGTGACGGCGGCCGGATCGTCAGCTCCGGGGAGCGGGACCGGTGGGCCACGCCGAGATCGTAGACCACGAGCACGGCGCGGCCCGAGGGAGGCCGAGCCGGGCGGTCATCGGCGGTAGGCCTCGAAGTAGTGCGCGCGACACAGGCCCTTGGCCCGGTGGGGCCGATCACAGTCGGCGACCGTGCAGGCCCGTACCCGCTTCGCCCGGTGCTCCCAGTAGCCGAGGAGGGCCGCCCGCCACGCCTCGTACTGGATGCGCTTGTAGGAGGGCGCCAGGTGCTCGTCCATGAACGGCACGATGACCTCCACGAGGTCGGGCAGGGCCCGCACGGTGAAGCAGACCTCGTCGTCGTAGTGCGGGCGACGGCGGGGTGAGCGAGTGATGTGCCCGACGCCGAAGAACGCGTGCAGGATCTCGCAGGTCACCTCGTCGGCACCAGCCAGTCCGACCGAGAGGTTGAACCGCGAGGCCTCGTCAGCCGCGGTGAAGCAGCCCTCGGCGACGACAAAGCCGGCGACGTAGGCAGCCAGATCAGTAGCCCGTGACACGGTAGTAGTGCGAGCGGCAGAGGCCCCGCCCTCGTACCGGCCGCTCACAGCCCGGCTCTGAACACGGAGACGGGCCCTTGCCGTAGCGGGTGGGCCGATCTCGTTCGTAGGTGTACAGGGCGTCGCGCCAGCGCTCGAACTGGGCACGCTTGGCCGAGGGGAGCAGAAACGCTGGCCGAACGGGATGGTCGCGACGTGGTGAGCGCGGTTGGAAGCGACCGTGTAGGTGGCCGTCGGTTGCCAGCCGCGGCGCCGGGGCGGAGCATCGTTGATGCAGCCGTAGCCGAGGAACGCCTGGAGGGCTTCCAACGACGGTCGATCTCGGATCGCCATCGACACGCTGAACACAAAGCGGAGACGGGGGGAGCCGTCGGAGGAGAAGGCGAGGTTGCGACGCCCGATCGAGAAGCAGCCCTCGCCGGCCACGAGCCCGCCGAGGACGTAGCCCAACCGACGGAGTGGTCGGGAGATCACTGTACGTGGAGCCGACGCGGATCGAACGCGCGACCTCGTCCATGCCATGGACGCGCTCTACCAACTGAGCTACGGCCCCGTCAGGAGCGCCCACGTTACCAGTCGCCAGGCGAGCCTCGAAGCGCTGGCACTCCGAACGGGTGTATCTGTCCTAGGAGGAGCATGTGACACCGAACCGGGCCCGGGGACGCACCGCCACCCGGGACGGCTCCTGTTGGCTACACCACCAGGTTGACGAGGCGGCCGGGGACCATCACCACCCGGCGGACCGCTCGACCGGCCAGGGCGGCCTGCACCGCCTCGTCGGCGAGGACGGCGGCCTGCACGGCGGCCTCGTCGGCCCCTGCCCCCACCCGGACCCGGGCCCGGACCTTGCCGGCCACCTGCACGGGCAGCTCCACCTCCTCGTCCACGAGCAGGGCCGGGTCGGCGGTCGGGAGCTCGGTCCACACCACCGAGGTGGCGTGGCCGAGGCGGGCCCACAGCTCCTCGGCCACGTGGGGGGCCAGGGGCGCCAGCATGAGCACCAGGGCCTCGGCCACCTCGCGGGGCGCCCGGGCGCCGGCACCCGCCTGGGCCAGGGTCCGGGTCAGGGCGTTGTTGGCCTCGATCAGCTTGGCCACCGCGGTGTTGAAGCGCAGGCCCTCCATGTCGGCCCGGACCCCGGCGATGGTGCGGTGCAGGGTGCGGCGGAGGTCGTCACCGGGCGCACGGTCGTCGACCCGCAGCGCCCCGGTTTCCTCGTCGACCAGGTTGCGCCACAGCTTCTGCAGGAAGCGGTGGACCCCGACGATGTCGCGCCCGCTCCAGGGCCGGTCGGCGTCGAGGGGACCCATGGCCATCTCGTAGAGGCGCAAGGTGTCGGTGCCGTACTCGGCGGCGATGGCGTCGGGCGACACCGCGTTCTTCAGGCTCTTGCCCATCTTGCCCAGCTCCCGGCGCACGGGCCGGCCCTCGAAGCTGAAGCCTCCCTCCGCGTCGGCCACCACTGCCGACGCCTCCACCGGGAAGCCCCGCTCGTCGGTGAAGGCGTCGGCCAGGATGTAGCCCTGGTTGTAGAGGCGCTGGAACGGCTCGGGGGTGGAGACGTGGCCCAGGTCGAAGAGCACCTTGTGCCAGAAGCGGGCGTAGAGGAGGTGCAGCACGGCGTGCTCGACGCCTCCGACGTAGAGGTCGACGCCCCCGAAGGCGGGCTGGCGCTCCTGCGTGGACCCCTGCATCCAGTAGCGCTCGACGTCGGGGTCGACCAGGGCGGCCTCGTTGCCCGGATCGAGGTAGCGCAGGTAGTACCAGCACGAGCCGGCCCACTGGGGCATGGTGTCCAGCTCCCGCCGGTAGGTGCGGGGGCCTTCACCCAGGTCGAGGACGACCTCGGCCCACTCCTTGGCCCGGCCCAGGGGCGGCTCGGGAAGGCGGTCGTCGTCGACCACCGTCGGGGTGTAGTCGTCGACCTCGGGGAGGGTGACGGGCAGCATCGACTCGGGGAGGGCCACGGGCAGGCCGTCCTCGTCGTAGACGACGGGGAAGGGCTCGCCCCAGTAGCGCTGGCGGCTGAACAGCCAGTCGCGCAGGCGGTAGGTCACCGTCGCCTCGCCCGCCCCGACGGACTCGAGCCAGGTGTTGACGGCGGCGACGGCCTCGGCGGTGGCCAGCCCGTCGAGGGAGACGCCCTCGTTGGCCGATGCCATGTGCACGCCGTCGCCCGTGAAGGCCTCGGGCCAGGCCGAGGCCCGGGTGTCGGCCTCGAGACCGTGCTCGGCGAACCACACCGCCGGCGGGCGGACCACGCCGACCACCGGGAGACCGAAGGCGGCCGAGAACTCGAAGTCGCGCTGGTCGTGGGCGGGCACCGCCATGATCGCCCCCGTGCCGTAGCCCATGAGGACGTAGTCGGCCACGAAGACGGGCACGTGCTCGCCGGTGGTGGGGTTGACGGCGAAAGCGCCGGTGAACACGCCGGTCTTGACCCGGGACTCGACCTGGCGCTCCACGTCGGAGCGGGACGAGGCGTAGCGCCGGTAGCCGGCCACCGCCTCCATGGGGGAGCCCCAGCCGCTGGCCGGCACCCCCTCGACCACCCCGGCCAGGCCCGCCCCCCGCCACGAGGCGGGGTCGGCGTCGCCCCAGGAGCCGGCCACCAGCTCGCCGACCAGGGGGTGCTCGGGCGCCAGGACCAGGTAGGTGGCCCCGAAGAGCGTGTCGGGCCGGGTGGTGAACACGGCGATGGCGGTGCTGGGGTCGTGGGCCAGGGGGAAGTCGACCCGGGCGCCCACGCTGCGCCCGATCCAGTTGCGTTGCATGGCCTTGATCCGCTCGGGCCACTCGATGAGGTCGAGGTCGGCCAGCAGGCGCTCGGCGAAGGCGGTGATGCGCATCTTCCACTGCTGCAGGGGCCGCTTGTAGACGGGGAAGTTGCCCCGCTCGCTGCGCCCGTCGGGGGTCACCTCCTCGTTGGCCAGGACGGTGCCCAGACCGGGGCACCAGTTGACCGGGGCCTCGTCGCGGTAGACGAGGCGGTGGTCGTCGACGAAGGCCCGCTGCTCGGCCGCCGACAGCGACGACCACGGCCGTCCCTCGGGGTGCTCGTCGTCGACGGCCAGGCGGGCGCCCGACTCCAGCTCGGCCACGAGCTCGGCGACGGGCCGGGCCCGCCCGGCCTCAGGGTCGTACCACGAGTGGTAGATCTGCAGGAAGATCCACTGGGTCCAGCGGTAGTAGCCGATGTCGGTGGTGGCCACGCTGCGGCGGTCGTCGTGGCCCAGGCCCAGCGCCCGGAACTGGCGGCGCATGGTGGCGATGTTGGCCTCGGTGGTGACCCGCGGGTGCTGGCCCGTCTGGACCGCGTACTGCTCGGCGGGCAGGCCGAAGGCGTCGTAGCCCATGGCGTGCAGCACGTTGTGGCCGCTCATGCGCTTGTAGCGGGCGTAGACGTCGGTGCCGATGTAGCCCAGCGGATGGCCCACGTGCAGGCCGACCCCGCTCGGATAGGGGAACATGTCGAGCACGTAGAGCTTGGGCCGGCCGGCCACCCGCTCGAAACCGCCGGACAGCTCACCCGAGGGGTTGGGAGCGTGATAGGTGCCCTCCGCCTCCCAGCGGTCCTGCCAACGACCCTCGATCTCGTTGGCCAGGGTCGCCCCGTAGCGGTACCGCGGCGCCTCGTCGTCGGGGGGGGCGGGCGCAGGGGAGGGAGCGGCCGACATCGACGGCAGCGTACCGGGCGCCCCCCCGGGGCCGGACTGGTCGTGCTCAGGAGCCATCGCGGCGTCCGCTCCGTCGCAGCTCCTCGTTGAGGAGCCCTGCACCGGTCCCGGGATCGTCGACGGTGACGAGGAAGACCCGGTCGGCGTCGAGGTCGAGGCGGAGGCCCTCGCCGGAGCGCAGGACGACGGCGGCGTGTCGGAACAGGCGCAGGCTGCCCCGGTAGCCCCATCCTCCCCACGACGAGGGGCGGACGTGACCGCGCTGGCCCTGCGGATCTCCTCGATGGGGATCCGGGTGGTCGGCCACCCCAGGCGTCCGTAGGCGACCCGGACGCCGGCGGCACCCACGCTCACGCGCACCGACGTGAACGCGGCCATGGCTACGCCGACGACCACCAGGGCGACGACGGCACCCGATGGGGTGAGGGCAGCGCCGGCCAACCCGATCCCCGCACACGCAGCTACGACGGGCAGGGCCCAGCGACTGGTCGCGGTCCCGACCCAGGCAACTCGCTCCGTGGCCCCGAGCTCGAGCGGCGTGGTCGCCACCCCGGGGGTGGGCGCCGGCTGATCGAGGCCACGAGCCAGCACCGAGGTGGCCCAGGCCAACAGGGCGGCGACGCCGACGGCCACGGGGACGGCGGCGACGGGCAGGTCGGCCCCGCGCCAGCTCGTCTCGTCCACGCGACGGCGACCGTCAGGGTCGACAGGAGGGCGATGAGGCCGGCCACGAAGACGGCGCCGGCGAGACCCAGGCTCACCTTGACCTCGCCGCCGCCCGACGGCCGGCGGCGAGAGGATACGGCGAAGGCGACGCCGGCGGCGAGCAGCGTGAGCCCGCCTTGCACGGCCAGGGCGGCACCCCTCGACATCCTCCCGTCCGGTGCTCCCGACAGCGACCAGTGCGTGGCCACGGGCTCGGGCAGCCGGGACCACAGTGCCACCAACGGGGCCACGGCCACGGTGACCTGGGCAGCCGGCAGGACCACCCCCAGCAGGAGGCGCCGCCCGCGGGGCCGCACGGTCCGGTCGCTCACAGCTGGCCTTCCACCAGGGCCAGCAGCTCGCGCCGACCGAGACCGAGGTGGCGGGCCTCGGTGACGAGCTGGACAACGAGCTCGATGAGCGAGGCCCGCCCGTCGCTGGCCCCCAGGACGATCACGCCCCGCCCCCGGCGCATCTCCACCAGGCCCTCGTCCCTCAGCTGGGTGTAGGCCCGCAGCACGGTGTGGACGTTGACCGAGAGGTCCTGCCCGAGCAGGCGCGCGGGGGGCAGCCGGTCCTCTACCAGAACAAGGGGGGAGGAGGCTCGGACCCCGGGGATGTGGCATGCTGGGCCAAGAGCCGCCGGACGAGCCGGTACGTCGCCGGGAGGGGGGAGCCGCATGGCCTGTCGTTGAGCCCGCTCCGTGCTCGCCCGGTCGGGCGAGCCAGGCCCCAGCGGCCGCGGCACCTCGAGCTCCACGTCCTGACCCGCCGCGGACCCTCCCCTGGGGTCTCCGCCAGCGGGCGCCTGCACACGCGCCCGAACCGTCAAGACTCCCCAGGAGGATCAGCGTGCACCAACACCGCCGCACCAATGTCGGCACCATCCGCCACGTCGTCCGCGACCAGGCCCGGAGCTGAGCGCCGTGCCGTCGTGGAAGCCCGACCCGACCTTCTACCCCTCGGCCCGCATGGCGATGGAGGCCGAGCCCGAGGAGCTGGCCTATGTGGCCGTGCTCAACACCGCCGACGACCCCCGACCCGACGCCCTGTGCGTGCTCGACACCGACCCGGCCTCGTCCACCTACGCCCAGGTGGTGGGGCGGCTGGACATGCCAGGCGTCGGTGATGAGCTCCACCACTTCGGCTGGAACGCCTGCAGCTCGGCGCTGTGCCCCTACGCGCCGCACCCCCACGTCGAGCGCCGCTACCTGCTGGTGCCCGGCCTGCGCTCGTCGCGCATTCACGTCATCGACACCAAGCCCGACCCCCGGGCGCCCACCTTGACGAAGGTCATCGAGGCTGACGAGCTGGCCCGGCGCACCGGCTACAGCCGGCCCCACACCAGCCACTGTGGCCCCGAGGGCGTGTACATGAACGGGCTGGGCAGACCCGACGGGGACGGCCCCGGTGGCATCTTCCTGCTCGACCACGACAGCTTCGAGCCCCTCGGGCAGTGGGAGGTCGACCGCGGACCCCAGCACCTGGCCTACGACTTCTGGTGGCACCTGGGCCACGACACCATGCTCACCAGCGAGTGGGGCACGCCCAACATGGTCGAGGACGGCCTCAACCCCGAGCTGCTGGGCAGCTACGGCCACCAGCTCCACGTCTGGGACCTGCGCAAGCGCCGTCACGTCCAGGCCATCGACCTCGGTCCCGAGCAGCAGATGGTGCTCGAGCTGCGCCCGGCCCACGACCCGAGGAAGTCCTACGGGTTCGTCGGCGTGGTGGTCTCCACCGCCGACCTGTCGGCCTCGGTGTGGACCTGGTTCCAGTCGAACGGGTCGTGGGACGTGCGCAAGGTCATCGAGATCCCGGCCGAGCCGGCGCACGCCGACCAGCTGCCCCCGGCACTCAAGCCCTTCGGCGCCGTGCCCCCGCTGGTGACCGACATCGACCTGACCCTCGACGACCGCTTCCTCTACGTGTCGTGCTGGGGGACGGGGGAGCTGCGCCAGTACGACGTCTCCGACCCCTTCGCCCCCGTGCTGGTGGGCTCGGTGCGCCTGGGCGGGATCACCGGCCGGGCTCCTCATCCGGCGTCGGGGCCCCTGAGCGGCGGCCCGCAGATGGTGGAGGTGAGCCGGGACGGTCGCCGGGTCTACCTCACCAACTCGCTCTACGCCTCCTGGGACGCCCAGTTCTACCCCGAGGGCCTCGATGGCTGGGTCGTCAAGCTCGACGCCGACCCGACCGGCGGCCTGTCGGTCGACCCCGACTTCTTCGTGCCCTTCGACGGCGAGCGACCCCACCAGGTCCGCCTCCAGGGCGGGGACGCCTCCTCGGACTCGTACTGCTTCCCGTAGGCGCCGGGAGCGGTGGACGGCGTGTGGCCGTGGGTGACGCTGTGCCTGCTCGGCGCCTACCACGGCCTCAACCCGGGGATGGGCTGGCTGTTCGCCGTGGGCCTCGGCCTCCAGGAAGGCTCCCGCGGGGCGGTGCGGCGGGCCCTGGTCCCCATCGCCGTGGGCCACGAGCTGTCGGTGGCGGTGGTCGTGGTGGTCCTCGGGGGCGCGCTGGCCGCCGGTCCGGCTGCGGCCGTGCGCACGGTCGGGGCGGTGGTGCTCGTCGGCTTCGGGGCGCTGAAGCTGCTCCGCCCCCGTCACCCCCGCTGGGTCGGCTTCCGCGTCGACCGCCGCCAGCTCACGGCGTGGTCATTCCTCATGTCGAGCGCCCACGGTGCGGGTCTCATGCTGCTCCCCGTGCTGCTCGGCCTGCCGGCGCTGGCCGGGGGCGCCGCCGACGCACCTGAGCACGAGCTGCTGGCCCTCGGGGCCGGGGGGGTGTCGCTGTGGTGGGGGGCGGCGGCCGTCGTGGTCCACAGCACCGCCATGCTCGCGGTCATGGGGGTGGTGGCCGTGATCGTCTACGAGAAGGTGGGCCTGGGCGTCCTGCGCCGGGCCTGGGTGAACATGGACCTGGTATGGGCCGCCACCCTGGTCGTCGCCGGCGTCTTCACCCTGTTCACCTGACCCGGCAGCGTCAGGAGCTGCCGTCGCCGCTGTCGAGGTCGCGCAGGAAGCGCTCCACCTCGGCGGCCAGCTCCTCGCCCGCAGCGGGCGTGAACCCGATGGTGCCCTCGCCCGACCGCTCGGCGTCGTACGCCGCCTCCAGCGTGTGGACCATCCGGGTGTGCTCGATGTTGGTGGCGACCAGGTCGTCGAGCCGGTCCCGGTGGAGGCGGGCGGCGTCGTGCAGCTCGGCCACGTCGAGGCGCAGCCCGGCCACCCGGGCCAGCCCTTCCAGCAGGGTGGCGCTGGCCTCGGGGTAGGGCATGCCGGCGGCGTAGTGGGGCACCTGGGCCCACAGGCCCACGGCGGGGAGCCCGGCGAGGGCGCAGCGCTCCTCGATAGCCGCCCCCACCCCGGCGGGCACGTCCAGGGTGGCGTGGACCTCGCCCGCCCGGGCCGCCAGCTCGGCGTCACCGGCGGTGGTGGCCACCCGGATGGGACGACTGTGGGGCACCGGAGCCGGGTAGGCGCCCAGGCCGACCACCAGGCGCACGCCCAGGCGCACGGCCAGCTCGACGAGGGCCTCGGTGAACGCCCGCCAGCCGATGTCGGGTTCGGCCCCGGTCAACAGGAGCAGGTCACGGCCCTCCAGGTCGACCCCGTGGCGGAGCTCGATCACCGGCCAGGTCAGCCCGGTGTTGACCCCCTCGACCAGGTGCATGATCGGGCGCCGGGCCCGGTGGTCGACCAGGACGTCGACGTCGAAGTCGGCCACCACGGTCGTCTCGCCGGCCTCCAAGAGGTGCGTCAGGGCGGCCCCGGCCCCGTAGCCGGCGTCGACCCATCCCGACAGTCCGACCACCAGCACCGGGTCGGACAGGTCGGGCTGGTCGCCCAGCTGGTAGAGCGGATGGTCGCTTCCCTCGGCCATGGACAGCACCGTACCGGGCACCTGCCGCCGGTACGCTCGGCCCATGGCCGATGTGACCGATGCCACGTTCCAGACCCAGGTCGTCGAGCGCTCCAAGACGCTGCCCGTCGTGGTCGACCTGTGGGCGTCGTGGTGCGGACCGTGCCGGGCCCTCGGTCCCATCCTCGAGCGTGTGATCGCCGACACCGGCGGCAAGGTGGAGCTGGCCAAGGTCGATGTCGACACCAACGTGGCGGTGGCCCAGGCGTTCGGTGTGCAGACCATCCCGGCCGTGTTCGCGCTCGTCGACGGCAAGGTGGTCGACCAGTTCATCGGGGCCAAGCCCGAGGCCGCCGTCCGCCAGTTCGTCGAGGCCCTGCTCCCGACCGTGGAGGAGACTGAGGTGCAGCGGCTGGTGGCCAAGGGTGACGAGACGTCGCTGCTGGCCGCACTGGAGCTCGAGCCCGACAACGCCGACGCGGTCGTGGCCCTGGCCGAGCTGTACGCCGGCAGCGGGCGCTCCGAGGAGGCCCTGGCGCTGCTCCAGCGCGTCCCTTCGTCGGTGGAGACCCGCCGGGTGGCGGCGCTGGCCCGACTCGGGAACGAGCCGGCCCAGGCCGGCGACGACCCCAGCGCCCGCCTCGACGCCCTGCTGGAGCGGGTCCGCGACGATCCCGCCGCCCGCCAGGAGTTCCTCGACATGCTGGAGCTGCTGGGCCCCGACGACCCCCGCACCCTCACCTACCGGCGGGCCCTCACCACCCGGCTGTTCTGAGCCCGCCGGTCGGCTCGGCTCGAGCGTCGTCGGCGGCATGGGCCTCGAGCGCCATGGCGACCACTGGCGCTGGGTCGGGGGGCCGGTGCCGCCGGGGGCGGCAGCCATCACCCTCGGTCCGCTGATCTCGCTGCGCCGGCGTGCCGCGGGCGACCGTCGCCTGCTGCGCCACGAGCTGGTCCACGTGGCCCAGTGGCGACGGCTCGGGGTGGCCGGCTTCCTCGCCCGCTACCTCGGCGCCTACCTGCGCTGGCGGCGGCGGGCCCACTCCCACTGGGACTCCTACCGGCGGATCCCGCTCGAGATCGAGGCCGCGTGGGTGGCCCGCCAGCCGGGGCCCTCGAGCACCTCCTCGTGACATCCGAGCGTCTTCGGCGCTACGCTGTCTCCCGACCCGGCGAGCCCGGGTCCTCTCGCTTCCCCGGCGCACCCGCTCTCGCTGCTGGGGACTGCCGTGCCCGACGTTCCTCCCACCCCGGACCGCCCCGCCACCCTTGACGGTCCTGCCACCCCTGACGGTCCTGCCGGCTCCGACCGTCCACCGGCACCGGCCACTGTCCCCGCCGCCTGGCGGGAGCGCCTCGAGCTGCTGGCCGGGCCCACGCCGCTCAGCCCGTCCCGGCTGGCCGCCGCGGCCGTGGGCGTCGTGGTGGCTGCCGCCGTCGCCGTGGTCGTCCTGCGGGGGCCACCGCCCCCGGCCGAGCTCAGCCTGCCCCTCGCCGGAGGCCCGGGCGACCCCGGCGTCACCTCGATCACGACCACGACCCTCCTGGCCGAGGTGCTCGTCCATGCCGCCGGCGCGGTCCACGATCCCGGCGTCTACCGCTTGGGGGGCGATGCCCGGGTGGCCGACCTGGTCGAGGCAGCCGGGGGACCGCTCGACGACGGCGACCTCGACCGGCTGAACCTCGCCGCTCCGCTGGTCGACGGCCAGCAGGTGTACGTGCCTCGGGTGGGCGAGGCCGTGCCCGAGGTGGCCGGAGGAGGGGCCGGCCCGGCCGGGGGAGGGGCGACGGGGGGCCTGATCGACGTCAACACCGCCAGCGCGGACGCTCTTGACGCCTTGCCCGGGGTGGGGCCGGCCACCGCGCAGGCCATCCTCGACGAGCGCGAGCGCCGGGGTGGGTTCACCTCGGTGGAGGAGCTCCTCGACGTCCGGGGCATCGGCGAGGCCAAGCTTGAGGCCCTCCGTGACCTGGTGACGGTGTGACCCGGCATCCACCCGGTGGCCCCGGGGCTGCAGGCGTCGTCCGTACCCTGGCCGCCGGGCACGAGGCCGGCCGGGGGCGATGAGCGACCGGGCCGCGTCGGTCCTCGCCGTGGCCGTGTGCGTCGGCGCCTGGTGGGCCCAGGCCGTGCCGCTGGTGCCGGCCGTCCTCGCCCTGGCCCTGGCCCTGGTCCTGCGACGGCCGGCCCTGCTGATCGTCGCCGCCGCGGTGCTGGCTTCGGCCCTGGGCGCCCGGGCCTGGGCCGGGCTGGTCCCTCCGGCGGCGGCACCCGTCGCCGGCGAGGTGGTGCTGCTGTCCGATCCGGTCGAGGTGCGGGGGGCCACCAAGGTCGACGTCGGCCTCGGTGGGCGTCGGGTGGAGGCGTGGGCCCGGGGGCGGGCGGCCGCCGTGCTCGCCCCTCGCCTGGCCGGGGAGCGGGTGGTGGTGGAGGGACGGCTGCGGCCGCCACCGCCCGAGGCGCGCGCCTGGCTGGCCCGGCGCCACGTCAGCGCCCGGCTCAGTGTGGACGGCGCCGGACCCTGGCGCCCGGGGAACCTGGCCAGCCGTGCGGCCAACGCCCTGCGCCACACCCTCGTCGCCGGCGCCCGTCCCCTCGCCGCCGAGCAGCGCGCCCTGCTGACCGGGATGGTCTTCGGCGACGACCGGGACCAGTCGGTGGCGGTGGCCGACGATTTCCGGGCCGCCGGCCTGACCCACCTGCTGGCCGTGTCGGGACAGAACGTCGCCTTCGTCCTGGTCCTGGCCGGGCCCGGGCTTCGCCGCCTCGGGCTGGGTGGCCGGTGGGCGGCCAGCCTGGCGGTCATCGCCTTCTTCGGGGTGGTGACCCGCTGGGAGCCCTCGGTGCTGCGGGCCTCGGCCATGGCCGCGCTGGCCGTCACCGCCACCGGGCTGGGACGGCCCGCCTCGCGGCGTCGCCTGCTCGCCCTGGCCGTCGCCGGGGTCGTTCTGGTCGATCCCCTCCTCGTCCACTCGGTCGGCTTCCGGCTCTCGGTCGGGGCGTCGGCCGGCATCCTGGCCCTGGCCGGTCCCCTCGCACGCCGCCTGCCCGGTCCCCGGTGGCTGGCCGAGGGCCTGGCCGTGACCCTCGCCGCCCAGGTCGGCGTGGCGCCGGTGCTCGTCCCCACCTTCGGCGGCCTGCCGCTGGCGTCGGTGCCCGCCAACCTCCTGGCCGTGCCCGCCGCCGGGCCCCTGATGATCTGGGGGCTGACGGCCGGGCTGGTGGCAGGGGTCGCCGGGCCCCCGCTCGACGGCGTGCTCCACCTGCCCACCTCCTGGCTCCTTGCCTGGGTGGCGGGCGTGGCCCGGGGGGCGGCCGACCTGCCCCTGGGCCGCCTCGAGCTGGCCCACCTCCTCGCCCTCGGCGTGGTGGCCGTGTCGGTGGTGGTGGGCCGGCAGCGCCTCCCGACGGTGGTGCCGGCAGCCGGCCTGGCCGCGGCCGCCCTGGTGGTGCTGGCCCCGGCGTGGGCCGCCGGCGGCGGTGGCGGCCCGGCGACCGAGCCGGCCCGGGGTGCCGAGCTCTGGCGAGCCGGCGCGGTCGTGCTGGTGCTCGACGACCCCGACCCCGCCGCCCTCCTCGAGGGACTGCGGTCCGAGGGCGTGCGTCGCCTCGACGTCGTGGTGGCCCGCCGGGGGAGCGCACCGGTGGCGTCCTCCGTCCTGCTCCTGCGCGCCCGGCTGCCGGTGGGGGTGGTGCTGGCTCCCGAGGACCACCGCATCCGCGACGCGGTCGTGCCGGACGAGGGCTCCGTCGTGGAGGTGGGCGACCTGGAGCTCGACGTGGTCCGCACCGACGGGCCTCTGGAGGTGCAGGTGAGGCGCTCGCCCTAGGGTCGCAGCCGTGTGGCTCGCCCTCGGTGACCGTCGCTA
>JADDRA010000022.1:2018-20661 GCA_016781105.1 Actinomycetota bacterium | reverse complement strand
GAGCCGCCATGCGCGGCTACCTCATCGTCCTCGCGGTCGCCGTCGGCACCACGCTGCTCCTGACGCCGTTGGTGCGGCTCCTGGCCGTGCGCATCGGGGCCGTGGTCCGCCCCGACGAGCGCCGGGTCCACGAGCGGGCGACGCCCACCCTCGGGGGCCTCGCCATGTACCTGGGGTTCCTGGCCGCCATGGCCACGGCCACCTTCATCCCCCAGTTCGACGGTGTGATGGGCGACACCTCGGAGGCCCTCGGGGTGGTGCTGGGGGCCACCATCATCTTCGTGGTGGGCCTGGTCGACGACCTGCGGGAGGTCTCTGCCCCGGCCAAGGTGGCCGGCCAGGTCCTGGCCGGCGGGGTCCTGTCGCTGCTCGGGGTCACCATGTTGTTCTTCCGCATCCCCTTCGGCGACATCGTCCTGCTGTCGCCCGACCTGGCCCCCCTCGTCACCGTGTTGTGGGTGGTGGGCATGGCCAACGCCATCAACCTCATCGACGGCCTCGACGGGCTGGCCGCCGGGATCGTGGCCATCGCCGCCGCCGCCTTCTTCCTCTACGCCAACCGCCTCTTCGACGAGGGCTTCCTGCCCGACAACAGCGTGAGCCCGCTCATCGCCATCATCGTGCTCGGGATCTGCCTGGGCTTCCTGCCCCACAACGTGCATCCCGCCCGCATCTTCATGGGCGACGGGGGCTCCATGCTCCTGGGCCTGCTCATGGCCACCCCGACCCTGTTGGTGGGAGGCCAGACCAACGAGGGCTTCAGCGGCCAGACGTTCTTCTTCTTCGCCCCCCTGTTCATCCCCTTCTTCATCCTCGGCGTGCCCATCGTCGACACGGCCTTCGCCATCGTGCGCCGGGCCAGCCGGCGCACCGGGGTGGCCACCGCCGACAAGGACCACCTCCACCACCGCCTCATGCGCCTGGGCCACGGGCAGTGGCGCTCGGTGCTCATCCTGTGGGCCTGGACCGCCCTGCTGTCGGGCTTCGTGCTCTACCCGGCCTACACCAACCGGGGCAACGCCGTGGTCCCCTTCGGGGTGGCCGCCCTCGGGGTCGCCCTCTACACCTTGCTGCACCCCGAGGCCCGCCGGGTCCGGGCCCGCAACGCCGGGCAGCCGATCCCCGATCCTGAGCTCCAGCCCCCGCCGTCGCCTCCTCCGGCCACCCCGGCTGGCCGCTCCGCGTCGGACGCGGGCTCGACGCACTAGGGTGCACCTGGGGGCGAGCGGGCGGAGTTGCCGGGCTCGTGACCCTGCTTTAGATTGCTCGAAATTTCACAAGCCCGGCTGGGGCAAGTCAGGGGACGACGAGGTGGACCCGCGCGAGCGGTGCGAGATCTACAACGGGGCAGGTGACGCCTGGTCCCGAGCCGTCGAGCTGACCGCCACGCCCCTGATCTTCGGCTTCCTCGGGTATCGCCTCGACCTGTGGATCGGAACCCTGCCGGTCTTCACCGTGGTGTTCTCGGCGTTCTGCCTGGGCTATTCGGTCTGGAAGGTCTGGGCCGGCTACGAGGCCGCCATGCAGGTCCACGAGGCGCAGCTCCTGGCGGGCCGCCGCCGAGGGATCGCCCCCACCGGAGATGTCGGTCCAGCCGGCGTTGAGCCAGCCGACGCAAGGCCAACCGGTGGAGCGCCAGCCGGCGCCGGTCCAGCCGGCGGAGGACCTGCGCACGTAGGACCCGTTGACGCCACATCCGCCCACCAGGCGACCGGCGCCCTGGTGCCCCGGCAGGTGCTGCCCCGGTGACCGGCGCCCCCAGCGCGGCCCCGACCGTCCCGGCCGGTCCCGCCCCCGAGACCGAGGTCGCCCGCGACCTGGCTCGGCGGGCCGTCCCCCTGGCGCCGGTGCTGGTGGCGGCCTGCGCCCTGGGGTGGGGGCTCGAGGGCGCGCTGTCCTCGGCCTACGCCGTGGTCCTGGTGGTGGCCAACTTCCTCGTCGCCGCCGCCCTCATGGCCTGGGCCGCCCGCATCTCGGTCGCCGTGCTCATGGGCACGGTCCTGGCCGGCTACCTGCTGCGCCTGGGCGCCCTCACCCTGGCCGTGGTGGTGGTGCGCGACGCCGGCTGGGTCGAGCTGGTCCCGCTCGGGCTCACCCTGGTGATCACGCACCTGGGCCTGCTCGTGTGGGAGGCTCGCCACGTGTCGCTGTCCCTGGCCTTCCCCGGCCTGTCGCCCCGAGCCCAGAAAGGTTGATGCCGGCGATGCCGTCCCTCGCCCTCGAGTTCCCCCCGGTCAGCCACGTCACCGAGTGGCCGTCGATCTTCGGTGGCGACGGTCCGCTCGCCGTCAACAAGGTCGTGATCCTGATGTGGATCTCGGTGGCGCTCGTCTTCGGGCTGTTCTACGCGGCCTCCCGGAAGCGCAGCCTGGTCCCGAGGGGCGTCCAGAACTTCGCCGAGTCGATCTGGGACTTCGTGCGCGACGGCATCGTCATGCAGACGATCGGTCCCGAGGGCCTCAAGTTCATGCCCCTGCTGGTGATGATGTTCTGCTTCATCTTCGTCACCAACATCTGGGAGGTCATCCCGGTGGCCCAGATGCCGGTGAACGCCCGCATCGCCCTGCCGGCCTACATGGCCGTGCTCGTCTGGCTGATCTTCAACGTCGTGGGGATCGCCAAGCAGGGCCTGTTCGGTTACCTGAAGTCCGTGTGCTTCCCCCCCGGAGTGCCCAAGGCGCTCTACATCCTGGTCACGCCCATCGAGTTCGTCTCCACCTTCATCGTGCGGCCCCTCTCGCTGTCCGTGCGTCTCTTCGCCAACCTGCTGGCCGGCCACCTGCTGCTGGTGAGCTTCATCGTCATCACCGCGGCGCTCTTCACCGTGGGCCCGGGACTGGCCATCTGGCCGTTCTCGTTCGCCCTGCTGGTCGGCCTCACCGGCTTCGAGGTGCTGGTGGCCGTGCTGCAGGCCTTCATCTTCACCATCCTGACCGCCGTCTACATCGCGGGTGCCATGCACCCCGAGCACTGAGAAGGAGACCATCGTGGAACTGCTCCATGTGCTGGCTCAGCAGGAGCCGGGGGAGCTCGCCGAGGGCCTCACCGCCGTCGGCCGAGGCATCGTCTACGGCGCCGCCGCCATCGGCCCGGGCATCGGCATCGGCATCGTGGTGGGCAACGCCATCACGGCCATGGCCCGCCAGCCCGAGGCGGCCGGCATGGTCCGCACGACGATGTTCCTCGGCATCGCCTTCACCGAGGCGCTCGCCCTGTTCGGGTTCGTGCTCTCCTTCATCGTCGCCGGATAGCTCGCCATGCGAACGCGCCGCTTGCTCGCCACCCTGGGGCTGGCCACGATCGTGGGGCTGGGAGGAGCCGACGTGGCCTCCGCCGTGGAGGGAGCCCCCCCGCCGGGCGAGGGAGGTGCCCCTCCAGCCGAGCCGATCGAGCACTCCGCCGAGGAGTGCATCCACATCCTCGAGGGCGGTGGCGCCATCGACGACTGCCAGGAGGCGCCCAACCCCATCCTTCCCGAGCTCAACGAGCTCATCTGGGGGGCCGCCTCGTTCCTGGTCTTGCTCGGCCTGCTCTCCAAGTTGGCCCTCCCCGGCCTGCGCCAGTCGATGGACGCCCGCTCCGAACGGATCCGCAACAGCCTCGACGAGGCCGAGCGGGCCCGCACCGAGGCCGAGGCCGTGCTCGCCGGCTACCAGCGCCAGCTGGCCGACGCCAAGGCCGAGTCGGGCCGGATCATCGAGGAGGCCCGCCAGAGCGCCGACTCGGTCAAGGCCGACCTGCTGGCCCGGGCCGAGTCCGAGGCCGAGGAGCAGCGCCGGCGCAACGCCGAGCAGATCGCCGCGGAGCGCGACCGGGTGATGTCGGAGCTGCAGTCCCAGGTGGCTGTGCTCGCCATCGAGATGGCCGAGCGGGTGGTCGAGTCCAACCTCGACCGCGACGCCAACATCCGCCTCATCGAGAACTACATCAACGCGGTGGGCAACGGGTCGGGCGGGCCCGACGGCGCCGGCGGCCAGAAGGCCGGGGCTGGCTCCCGTCCCCGCCAGGCGCCCGAAGGCAACCCCTCGTGATCGAGGACGAGCGCATCCACGGCTACGCCACCGCGCTGTTCGAGGTGGCCCGGGTGGAGGGCTCCCTCGACGAGGTGGAGGACGAGCTGTTCCGCTTCGCCCGCACCCTGGAGGGCAACGACGAGCTGCGCAGCGTCCTCACCGACGACGCCGTGCCCGCCGAGCGCCGGCGGGGCGTGGTCGACGAGCTGCTGGGCGACCGGGCCTCGCCCGTCACGTCCAACCTGGTGGGCCTGGTGGTCGGCGCCGGCCGGGCCCGTGACCTGCCCGCCATCATCGACGCCCTGGTGCGCCGGGCCGCCGCGGCCCACGACCGGGAGGTGGCCGAGGTGCGCGCCGCCGTCCCCCTCGACGACGACCAGCGGGAGCGCCTGGCCCGGGCCCTCGGCCAGGCCACCGGCAAGGACGTCGAGGTCAAGGTCATCGTCGACCCGTCGGTGCTCGGCGGCATCGTGGCCCAGGTGGGCGACACGGTGATCGACGGCACGATCCGCACCAAGCTCAACCAGCTCCGAGAGACGATTCGGTAGGCCGACCGGAACCCCGGCGGCAAGGGAGGCAACAGTGGCAGAGCTCACCATCAACGCCGGCGACATCACCGCCGCCCTGCGCAAGCACCTCGAGGGCTACTCGCCCTCGACCGAGACGGCCCAGGTGGGCCGGGTCACCGAGGTGGGCGACGGCATCGCCCGGGTGAGCGGGCTGCCCGGTGTGGCCGTCAACGAGCTGCTCGAGTTCGAGGACGGCACCGCCGGTCTGGCCCTCAACCTGGAGGAGCGCTCCATCGGTGCGGTCATCCTGGGCGAGGCCGGCCACATCGAGGAGGGCCAGCCGGTCAAGGCCACCGGCAACATCCTCCAGGTGGGCGTCGGTGACGCCCTGCTGGGCCGGGTGGTCGACTCCCTCGGCCAACCCCTCGACGGCAAGGGCCCGGTCCACACCGAGCACACCCGGCGCATGGAGGTCCAGGCGCCGGGCATCACCGGGCGCCAGCCCGTCCACGAGCCCCTCCAGACCGGCATCAAGGCCATCGACTCCATGACCCCCATCGGTCGGGGCCAGCGCGAGCTCATCATCGGCGACCGCAAGACGGGCAAGACCACCATCGCCGTCGACACCATCCTCAACCAGAAGGGCCTGGGGGTGAAGTGCGTCTACGTGGGCATCGGCCAGAAGGCCAGCACCGTCGCCCAGGTGGTGGCCACCCTCGAGGAGCACGGGGCCATGGACTACACCGTGGTCGTCGTCGCCCCTGCCTCCGACCCCGCCCCGTTCAAGTACCTGGCGCCCTACGGGGGCTGCGCCATGGGCCAGCACTGGATGGACAACGGCGAGCACGCCCTCATCGTCTACGACGACCTGTCCAAGCAGGCCGAGGCCTACCGCCAGGTGTCGCTGCTGTTGCGCCGCCCGCCGGGGCGCGAGGCCTACCCGGGCGACGTCTTCTACCTGCACAGCCGGCTGCTGGAGCGGGCGGCCAAGCTCTCCGACGAGAAGGGTGGCGGCTCCCTGACGGCGCTGCCCGTCATCGAGACCAAGGCCGGCGACGTCTCGGCCTACATCCCCACCAACGTCATCTCCATCACCGACGGGCAGGTCTACCTCCAGGACGACCTGTTCAAGTCGGGCGTGCGCCCGGCCATCGACGTGGGCATCTCGGTCTCCCGGGTGGGCTCCGCTGCCCAGGTCAAGGCCATGAAGACCGCCACCGGCACGCTCAAGGGCGACCTGGCCCAGTTCCGGGAGCTGGAGTCCTTCGCCGCCTTCGGCTCGGAGCTCGACAAGGTGTCCCAGGCCCAGCTCGACCGGGGCTACCGCCTCACCGAGCTGCTCAAGCAGGGCCTGAACTCGCCCATGCCCGTGGCCGAGCAGGTGGTGTCGCTGTACGCCGGCACGCGCGGCTTCCTCGACAACGTCCCGGTCGGCGACGTGGGCCGCTTCGAGACCGAGCTGATCGAGTGGTTCCGCACCCGCCACTCCGACATCCTCGACGCGGTGACCAATGACGGGAAGATCCCCGACGAGGACGCCTTGAAGGGGGGCATCAAGGCCTTTGCCGAGCAGTTCCAGACCGACGTGGAAGCGGCCGAGGAGCCCGAGGCCGAGGACACCGGCGACGAGCGCTCGACCCGGGCCGGCGGCAGCAAGGAAGGCATCCTCCCCGAGGACGAGATCGAGCGCGAGGAGGCGTCCTAGGCATGCGTCCCGCGCCTCCCCCCGCTTCTGGCAGCACGAGTGGCTGGGTTCTCGACCATCGGTGCTGCCAGAAGGGTGATGGTCGGGACGGGGCCGGCGGCCGAGGGGGGGGCCGCTAGCCGTGGCCGGTGGTCAGGAGCGGGTGCTGCGGCGTCGGATCCGCAGCATCCAGTCGACCAAGAAGATCACCCGGGCCATGGAGCTCATCGCCGCCACCCGGGTGGTCAAGGCCCAGCAGCGGGCCATGAACGCCCGGCCCTACGCCGAGCAGATCACCGAGGTGATCCAGCACCTGTCCCAGGCCGGAGCGGGCAGGGAGCACCCGCTGCTGCGCCGGGCCGAGTCGCTCGACAAGGTGGCCTTCGTGGTGATCACCTCCGACCGGGGGCTGGCCGGGGCCTACAACACCTCGGTCATCCGGGCCGCCGAGCGCGACCTGATGGGGGCCCAGCACGACGGGGCCGAGTACTCCCTGGTGCTCATCGGCAAGAAGGCGGCCAGCTACTTCGCCTTTCGCAACTACCGGATCGACGCCTCCTTCACCGACATGAGCGACACCCCCCACTACGACGACGCCCGCAGGGTGGCCGAGGTGATCATCGAGGCCTTCGTCGACGGCGACGTCGACCAGGTCCGCCTCGTCTACACCCGCTTCCTGTCGGCCGCCTCCCAGCGGGTGGTGGTGCGCCGCTTCCTGCCCCTGGAGGTCACCGAGGAGGGCCAGGGGGAGCACACCGCCGACTACGAGTACGAACCCTCACCGGGGGAGATCTTCGACCGGCTCCTGCCCCGCTACGTCGAGGCCCGGCTCTTCGCGGCCATGCTCGACGCCGCGGCGTCGGAGCACGCCGCCCGCCAGCGGGCCATGAAGTCGGCCACCGACAACGCCGAGGAGCTCGAGACCAAGCTCAGCCGGGCCATGAACCGGGCCCGCCAGGACTCCATCACCACCGAGATCATGGAGATCGTGGGCGGCGCCGAAGCCATGTCCCAGAGCTGACCCACCTGTCGACGGAGGAGCACGCGCCATGACCATGACCGAAGAGCCCAGGGCCGACAAGGAGCTGAAGGAGGGACGGGTCGTCGCCATCGCCGGACCGGTGGTCGACGTCGAGTTCCCGCCCGACTCCCTGCCCGAGATCCACCACGCCATCGAGATGACCCTGAACCTCGACGGCAACGAGGTGCTGGTCACCGCCGAGGTGGCCCAGCAGATCGGCCACGACCAGGTGCGGGCCATCTGCATGCAGCCCACCGACGGCCTGGTCCGGGGGGCCACGGTGCGCAACACCGGCCGGGGCCTGAGCGTGCCGGTGGGCGACGCCGTGCTCGGGCACGTCTTCAACGTGCTGGGCAAGCCGCTCGACACCGACGACATCGGTGAGGCCGACGACCGCTGGGAGATCCACCGCCAGGCGCCCGCCTTCGACACCCTCGAGCCCAAGCGGGAGATGTTCGAGACCGGCATCAAGGTCATCGACCTGCTCACGCCCTACGTCCAGGGCGGCAAGATCGGCCTGTTCGGTGGCGCCGGGGTGGGCAAGACCGTGCTCATCACCGAGATGATCCGCCGGGTGGCCCAGGAGCACGGTGGTGTGTCAGTCTTCGCCGGGGTGGGCGAGCGCACCCGGGAGGGCACCGACCTGCTGCTGGAGATGGGCGAGTCGGGCGTGCTGGAGAAGGCGGCCCTGGTCTTCGGCCAGATGGACGAGCCCCCGGGCGTGCGCCTGCGGGTCGCCCTGGCTGCGCTGACCATGGCCGAGTACTTCCGCGACGTGCAGCAGCAGGACGTGCTGCTGTTCGTCGACAACATCTTCCGCTTCGTCCAGGCCGGCTCGGAGGTGTCCACCCTGCTCGGGCGCATGCCCTCGGCCGTGGGCTACCAGCCCACCCTGGCCGACGAGATGGGCGAGCTCCAGGAGCGCATCACCTCCACCCGGGGGCGCTCCATCACCTCGCTGCAGGCGGTGTACGTCCCCGCCGACGACTACACCGACCCGGCGCCCTTCACCAGCTTCACTCACTTCGACGGCACGACGGAGCTCTCGCGCGACATCGCCTCCCAGGGCATCTACCCCGCCGTCGACCCCCTGGCCTCGACCTCGACCATCCTCGCCCCCGAGGTGGTGGGGGAGCGCCACTACCGGGTGGCCCGGCGGGTCCAGGAGATCCTCCAGCGCTACAAGGAGCTCCAGGACATCATCGCCATCCTCGGCATCGACGAGTTGGCCGAGGAGGACCGCCTCACCGTGGCCCGGGCCCGCAAGGTGCAGCGCTTCTTGTCCCAGCCCATGTACGTGGCCGAGGCCTTCACCGGCCTGCCCGGGGTCACCACCCCGGTGGAGGAGACGGTGGAGTCCTTCGAGGCCCTGGTCAACGGCGACCTCGACGACCTGCCCGAGCAGGCCTTCCTCAACGTGGGTGGCGCCGACTCGGCCCGGGAGAAGGCCAAGAAGCTGGAGAAGGAGGGCTGAGCGGGTGAGCCTCCAGGTGGAGCTGGTCTCGCCCGAGCGGATCCTCTACAGCGGCGAGGCCGAGATGGTGATCGCGCGCACCACCGACGGCGAGATCGCCTTCATGACCGGCCATGCCCCGTTCATCGGGAGCTTGGGGGTGGGCGCCGTCACCATCCACACCACCGAGGGCGACGACCTGCGGGCCGCGGTGCACCAGGGCTTCGTCGAGGTCACCGGCGACAAGGTCACGGTGCTGTCCGACATCGCCGAGCTGGTCGCTGACATCGACGCCGGCCGGGCCCAGCGAGCCCTGGAGCGGGCCGAGCAGGAGCGGGGCCGGGCCGGCGACGACGAGGAGGCCGAGAGCGAGGCCGAGGCCGCCCTGCGCCGGGCCCGCCTGCGGGTGGAGCTGGCCGAGGCCTGACCCACCGGGCTCCGGGCCCGGCGGCAGGCCGCCACTTCCGTTCTTTGTCGCGTTTCGTACCGCGTCGGTAGCGAACGCGACAAAGATCGGGGCTTGTGCCCCGGTTGCGACTCGGTGTCGCCCTGCTCGTGCCCCGGCCCGTGGCCGAGGAGGTCGACGTGCTCCGGCGGGCGTGCGGGGACGAGGCGGTGGAGCGGATCGCCCCCCACTGCACCCTGGTCCCGCCCGTCAACGTCCGGGAGGAGCGCCTCGGCGACGCCCTGGCCGGGCTGCGCCGGGCGGCGGCGGACACCCGCCCTCTCACCGTCACCCTGGGCCCACCCGCCACGTTCCTGCCGGTCAACCCGGTGCTGTACCTGGCCATCGGCGGTGACGTCGAGGCGGTGCACACCCTCCGGGACCGGGTGTTCGTCGAGCCGCTGGCTCGTGCCCTGACCTGGCCCTTCCACCCTCACGTCACGATCAGGGACGGCGGTGAGCCCGACCGGCTCGGGGCCGCCGCTCGCGTGCTGGCCGGCTACCGGGCCGAGGTCACCTTCGAGCGCGTTCACCTGCTCCGGGAGCAGCGCGACGAACAGGGCCGGCGGGTGTGGCGCCCGATCGCCGACGCCGCCTTCAGCGGCCCCTTCGTCGTGGGCCGGGGCGGCCTGGAGCTGGAGCTGACGGTGAGCGAGCGCCTGGATCCCCAGGCCCGGGCCGTCCAGGAGCGGGAGTGGGCCGTGGTCGACCACGAGCGCCACGGGGATGACTGGCCCCGGGACCTGGCCGTCACCGCCCGCCGGGAGGGCCAGGTGGTGGGCACGGCCGTGGGATGGACCGCCGGTGCCGGGGCGTACGTGAGCGATCTCATCGTGGCTGCGGGCCACCGGGGCCAGGGCGTCGGGGCCCACCTCGTCGCCGCCCTCGTCGCCGAGGTGGCCGGGCGCGGCTGCCGGCTGGTTCGTCTGCGCGCCGAGGCCGGTGGTCCCGCCGAAGGGTTCTGGCGCCGGTTGGGCTGGGTGGAGGAAGGTCGCTTCGAGGCCTACGTCATGGGCCGCGACACCGTCCAGCTCCGCCGGGACCTCTGACACTCGTCAGTGCAGGTCGAGGACGCGCCGGAGCCCCTGTTCGACCTGCTCCAGCAGCCAGCGCGGGACCTCGCCCATCGGCTCGATGAGGTCGTCCCGATCGAGGGTGGCGAGCTGGGTCACGTTGACCACGGAGTCGGAGGCCAGACCGGCCAGCCCGGCGGGGACCCCGACGTTGCCCGGGGCGGCGGCGAGCCGCATGTTGGTGGTGACGGCGACCACGACCACGGTCCGCAGCCGGCTGCGGTTGTAGGGCTCGGCCTGCACCACGAGCACGGGGCGCCGGAGCGCTGGCGCCGAGCCTCGGGGTTCACCGAGGTCGGCCCACCACACCTGGCCGCGGCCGATCACCCGAGGGTGTCCCTGCCCTCCTCATGCTCAGCGAGGCGGGCGAACGTTCGAACGGCAGCCACCCGCAGGAACTCGTCGTTCTCGTCGGCCCCATCGACCTCCGCCGCTTCAAGGGCGGCGTCGATTGCCGCCGTGAGCTCCTCGCCCTCGAGCTCGGTCGCCCATCGGGCGGCGGCCTGGGCGAAGAACTGGCTGCGGGAGAGCCCGAGCCGCCGGGCGTGGTGCTCGACCTGGGCGAACACCGAGTCGGGAACGGAGATCGCCGTCTTCACGAGCGCAGTATAACGCGGTACGACCGGTGCCCCCCGCGAAGATGCGCTCCGGGCGTCGGAGGATGCTCCCGCCGAGCGACAGTGGGGGAGTGCAGGGGGCGAAGGCGGTCGGAGATCCGGGAGGTGACCTCCTCAGCCTCTACGACGAGGCGCTCCCCCGGGTGTACGGCTACCTGCTGCGCCGGTGCGGGCGGGCGACGCTGGCCGAGGACCTGTGCGCCCAGACCTTCCTCGCCGCCGCCCGGGCCGCCGGCACGGGCGAGCCACCGGCCCTCTCGATCGGGTGGCTGATCGGCGTGGCCCGCCACAAGTTGGTCGATCACTGGCGGGCCCAGGCCAGGGAGGAGCGAGGCCTGCGCATGGTCGACGCCGGGGCCGCGTCCGGTCACGAGGACCCGTGGGACGCTCGGCTCGACGCCCTGCGGGCCCGGGACGTCCTCGGCACGCTCACCCCCCACCACCGGGCCGCCCTCACGCTGCGGTACCTGGACGACCTTCCGGTGGCCGAGGTGGCGGCGCACCTCGATCGCAGCGTGCACGCCACCGAGGGCCTGCTGGTGCGAGCCCGCCGCGCCTTCCGTCGGGCCTACGAAGCCGAGGAGGGCGACGATGCATGACCCGTTCGACGCGCTGCGCGCCCCGGTCGAGCCCGTCGAGCCCGACGCCAACTTCGCGGCCCGCCTGCGCGCCCGCCTGGAGCGCGCCCTCGACCTCCCCGAAGGAGCCCACATGCCTCGCACGGCCGTCCCCGAGCCGACCTCGCCCAACCCCACCCACTCCGACTCCGGCACGGCCGGCGTGGTCCCGTACCTGGCGGTCGGCGACGCCCGGCGGGCGCTGGCCTGGTACGCCGACGCCCTCGGGGCCCGACTCCGGGGCGAGCCCATCGTCATGCCCGACGGTCGCGTGGGCCACGCCGAGCTGGAGCTGGCCGGCGGCGTGGTCATGTTGGCCGACGAGCACCCCGGCATCGGGTTCACCGCCCCGGTCGAGGGTGAAGGCACCGCGGTCACCCTCCACGTGACGGTGAGCGACGTCGATGAACGCGTCCGCCGGGTGGTCGAGGCCGGGGGCCACCTCGACCGGCCTCCGGCCGACAACCCCTACGGCCGCAACGCGGTGGTGGTCGACCCCTTCGGCCATCGCTGGTTGCTCTCCGGCACGCCGACCCCCACTGCGACGCGCTCGGGGCCGGGCCACGGCGAGGTGAGCTACGCCTCCCTCTGGCGCCCCGATGTCGAGGCTGCCGCCGCCTTCTACGCCGCGGTGCTCGGATGGCGCGTCCTCGAGGACCGTGGTTCCCAGGGTCGTCAGGTCGAGGGGCTCGAGCCTCGCCTCAGCCTCTGGGGCGGCCAGGCACAGCGCACCACGCTCCTGTGCTTCGCCGTCGACGACATCGGGGCAGCCGTGGAGCGGGTGCGAGCCGCCGGTGGTGAGGCGGGGGATCCCCGCCGGGAGCCCTACGGGGTGGTCGCCGACTGCCTCGACGATCAGGGCCTGAGGTTCTCCCTGTCCCAGGCTGCTGACGGTGGGGGCCGACGAGGGCCGGCCTTCGGCCCTGGCCACGGCGAGTTGGCCTACCTGTCCATCGGGGTCCCGGACACCGGCCGGGCCCGGACCTTCTTCGGCCACGTCCTCGGGTGGCGCTTCACCCCGGGGCGGGTGGAGGACGGCTGGAACGTGGAGGGAGTGTGGCCCCTGGCCGGGATGCACGGCGGCGCCGAGGTGGCGGTGGTCGTGCCCATGTTCGCGGTCGACAACGTGGCCACCGCCGTGGAGGCGGTGCGAGCCGCGGGGGGCACGGCCACCGACCCCGAGCGGATGCCCTACGGCATCACGGCCGACTGCACCGACGACCAGGGTGGGGCCTTCCACCTGGGCCAGCTCCACTGATCCCCGCTCCTGTTCGAGCGCCCGTCGTCCTCACGACTCTTGCGCCTGGTTCGGTTGGCGTGATCGACACTGACGGCAGGTTGTAGCGCCGCATTCTCCGAGGAGCGAAACGGCAGCGCCGGCGAGAAAGCGCTGGGCGACGGACCTCGGCGACGCGACCGCTGAGAGGCCCGCCCTCCGTTGGCGGCGGCTCGTTCGTCAGCGCGTCGGGTCGGGCGACGAGCAGCTCCTGGGGCGACGACCAGGCCCGTGGGGACGGTCAGCCGAACCGGAGCCGCCTGTTGCAAGCAGGCCACGCCCGCCATCCTCGTTCGGACTGCAGCCGCACCGCGGCTTCGTCCTGGACCTCTGGAGCTGCCTGGTGCGGCAGACGCTCGTAGCCCAGTCCCGTCCACGTCTCGGACGAGAACTGATAGGCCCCGTAGTAGCCGTTGCCGGTGTTGGCGCCGTAGTTGCCGCCCGATTCGCATTCCCGCAGGAGCTCCAAATTCTCGGGTGTGGCGGGATGAGCATGCGCGGGCGTCAGGCCTGCCGTCAAGAGGCCGGCGGCCATCGTCCCGACCAGTGCTGCCTTCCCTCGATGCCTACGCATTTGCGCCTCCTTGAAGGTCCTGTCACAGGGATCAGGTGTGGCTGGGGCTTGCGGGAACTCGCCCGAACGCCACAGAGCGAGCGACCATGCGACGCTCGTCGGCGGAGGGCTGCTTGATTACGAACGTGTTACGGTAGGCCATCTGAGACCACCCGTCACGACTCGTGACCTCGCCAACCCTTCCTCCTCACCTCGTCGTGCCGCCTCGTCACGCGACGAGCTCCCCGCGTGGTTGCTCATGGCCATCTACGTGGTGTGGAGCGGGGGGGCGCGAATCCTCACCGTGGGCCGCTGGTGCGCGGAGGCAGCACAGCGTGGGCTGGCCAAAGGCGCGGTCGTCGCCACCCGGGCGTGCCGGTGGGCACAGGCCAAGTTGCCGATCGCCGGTCGGCACGCTCAGCGCGTTGTGCACCGAGCGCTCGTCCACGCCGGCGATCAGCTGGCGCTCGTGTGGCGCGCCGTCGTGCCCATTGCGCATCGTGCGTGGGCGCAGTTGCCTACCACCGCTCAAACCTTCCGGTCGGGCCTGCGGCGGGGGCTCAGCCAGGGAGGAAGGGGTGCTGCCGCCGCGGGACGCGTCATGGCATCGACAGCCTTCGCCGTGGCCCGGGCGACGGGGCGCGCCCTCGCCAGCCGGGTCCTTCGTCGCAGCGCGCTGGCCAGTGCCAGCACCGTGGCCTTGCTGTGGGCGCTGGCGACACCGGCACTGCGCCTCGGCGCCGACATCTTCGCCGGTGAGGTGGACGAGCACGGCCTCGCGCCGTTGGAGGAGCCGTCGACGGTCGTCGGGCCCAACGGGGATGTGCTGACGCTGCTACCCGGCGGACCCAACCGGGAGGTGGCCCCTCTGCCCGAGATCCCCGAGGTGGTCAAGGAGATGGTGGTCGCGGTAGAGGATCAGCGCTTCTGGGGCCACTCGGGATGGGACGGCGAGGGCATGGTGCGGGCCGCGCTGGCCAACGTCCGCGCCGGCGAGGTGGCGCAGGGTGGCTCCACCATCAGCCAGCAGCTCGCCAAGGAGAACTTCGCCGGCGACGATCGCACGCTGGTCCGCAAGGTCGACGAGCTGCTGCACGCGGTGGCCCTCGAAGAGCGTTACGCCAAGCCTGAGCTGCTCGAGTACTACCTGAACCAGGTGTACCTCGGCTCACGGGCCTACGGCGTGGCGGCCGCCGCCCAGGAGTACTTCGGCGTGGCCGTAGCCGACCTGTCGCCCGACCAGGCGGCGTTGCTCGTCGGGCTCATCCGCTCCCCCAGTTCGAGCGATCCCCGGGTGCATCCTGAAGCTGCCCGGCAGCGGCGAGATGCCGTGCTGCGCATCGCCGCCGAGCACGGCGTTGTCGAGCCGGCGGCCGCCGAGAGGTTCCAGGCGGTGCCGCTCGAGGTGGTGCCACCATCGCCCGAGGCCACCGACCCGCTGCTGGCCGAGGCCGTGCGCAGGGAGCTGCTCGCCGAGCCCGCCCTGGGAGCGACCGTGGAGGAGCGGTCGCAGCGCCTGGCCACCGGCGGGCTGCGGATCGAGAGCAGCATCGACCCGCACTTGCAGGCAGCCGCCACTCGTGCCGTCCACGACGGGTTGGCGCCCTGGCCCGGCCTCGGTGGCGCTCTGGCCGCCGTCGATCCGCACCAGGGGCGAGTCCGGGCGCTCGTCAGCGCCAACCCGCCCGGGATGGAGAACTTCGACCTGGCGGCCCAAGGCCGCCGTCAGCCGGGCAGCACCTTCAAGCCACTGGCAGCCATCGCTGCCCTCGAGGCCGGGCTGCGGCCCGGGCAGGAGCTGGCCGGCGACGGCCCGGTGGAGATCGAGTACGCCCCTGGCCGTCACTGGGCCGTCGACAACTTCGGCGGCGCCGACCATGGCGCAGTGGACCTGGAGGAGGCGCTGGCGTCGAGCGTCAACACCGCCTTGGCCCAGGTGGCGGTGGCCACCGGTACCGAGCCGATCGTCGACGTCGCCCGCCGTCTCGGCATCGACGTCGAGGCGGCGATGGGGTCGGCGCCTGAGCGGGGCCCGGCGTTGGCCCTCGGCGCGCTGAGCCGAGGCGTGTCGCCGCTGGAGATGGCGTCGGCCTACGCCGTGCTGGCGACTGGTGGCCGGCGCACCGTTCCCACGGTCGTGACCCGTGTCACCGATCCTCACGGGCGGGAGCTGCTCCGCCGGGAACCGGAGCCCCAGCGGGTGCTCGATCCGGCAGTGGCGGGCACCATGACGAAGATGTTGCAGGAGGCGGTAGCCGAGGGCACGGGTGAGGCAGCGCAGCTTCCCGGCTGGAAGCCGGCCGGCAAGACCGGGACCACCCAGGAGAACGCCGATGCATGGTTCGTGGGCGTCGTGCCCACGCTGTCGGTGGCGACCTGGTTGGGGCGCCCTGATGCCGCCCAACCCGTTCGTGGTCTCACTGGTGGCTCGGCCGCCGCGTCCGTGTGGCGGGAATTCATGGCCACCGCGATCGAGGATGTAGAGCCGGCGCCGTTCCCAGAGCCTCCCCGCCGGCTCGACCCGGCCGAAGAGCCGCCGAGCCTGCCGGAAGCCCGGCGGGTGCGGGAGCGCTGACGAACCCGTCGCGGGAGGCTCGCCGCCCACCCTCTGCGCTCGGGCACGAGCTGGACGCGGTCAGCCCTGGCGGCGCCTGACGGGCTGCTGCAGCCGCCCCACTACCGCGTCGCGGTCGACGCGGATGAAGACCTGGCCCACGCCGTCGATGCGCACGCCCCCGGTGGTGGGTTCCGCCGGGCAGGCCAGCACCACCGCCGGCGAGGACGCAGTCGGTCGATGCGGTTGGTCACGGGTGAGGACGTCGGGACTGATCCGGGGGAACCCGGTGAGCCAGAAGTCCTGGCTGGCCGGGGAGAGGTTGGCACCTCCGATCCTGGTCAGATCAGATCTGGTCGACCTTCTTGGTGCGGTGGCGGGCCTCGACGTAGCGCACGGTGCCGGAGCTGGCCCGGGTCACCAGGGACTGGGTGGTGGCGCCTCCCTCGTGGAAGTGCACGCCGCGGAGCAGCTCCCCGTCGGTGATCCCGGTGGCGGCGAAGAAGCAGTTGGCACCCGACACCAGGTCGTCGATGCCGAGCACGGCGTCGAGGTCGTAGCCGGCGTCGAGGGCGGCTCGGCGCTCGTCGTCGTTGCGGGGCCAGAGCTTGCCCTGCTGGTCGCCCCCCATGCACTTGAGGGCGGCGGCGCTGATGACCCCCTCGGGGGTGCCGCCGATCCCGAAGAGGATGTCGGCGCCGGCCTCGGGCCACGCCGTCTGCAGGGCGCCGGCCACGTCACCGTCGGGGATGAGCCGGATGCGGGCGCCGGCGGCCCGCACCTCGTTGATGAGCTCCTCGTGGCGGGGGCGGTCGAGGATGACCACGGTCAGGTTCTCGACCGCGTCGCCCTTGGCCTTGGCCACCGCCTTCAGGTTGTCGGTGGGGGAGCGGGTGATGTCGATGACGCCGGCGCACTCGGGACCCACGGCGATCTTCTCCATGTAGACGCAGGGCCCGGGGTCGAACATCGATCCCCGCTCGGACACGGCGATGACCGCCAGGGCGTTGCCCCGGCCGAGGGCGGTGAGGGTGGTCCCGTCGATGGGGTCGACGGCGATGTCGGTGGCCGGCGGGGTGCCGTCGCCGATGTGCTCGCCGTTGTAGAGCATGGGCGCCTCGTCCTTCTCGCCCTCGCCGATGACCACGATCCCGTCCATGGGCACCGAGCCCAGCACGCTGCGCATGGCGTCGACGGCAGCCCCGTCGGCGGCCAGCTTGTCGCCCCGCCCCATGAAGCGCGAGGCGGCCAGCGCCGCCGCCTCCGTGACCCGGACCAGCTCCAGGGCGAGGTTGCGGTCGGGGACCAGCTGCGGTTGCGCGGGGCTCATCACCTCGGACAGTAGCGCGCCCCGTCGCGCCACCGCCCCGCCGGTGAGGGCGGGGCGGTTGGCAGGGGACCCGGGCCGCGCGAGGGGTGTGCGGCGCGGGGTGGGAGGGTCAGCGGGAGGCTCCGGCGGGTACCGGGCGGGAACGGCGTCGCCGGGACTCGACCGAGGCGTCGGCACCACCCTCGACCAGCGCCCGAGCGTTGAGCTCGGCGGTGGTGGGGGCGAAGGCGCCGGCCAGGCCGACCACCGCCGCCAGTCCGGCCGTCGTGGCGGCCATGGCGATGCGGCTGTTGCCGGTGTCGGCGCACCGGCGATCCATGTCACCGATGATGGCGCCGGCCGGCGTTCCCGGAGCGGGCCTGGCCCCGAACAGGCCGTGCTGGTGGCACTCGACGGCGCCGGCGAAGGTGAAGGGCACGGTGGCGTAGACGTAGGCCATGACCATCACGGCGATGGCCAGGGCGGGCACGACGCGGCGCCACAGGGGCACCACCTGGGGGACGCGCGCCTGGCGCGGGGGACGAACCGGACGCTGCCGGGTGGCCGTGCGGTCCTCGGATCGGGGCTCCATCAGCTGGGTCATGAAGCTCTGATCGGCCGGACGAGCCCGGTCCTTGAGCCGTTTTCGTCGCTCGGAAGGACCCGAGCGGCGGTCCGTCCCCGGTGCCGGGCCTACTCAGCTTCTCCTGGAGGGTTCGCATCATGTCCTTGCCCTTGGACATGGCGCCCTCCATGAGCGGGTGCTGGACCATGGTCAGGACCATCGTGCTGCTGGCCTGCTTGGCCCAGGCCACCTGCTCCTCGATGGGTCCCCTGATCCCGCTCATGGTCCCGGCGATCTGGTCCCGCGCCTGGCTGTCGCCCGACATCTCCTGGGGAGCTGGTCGAACAGCTCCACGTAGGCCAGGGAGGCGGTCCCGGCGATCAAGGTCGCCTGGACCGTGAGCATGTCGAGGGTGCGTCGCTGGAGCCGGCCAGCAGGAAGGCCTCGAGCAGCTTGGTGTCGAGCACCTCGGTCAACCGGGCGAGGTGCCCGGCGTAGTTGGGGTTGCCTCCGAGGTCGGTGATGAGCTGGGCCTGGCTGGTGGCGGCCGCGTCGGCGGCCTCGGCGAAGGCGTGGTAGCGGGTCTTGCGCACCGGGCTGGCCGTGGTCGCGGCCAGGGCGGTGAACAGATCGATCCCGTCCCGCTCGTGGGTGACGAAGGCCGGCAGGGCGCCGGCCAGGAACGGCCCGTTGAGGCCTCTACCGCGGCGAAGCCCTCGAGGTCGTCGTCGGTGACGGTCTGGTCGGGTGGACAGTGGTCATCGGGGCCGGCGTCGTGGTCGCGCCGGTCCAGGGGGTGATCACGGGGGTGGGCATGTGGTCTCCTCGCTCGGGTCGGGACTCAGCTGGCCCGCTGGAGGCGGGGGATGGGTTGAGCCCCACCGTCTCGATGCGGTAGTCGCGGCCGGAGCGGGCTCGATCCTCGTCGATGACCTGCTCGCTCGGGATCGCCTG
>JADDRA010000022.1:0-1902 GCA_016781105.1 Actinomycetota bacterium | reverse complement strand
TCGATCCTCGTCGATGACCTGCTCGCTCGGGATCGCCTGGTTGCCGTCGGAGCCGTTGACCGGGGCCAGGTTGGCCAGGAAGCGCTCGTGGGCGTCCCAGACGTACCCGGTGCCCAGCGCCGTGAGGTCGCACTGGTCGGCCAGCACCTGGCGCACGTAGGCCTTGTTGGTCTGGAAGACGATCGGCTCGGGGATCTCGGCGGGCAGGATCTGCTCGGGCTCCATCCCGGTCTGACGCTTCATCACCTCGCACGCCTGGCGGAGCTGTTCGATCTCCATGTTGAGGTGCAGCTCCCACAACGCCTGCACGCCCGCGTCGGACTCCTGCTGCATGAAGCTGTAGTAGAGGTAGCACTCGTTGTACTCGTAGGTCTGGGTCAGGTAGGGGTCGGGCTCTTGCTGGGCGACCCAGGCGGTGAGGTCGACGGCCACCTGCTCGTAGCCCAGCGTCACCTCCAGGGTGGTCTCGTCACCGGGGTCAGCCAGTTGATCGCCTTCTGCTGCTGCTGTTCGACGCGGCGCACCTCGGCGAGCTTCTCCTTGACCTCGGGCACGTCGGTGTGGCGGTTGAACTGGTGCGAGAACATGATCGACTCGACCTCGATCCCGTTCATGGCGATGATGCGACAGCGGGTGTAGGGGTCGACCGCCATCTTGTCGTAGGGCTGGGAGTTGAGCTGGGACCAGGTGCGGACCTGCTCGTCGAGGGGATGCCGCGTTCGTCGGGATTGAAGAGCACAACCGACCTCCGGGGGGTGGACGACTCGGGCACGACGCGGGCGCGCGTCACTACCCGTCGCCTGACTGACGAAAGGACCGGCCCGGGCTGGCAAGCTCTGGCCGTGCCCGCCCCGCCCGCCGCCTCGCCCCGGGTGACGGCGGCCCTGTGCGCCCGCGGGCGCACGCTGGGCGAACCGCGGCTGGCGCCGGGCGGGCAGCGGGTGGCCTTCGTGGCCACCGCCGGAGGGCGGGCGCACCTGGTGCTGGTGGACCTGCACGCCGGGACCGACGCTCACCTGCATCCCGGTCCCGAGCGGACGGTGACCTCCGACCCGCCGCCCTGCCCGTCGAGGGCCTACGGGGGCGGGACCTTCGACTGGCTGGCCGACGGCTCGGGGTTGGTCTACGCCGCCGTCGACGGGGGCCTGTGGCTCCAGCCCGCGTCCGGGGCGCCACCGCGCCGCCTGGTCGAGCACGGTCCGGCGCGGGCGCCGGCCGTGGCCCCCGACGGGACGAAGGTCGCCTACGTGGTCGACACCCACCACGTCGGCGTCGTCTCGCTGGGCCCCCGGGGGACCCAGGCCCGCTGGCCGGTGCTGGTGTCCGACGGCGCCGACTTCTGCCTCGACCCGACCTGGACGAGCGACGGGCAGCAGGTGGTGTGGCACGAGTGGGACGTCCCGGCCATGCCCTGGGACGCCAGCCGCATCGTCGCCCGGGCCGCCGACGGCTCCGGTCCGGTCGTCACCCTGGCCGGCGGTGAGGGCGTCGCCGTGGCCCAGCCTCGCGTCGCCCCCGACGGCACCCTCGGCTACCTGAGCGACGCCTCGGGCTGGTCCAACGTGTGGGCCGGCCGGCCCGAGGGTGGGGCGCGCCCCGTCCACCCCGAGGCCCACGAGCACGGCGGCCCCACCTGGGGCGCCGGGGCCCGCTCCTTCGCCTGGTCTCCCGACGGGCGGTCGCTGGCCGTGGCCCGCAACGAGGGGGGCTTCGGCTCGATCCTGGTGCTCGACCGGCACAGCGACCGGGTGGAGGAGCTGGGCCGGGGCGTGCACGGGGGGCTGAGCTGGGAGGGCTCGGCGCTGGTGGCGGTGCGCAGCGGAGCCCGCACGCCCACCGAGGTGGTGGCCTACGCCGGCCCCGGCCTGGGCACCCGCTCGGTCCTGGCCCGGGGCCCGCTGG
>JADDRA010000116.1:6087-6223 GCA_016781105.1 Actinomycetota bacterium | reverse complement strand
CGCCCTCGAGCCCTGGGAGCGGGCCGCCGCCGGGTTGTTCTCCGCCATGCAGTACCCGACCGAGGTCCCGGGGGTGGCGCTGGCCGACGTGTTGGAGGAGGCACTGGTGGCGGTGGGGCGGGGGGGTGGCGACGTG
>JADDRA010000116.1:2749-6061 GCA_016781105.1 Actinomycetota bacterium | reverse complement strand
GCGCATCGGCTTCGACGAGCGCTTCTTGTCCCGCCCGGTGAACGTCGACCTGTCCGGCGGGGAGAAGAAGCGGAACGAGACCCTGCAGCTCGGCGTGCTCCAGCCCAGGATCGCCATCCTCGACGAGATCGACTCGGGGCTCGACATCGACGCCCTGCGGAAGGTGGCCCGGCGGGTGGAGGCCGAGACCGAGGAGCGCGGCCTCGGCGTGCTGGCCATCACCCACTACCGCCGGTTGCTCAGCGTCCTGCGTGCCGATGCCGTGCACGTGCTGGCCCGGGGCCGGGTCGTCATGAGCGGGGGACCCGAGCTGGCCGACCGGCTGGAGGCCAGCGGCTACGCCGGCTTCACCGACGAGGGGGAGTAATCGGTGGCTGGTCCGCTGGGTGACGCCGAGGTGCGCAGGCGCCTGGGCGAGCTGCCCGGGTGGGAGGTGGTCGACGGCAGGCTCCACCGGGCGTTCACCTTCGCCGACTTTAGCGAGGCCTTCGGGTTCATGACGCGTGTGGCGTTGGCCGCCGAGAAGCTGAATCACCACCCGGACTGGTCGAACTCGTGGAACACGGTGACCGTCGACATCGTCAGCCACGCCGCCGGCGGCATCACCGACGCCTGCTTCGCCCTTGCCCGCGCCTGCGCCGCCGCCGGCCGGTCGGCGTCCTAACCACCTGCCATCCGGGCTCGCAGCCGATCGGGCAGCTCGGGGGCGGCGAGCACGGCGGGGAACAGCGATGGGTCGCGGGAGGCGCGGTGGACGAGGTCGATGGTGACCCCGTGGTCGGGGCGGTGCACGAGGAGGACATCGTCGCCGGCGCCGAGCTCACCCTCGCCGGCGATGCGCAGGTAGGCACCGGGGCGGCCGGCGGCGTCGAAGCGGTCGAGAAAGCGGTCGTCTCCCATGCGCACGCCGAGCTTCCAGCAGGGCCTTCGCGGCTGGCACACCGCGAGCTCGGCCGAGCCCACCAGCCACCGTTCTCCCACCACCGCGGCGCCGAGGTCGATCCCGGCCAGCGTGAGGTTCTCCACCAACGTTCCGGGATCGAGACGCCGCCCGAGCTCGCGCTGCCACCACACGTAGTCGGCCACGGCGTAGGCGTACACCGCCTTGTCCGGCCCCCCGTGGATCCGGCGGTCGGCCTGCTCGTCGCCGTCGAGGTTGACCCCCCTTGCCGCGACCCGATGGGGGACCGGCTCTTTCCACATGCCCGTCGGGCGCATGCGTCCCCGGTGCTCGACGGGCCGGACCCGACCCACGTTGACCGACGCCACCTGGCCGAGCACGACGAGCCCGGGGGCCACGTTCAGCGGCCGCTCTCGTCCAGCAGGCGCCGGAACGATCCTGCTCCCACCACCACCGCCCCCGTCCTGCGCAAGCGGTCGGCCAGCTCTCGGTCGGACGTGACCGCGGTGAGCGACGCCGGCTCGGCGTCGGCGCTGGCCAGCTCGACCAGGCGGTCGTCAGCCGAGGGCGCGGCCACCACCTCGACGCCCGGCCATTGGGCGGCCGCCTCCGGCTCGGTACCGTCGTAGACCACGGTGATCTCGTCGCCGGTGATCCGGGCGAACCCGGCCAGCTCCTCGGTCAGGCGGGCGAACGCGCGCGGCCGGTCGCGCCACCACCCGTCCGGCCTGGCCCCCACGACGTTGGAGCCATCGACCAGCCAGCAGATCACGCCGAGGGGGCGAGCTCTTCGAGGCCGGTCGTGAGGGTGTTCCAGGCCAAGGTGGCGCACTTGATGCGGACCGGGAAGCGCACGACCCCCTGGAGGGCGGCCAGGTCGCCCAGGTCGACGGCGGGATCGGGGACTGGTGTGTCGGTGCCGCTGCCATCGCCCTCGTCGTGCTCCAGGCGGGACTCGTGGATGGTCATGAGGGCCTTGAACGCCCGGTTCAGCGCCCGCACCTCGTCGAGGGTCCGACCCTTGACCGCGGCCGACATCATCGACGCCGACGACTGGCTGATCGAGCAACCCTGGCCGGCGATCTTCACGTCGGACACCCGGCCTTGGGCATCGACGTCGAGGTAGACCACGATCTCGTCACCGCACAGCGGGTTGAACCCCTCGGCCCGCCGGGCCGGTGGGCAGGCGAGCTCACCACGGTTGCGCGGGTTGCGGTAGTGGTCGAGGATGATCTCTCGGTAGAGGTCTTCTAGGCCGGACATCGGAATCTCCTGCGAGTCAGAGGCAGAACAGGTCGGAGCAGGCGTCGAGAGCCTGGGCGAGGGCCTCGACGTCGGACTCGTCGTTGTAGAGGTACCACGATGCCCGGGTGGTGGCGCTGACGCCCAACCGGCGCAGCAGGGGCTTGGCGCAGTGGTGGCCGGCGCGCACGCAGATCCCCGACTCGTCGAGGACCTGGGCGACGTCATGGGGGTGGACGTCTTTGAACCCGAACGACAGCACACCCCCCCGGTCGCCGGGGGTGCGAGGGCCATGCACCACGAGGTCGGAGCCGAAGCGGGCGTCGAGGGCACCCAGGGCGTAGCCGGTGAGGGCCATCTCGTGCGCCCGCACCGCGTCCATGCCGATGCCGTCGAGCACCTCGATCGCCGCAGCCAGCCCGACCGCCTCGGCAATGGGCGGGGTGCCGGCTTCGAACTTCCACGGCAGCTCGTTGGGGGTGTAGCCGTCGAGGCGGACGTCGCGGATCATCTCGCCGCCACCGAGGAAGGGTGGCATGGCCTCGAGCACGGCCTCCCGGCCCCACAGGACGCCGATGCCAGTCGGGCCCAGCATCTTGTGGCCGGTGAAGGCGAGGAAGTCGGCGCCGAGGGCGGTCACGTCTGTGGGGAGGTGGGGAACGTACTGGCTGGCGTCGACCACGACCACGGCCCCGGCATCGTGGGCGGCGTCGGCCACCCGGCGGACGGGGTTCAGGGTGCCGAGCACGTTGGACATGGCGGTGAGGGCGACCACCTTGGCCCCCTCGAGGGTGGCCTCGAGCCTGCTGAGGTCGAGGTGGCCCTCGTCGGTGATGCCGAGGTAGCGGAGCTCGACGCCCACTTGCTCAGCGACCATGAGCCAGGGGACGAGGTTGGCGTGGTGCTCCATCTCGGTGAGCACCACGACGTCACCTCGCCCGAGGTTGGCCCGCCCCCAGGCAAAGGCGACCAGGTTGAGGGCCTCGGTGGCGTTCTTGGTGAACACCACCTCCCTCGTCGACGGCGCGTGGATGAACCGGCCGACGGCGGCTCGAGCCTGCTCGTAGCGGCTGGTGGCCTCCTCGGCCAGGGCGTACACCCCGCGGTGCACGTTGGCGTGGCACGACTCGTAGTAGCCGGCCATGGCCTGGATGACGGCGCGGGGCTTT
>JADDRA010000116.1:0-2706 GCA_016781105.1 Actinomycetota bacterium | reverse complement strand
GACAGCGCTCGAAGATGGGGAACTCGGCGCGGATGGCGGCCACGTCGAGGACGTCGAGGCGGGACGGAAGGTCCGCCACCGGGCTCATCGCTGCCACGGCTCGTAGCCCTCCTCCTCCAGACGCTCGGCCAGCTCGGGCCCGCCGCTCTCCACGATGCGCCCGTCGACGAGGATGTGCACGACGTCGGGGCGCAGCAGGTCGAGGATGCGCTGGTAGTGGGTGATGACCACCACGCCGAGGTGGGGCCGGTCACGGCGCACCTCCTGCACCCCCTTGGCCACCACCTGCAGGGCGTCGATGTCGAGGCCGGAATCGGTCTCGTCGAGGATGGCGAGGTCGGGCTCGAGCATGGCCAGCTGCAGGATCTCGTTGCGCTTCTTCTCGCCTCCCGAGAAGCCCTCGTTGAGGTAGCGGTCGGCGAAGGACGGATCCATGTCGAGGCGCTGCATCCACTCCATGATCGCCAACCGGGTCTCGAGCGCCGAGAGGTCGGCGATCCCCCGGCGAGCGCCGAGGGCCTGCTGGAGGAAGGAGCGCACCGGTACCCCGGGGATCTCCTGGGGATACTGGAAGGCCAGGAAGATGCCGGCCTTGGCCCGCACGTCGGTGTCCCAGTGGGTGATGTCGTCGCCCTTGAACAGGAGCCGCCCCGAGGTCACCTGATAGTCCGGGTTGCCGAGCAGGGCATTGGCCAGCGTCGACTTGCCCGAGCCGTTGGGCCCCATCAGGGCGTGGACCTCGCCGGCGCCCACGGTCAGGTCGACGCCTTTGAGGATCTCGATGGCGGCTCCGCTGCCCTCGGGATCGACGGCGACGTGCAGGTCGTCAATGACGAACAGAGGGGGCGAGGTCGACGACTCCACCTCCTCAGTGTATTAGCACTACGGGGATAGGGGAAAGGTTTCGGCCCCCGCTGGGGGAGATTGGTAGGGTCGAGCCCGTGCGTCGTCATCGACTGTTCACCGCGGGTTTGGTCGGTGCTGGCCTGGTGCTCGTCGCCTGTGGATCAGGTCAGGACCCCGCCCTCGAAGTGCCGTCCACGTCGACCACGGTCGTCGGCGATGCCACGGGGACGCCCCCAGGCGGGGTATCCGAGGAGATCGTGCTCGAGAACATCCCGCTGACCGGCGCTGCCGAGGTGCCCGGTCCCGGCGACTACGACGGCGACGGCTTCGCCAACGTCTTCCTCGAGCCCGCCGAGGGGAGGATCTGCTACGACATCACCGTCACCGGCATCGACCCTCCGACCGCCGCCCACATCCACGAGGGCGACGCCGCTGTCGCCGGCCCCGTCGTGGTCCCGCTCCAGGCGCCCACCGAGGGGGCGATCGACGGCTGTGCAGAGGCGGACATGACCCTCATCGACAGCATCGAGACCAACCCGGCCGCCTTCTACCTCAACGTTCACAACGCCGAGTTCCCCAACGGGGCGCTGCGAGGCCAGCTCGCCCCCAGCTGAGCAGCCGGGGGAGCTCGCCCCGCTCCCGCACCCGGCCGTCGGATGGCCACTTGGGCCGCCGGCCCGCTCGGGGTCGGCTCCGCCTCCATGTCCAGAGCTACCACCCGCGAGCGATCCAGGCGGGGAGGTGGGGGCGCTCTGTGCCGATGGTGGTAGCGGGCCCGTGCCCGGGGAGCACCACGGTGTCGGGAGCGAGCCTGAACAGCTTGGTCTCGATGTGGTGGATGATCGAGGCAAAGCGGGTGGGATCGCCGCCGGTGGCGCCCGGGCCGCCCGGGAACAGGGTGTCGCCGGAGAGAAGGAGGTCGGCGCCGTGCACCTCGAAGCACAACGAGCCGGGGGTGTGCCCGGGGGTGGCTAGGGTGCGCACCTGCAGCTCGCCGACCTCCACGACCGCCCCGTCGTCGAGGATCTCGTCGTAGCCCGGCAGCAGGGGAGCGTCACCGGCGCCGACGACCACGGGGTAGCCGGCGGCGCGCATCGCGGTCACGGCCCCGATGTGGTCGCGGTGGCCGTGTGTCTGGAGCACCGAACGGACCCCGAGGGCGTCGCTCTGCGCGAGGAGCAGGTCGGGTCGGTCGGCTGCGTCGATCAGGACCGCCTCGCCCGTGCGCCGGCACCGCAGCACGTAGACGTTGGTGGCGAGCGGTCCCACCACCATGGCGTGGACCTCCGCCCGGTCGTCGCGATAGGCGAGCTCGGGCACGCGGTCGATGGTAGCGACGAGGACCGTCGGTAGGCTTCGCCGCTGATGCTGGCGCTGTTCGCGGTCCTGGCCCTGGTGTCGGTCTTCGTCATCGCCGCGGTGGTGATCGGGCGGGAGTCGAGCCGGTTGGCGGGCGAAGCGCCCCGTCCGGTGTTCGACATTGACGAGGCCGTCGAATGGGTGTCCAGCCAGGTGCCCTTCGAGGTCTCGGCGGTGCTCAGCCACGACGACGTTGGTCAGATCCTTCGCTGGAACCTCGATGAGCTCGCAGCCTTGGGGCTCTCGGGGGTGACCGCGCCCCCCGGTGACCCGGGAGCGACCGCCCCCGAGGAGCTGATCGTGGTGGGAGGCCGCGAAGCAATCGACGCGGTGCTGGCGAGAGCCAAGGAGGTGGACCTCGAGCTCAGCGCCGACCAGGTGGCGGCCGTGCTCGACGCCCAGCTCGACTACCTCCAGGCCATCGGGGCGGTGGGGCCGCTGGTGCCCGGGGAACAGGTACCGGAATGAGCTGCCGACGGCCTCGGGTGTTGGTACGATGAC
>JADDRA010000032.1 GCA_016781105.1 Actinomycetota bacterium | reverse complement strand
GGTCCACGGTGGCTCGCCACATCGCCCGGGAGCGCTGGCGACAGCCGGCGGAGGGCGGCGCACCACCGGCGCTATCCGGCGCTAAGGCGGTGCAACCGCCGGCCCCTGCTGTTGCGCCGGCTGGCAAAAGTGCTGGTCAGGGCGCAACACACGCGCAACCGTCCGATAACGCCGCCCCCCCTGGCCTGGCCGAGCGCCTCGCCGGCGACGACGACTCGGACCCCTTCGACACCTCCACTCCGGAGGGCCGGCGGCGGCTCCTCGACGCCGCCTGGGGCCGCCGGCGAGGCGCCGAGTTGGACGCCTGGTTGGACGAGCAGGTCGAGGAGCTCGCCGAGCAACGGGCCGAGCGCCTGGCCTACCGGCCGCTCGGATGGATCCGCCGAGCGCCCTGGTGACCCCCCCGCCGGGGGTGCCGCCGGCGGCACCCCCTCGCCGAGTGCATCGAGCCGGCGCCGTCTCACCCCCTCGGTAACGTGGCCGGGTGCACGCCGACGAGAAGCTCCGACGGGCCCGGGCCGAGGTCGTGGTCCTCCTGAGCCCGAACACGCTGGTGCCGGGTCCTGAAGTCGAGGACGAGCTGCTCGCCTGGAGAAACGGGGGCCTGTCGACCTACGTTGTGGGCTGGAGACGGGCCCGGGAGGGCGAGATGGCCCGAGGCTGGCGGGGCGCCTGGTCGGGCGACCTCGACGAGCTCGACGGCCTTGGGCAGCCGTGGTGGATGCGCGACCAGGCCTACGGCATCCCCGCCGCTGCGGTGGCCCCGGAGCGGATGATGGACGACTACGCCGCCGCCTACGCCGCCGGCGAGGCCACCCGCCCCGCCTGAGCCGATGAGCCTGCCCGCTGGTGCCGCAGCCATGCGGGTGCCACCGGTAGCCTGAGCGGTATCCAGCCCGGCGACCGGCGCCGGTGGCCGGTGGCCTTCGGGAGGTCGCTGTGCTTCGTCTCCTGCTCCGCCTCGCCCGCATCGGTGGCGACGTCTCGGCCATCGCCCGGGGCCCGGGAGCGCTCGGCCGGCGCCTCATCCGGCGCCGGGCCTACCGGGCCAGCTTCGGACTCACCCGCCGCCTGCTGCGAGGGCTGGGGCTGTGACCGCCCCCGAGGAGCCCCGCCGCGGACCCTGTGAGCACACCGGCTGTCCGAAGCCCGGCCGCTGGCGCGTCTACGGCTGTCTGCTCTGCGACGACCACGGCCTGACCGACGTCGACCGGCGCCGCTTCGGTGTCCCGTCGACCCCCCGCCCCGCCGCGGCGCACACCGGCTACCGGCGCCAGCGGTAGCTGAGGAGGAGCCACCGCCGCCGGACCCAACCCTCCGCCGGCGGTGGGGGTGGCGCCAGCAGGCCTGACCGACCCGAGGCCTCCCGGGGCTTGGAGCCTCGGCCCCCTGTGGCTGCGCCTGAGCGTCTCCCAGGCCCCCGCCCGCCCGTATCCCACCCGTCGGCGGCCCCGCAGGCCCGGAGACGTCGATCGACGGCCGATCCGTGGCTCCTTCGGCCGCTCGTCGCCTGGCCGGGTGTCAGGCGGATGGAGGCTCTTGGGACTGGTCCTCCCCTGACGCACCGCTGACCTGCTCTTTTCCGGCCCTCGTCACCCTCTCGTCACCGCTGGTGTCCCATCAGCGCCGTAGCGTTCGCCCGCGATGGCCGTAGAAGAACTCCCTGTTTCGGCTGCGGGCCGAGGGTCGGGACCTGGCGAGAACGCTACGAAATGCCACCAGGGACCTCGACCAGGTCGAGGACGCGGTCGACTCCGTGCGGCGAGCGGCCGCCGCCCTCGACGACCAGCGGGTCGACGTCGACGTCGACGCCGATGTGGCCCGGGCCCGCGACGGGCTGGCCGGCGTCACCCGGGACCTCCGGGGCCTCGACGGGGCGGCGGCCTCGGTCGACGTCGACGCCAGCACCGGCAGCGCCCGGGCTGGCCTGGGGCGGATCGCCGCCGCGGTCAGGGACCTCGACGGGAGGCGCGCCCGCGTCAAGGTGGACGTGGACACCTCGGGGATCGACCGGCTCCGCGCCGCCTTCAAGAGGACCGACGAGGTCGCCGCCGGCCTCGGCGTCGGCCTGCGCCAGCTCAAGCTGCCCGCCCTGGTGGGCGGCCTGGGCACGGCCGCCGCTGCGGCGTCCTCGCTCGCCGCCGGCGCCGTGGCGCTCACGGGCGCCCTCGCCCCCCTCGTCGGCCTGGTCGGCGCCGCCGCCCCTGCCTCGCTCGCCGCCGGCGCCGTGGCGCTCACGGGCGCCCTCGCCCCCCTCGTCGGCCTGGTCGGCGCAGCCGCCCCTGCGGGCATCGCCGCCGGTACCGCCATCGGGGCGGTTCGCCTGGCCACCATCGGCCTGTCCGACGCCATCTCGGCCGGGCTGTCGGGGGACCTGGACAAGTTCTCCGAGGCCCTGGAGGGCCTGCCCGAGCCGGCCCAGCGCCTGGCCCGCCACATCGCCGATCTCCGCCCCCGCCTCGAGGAGCTGCGCCAGGTGGCGGCCGGGCCCATCCTCGGCTCGCTGCACGACGGGCTGCGACGGGTCGAGCCGCTTTTTCCAGTGCTGCGCGAGGCCGTGGCCGGGGCGGCGAGCGAGATCGGGTCCTTCATCGACCGCTCGGCCGACCTGGTCACCTCGCCGCTGTTCCGGGCCGACCTGGCCACGGTGGCCGAGCGCAACACCGCCCTGCTCGGCTCCGCCGGCACCGTGGCCCTGAACCTGGGCGACGCGCTGCGCCACGTGGCCGTGGCCGCCGGCCCGCTCGCCCAGTTCCTCGCCGACACCGCGGTGCGGGCCTCGGAGATGGTGCGGGAGTTCCTGGCCTCCTCCCGGGCCTCGGGAGAGCTGGCCGGCTTCTTCGACCAGACCCGGGCCACCGTCGAGCGGCTGATCTCCATCGCGCAGAACCTCGGGACGATCTTCGTCGACGTGCTCGGCGGAGGCGCCGACCTCGGCCGTGACCTGCTGGCCAGCTTCGACGCCCTCACCGGCCGGGCCGCCGCCTTCACCTCGTCGCTGGAGGGCTCCCGCGCCATCGGCGACTTCTTCGAGCGGGCCCGGCCGGTGCTCGAGCAGACCGCCGGCCTGATCGGCGACATCGTGGCCGGATTCGCCGGGCTGGCGGCCACGCCGGGCACGGCCGAGCTCATCGGCCAGATTCGCGACGAGCTGCTCCCGGCCGTGGCGGAGCTGTTCGCCCGCCTGTCCGACGCCGGCTTCCTCTCGACGCTGGTGACGCTGGCCACGGAGGTGCTGAGGGTGTTCACGGCGCTGGCCGACACGGGCGCGTTCGGACTGCTGGTCGAGGCCTTCACCGCCGTGGCCGGGGCGGTGGCCACGCTGCTCGAGAAGGTCCCCTTCCTGGCCGAGCTGGTGGGGGCCTTCCTGGCCCTGGCGAGCGCCGCGGCCGTGATCGGCCCCATCTTCGGCGCCATCATCACCGTGGTAGGGCTCGTGAAGGTCGCCCTGGGCCCCGTCGTGGCCCTGCTCGGCGCCGTGGCCGCCGCCCTCGGGCTCCCGCTGGCCCCGGTGGCCGCCGTGGTCGCTGCCGTCGTGGGCCTGGCGGCCCTTTTCGTCATCCACTTCGACACGATCCGCCGCGTCGTGGGCGACGTCGTGGGCGCCGTGGTCGGCTTCCTGTCCCGGCCGGTCAACTTCTTGCGCGAGCAAGTTGTGCCGGGCATCGCCGGCGCCCTGGCCTCGGCCGTGGGCTTCTTCGCCGGGCTGCCGGGCCGGGTGGCAGGTGCCCTGGCCGGCTTCGTGGCCTCCATCGGCGACAGGGTCGCCGCCGGGGTGGCCTTCTTCCGGGAGCTGCCCGGGCGGATCCTCGGCGCCATCGGCAACCTCCGGGACCGCCTCGCCAACCTCGGGCGGGACATCATCCAGGGCTTCATCGACGGGGTGCGGGGCCTGGCCGGGCGGGTCGGCCAGGTCATCAAGGACGTCATCACCGCCCCGATCGACGCCGCCAAGCGCCTGCTGCGGATCGGCTCCCCCTCCCGGGTCGCCCGGGACATGGGTCGCGACGTGGGCGAGGGCTACGCCATGGGCCTCGAGGACCTGGCCCGGCGGGTGAACGGCGCCACGCGCTCGCTGGTGGCCCTGCCCGCCGACCTCGACCTCGGCCTCGCCAGGGCCGCCTCGCTCCGCGCCGGCGGCTCTGGCGGCGGGCTGGCCGGCGCCGGCGCTGGGGCGCCGGTGGTCATCAACGCCTCCGCCACGTTCAACGTCTCGGGTGAACTGAGCGACCGATCTCGGTTCGAGATGCAGCGGATGTTCGAGGAGTACTCCCGGGAGCTGGCCGGCTCCCTCGTGGCCGTGCGCAAGCGCCGCTGACCGTTTCCCGGGGAGGTCCCCAGGGCGGCGCCATGGGATGGGTCGTCACGTGGGCGGGCCGCTGACCTGCACGTCCAGCGGGCCGTGTCACCCCTGGTCACCGCCCCGCTTGCTCGTCGGGCGTTACGCTCGGCGCACATGAGCACAAGCGCCCTCCGCGCGGCCCTCCAGCCCGACGAGCTCCACCGCCTGGCCCGGACCGCCGTGTCCCCCGGCGCCTCGCCCGACCAGCGGGCGGGGGCGGTGGCGCTGCTCGAGCTGCTCGCCGCCGAGAGCGGTGGGGGCACCCCCACCACCGCTCCACCCCCCTCGGGGACCATGCCGGTGCCGCCGGTGGTGGAGCACCTCCACCAGGTCCTCCCGGCCTCGACGCTCGAGGGCCTCGCCCAGCTCCGGGCCGCCGAGGCGGCCGCTGGCCGCTCCGAGGCCCACACCTTCGAGGAGGCGGCCGACGCCTTCGAGGATGCCGCCGGTATGGTCCGGCCCGAGCGCTACGGCACCGGCGACGTGTCGGCCCTGTCCGGCCCGGCCTCTGAGCTGGCGTGGCTGGGGGGCGACGTCGACCTGGCCGAGGTGCGCTTCGGCTACGGCGACGCGACGGTGGCCGGTGGGACCGGGCGCGGTGCCCATCACGGCCGGGCGAACGGGCACGGCGCCCACCACGCCGTCTGACGATGCCGGTCGGCGGGATCGAGACCACGGGCACGAGAGCGGCGGTGTTGGCCAGCCGCGGGTACAGCCCTGAGGTCGTCGCCGGCGCCAACGGCAACGGCCACCGCCCGGAGGTCGAGGAGCTGCCGGCCGTGGATGTCGACCACGAGGTGGAGCCGCCGGCCGCTCCGGCCCCCACCTGTGCTCTCGAGGGCTGCGACGAGCCCCTGCCCGCCGGCCGGCGCAAGTTCTGCAGCGCCGCCCACGCCGACGACGCCGAGCGCCAGCGCTACCGCCGCAAGGCCGACCGCGACCGCAAGAAGGCCCGGCCGAAGGCTCGACCGAAGGCCCGGCCCAAGGCTCGACCGAGGGCGAAACCGTCGACCACCATGAGCGCTTCACCGGCAGCGCCCGCCGACCAGGAGGAGCACCCCCGCCCCGGCCTCGTCGGGATGGCTCTCGAGCTGCTCGCCTCGGGCACGGTGGCCGAGGTCGAGGTCCAGGTCGACGGCGCCGTGCTCGTGGCCAGGGGGCGCCGGTAGGTCAGGTCCGGCGGGCGCCGGGCTGGGGCCCTCGGGTGCCGTACCCGGGCCGACCGGCCCGGCGACCCGCCACCAAGCGGCTGTGGGTCCCGATCCCCCGCCGTCGCACCTGGAGGCCGGCACACGCCGATCGACGGGCCCAGCGTGGCCCGCCTGGAGAGCGCCGGGAGCCTGCCTCACGTCGGGACCAGCCGGCGTGCTGCGCCCAGCGCTGCCGCCGGCCGCGTGCGCCGTGGTGCAAGGCGACGCGTCGCCGCTGGCCACCCCGGGGCACCGATCTACGGCGTGGGCAAGAGCCACCTCGACCGGGCCCGCGTCGTTCCGCCAGGAATCCCCTGCCGAACTGGTGGCTGACCTGGCCACCACTCTCGGGGCGCGCCGGGACCTGCTCGAAAATGTCACCCCGTTTGTCACCCCAACGGCGCCGAACGGCCCCGAACGGGGCCTGCCTGGACATGCCGACGAGACCGTCGCACCCTCGCTGACCTGCGGTTTTGCCAACAGGACCGCACGCCACCGAGCTGCCACTGTTGCTTTTTTAATCCCAAGGTGCTGGGTTCGAGACCCAGGCGGCCCACTGAAAAGGCGCTGGTCAAGATGCGAGGAAGCCGGCTTAAGGAGCGAAGGCCAGGCACCTGGGAGTTACGGGTCGACACCGGGCTCGACCGCTGACGGGCCGGCGTCGCCAGCGCTGCCTCGTCTTCGAGGGCACGGCCCGGGAGTCCGACGCCAAGCTGACCGTCGATGCCGGCGCGGTCGGGTCCAGTCGAGCGCCCACACGGTCTCGGAGCTGCTGAAGCGGGGCCTGGAGCAGGCGGCGAGCGAGGACTT
>JADDRA010000001.1:14528-20813 GCA_016781105.1 Actinomycetota bacterium | reverse complement strand
AGGGCGGTGCGGGGCAAGCGGTTCTTGAGCCGTCGGGGAGCACGAACTCGAGGAACTCGATGACCGGTGCGTCAGCGCCGAGGCGGTAGTGGGCGGGCGCCCGGCGTCAGGGCCTCGCCGATGACCTCCGCCGCTTGCCGGGGGTGGCCCGTGAACGGTCTTGCCGTTCGCAGCACTGCAACGAGCGGTCGTAGGCGGTGCGATTGGGGGACCGCTCACGGCGGCGCGGGAGACCGTCCCAGATGCCGGTGTCCAGTCCACCCGGCTCGATCAGCACGACGTCGATGCCGTAGTCCGCCACCTCACGCCGAAGGGCGTCGGTCACCGCCGACAAGGCGTGCTTGCACGCCCCTGATATACGCGATCTCGTCCACGCCGGGGTCCTCGTCGAGCACGGCACGCTTCAGCCCAAGGGACGGGGACGACCGAGCCGGCTCTAGACGAGCCCGGAGCTTCTCGGTCTCAAGGTCGGACCGGGCGCAGACGCGTGAGTGGTCTGGCTGACCGGCTCGATGTGAACCGGTCACCAGACCGGGTAGTAGATCAGTCGAGGTCGAAGCGGTCGAGGTTCATGACCTTGTCCCACGCCGCCACGAAGTCACGCACGAACTGCTCCTTCGAGTCGTCTGCTGCGTAGACCTCCGAGATGGCTCGGAGCTGGGAGTTCGAGCCGAAGACCAGGTCGACGGCGGTGGCGGTCCGCGTGATCTCGCCGGAGGCGCGATCGCGACCCTCGTACACGTTCTCCGTCGACTCGGATGCCTTCCACTCCGTGCTGCTGTCGAGCAGGCTCACGAAGAAGTCGTTGGTCAACGTCTCGGGTCGATCGGTGAAGACGCCGTGTGCGGCTCCCCCGACGTTGGCGTTCAGGGCACGCATGCCGCCGATGAGGACCGTCATTTCGGGAGCGGTCAAGGTCAGCAGGTTCGCCCGGTCCAGCAGCAGTTGCTCCGCCGGCAGCTTCTCTCCGGCCGGGAGGTAGTTGCGGAACCCGTCGGCGGTCGGCTCGAGGACGGTGAAGGACTCCACGTCGGTCTGCTCCTGCGAGGCGTCCGTGCGCCCCGGCGCGAACGGAACCGTGACGTCATGGCCAGCGTTCCTCGCCGCTTGCTCGACGGCCGCGCACCCGCCCAGGACGATCAGGTCGGCGAGCGAGACCTTCTTCCCGCCGGACTGTGCACCGTTGAAGTCCTGTTGGACCTGCTCCAGGGTCTGCAGCACCGCGGCCAGCTCGGCCGGTTCGTTGACCTCCCAGTCCTTCTGCGGGGCGAGGCGGATCCTTGCCCCGTTCGCCCCGCCCCGTTTGTCGGTACCACGGAAGGAGGCGGCCGACGCCCACGCGGTGGAGACCAGCTGGGAGATGGACAGTCCCGATGCGAGGACCTTGCCCTTGAGGGCAGCGACGTCCTCGTCGCCGATCAGCTCATGGTCGACCGCGGGGACGGGGTCCTGCCACAGCTGCGGCTCCGGAACCCACGGGCCGAGGTAACGCCGGACGGGTCCCATGTCGCGGTGCAACAGCTTGTACCAGGCCTTGGCGAACGCGTCGGCGAACTGGTCCGGGTTCTCGTGGAACCGCTTCGAGATCGGCCCGTAGATCGGGTCCATCTTCAGCGCGAGATCCGACGTAAGCATCATCGGGGCGTGCCGCTTCGACGGATCATGCGCATCCGGCACGGTGCCCTGGGCCTCGGGATCCTTGGGAGTCCACTGCTTGGCACCGGCCGGGCTCGTCGTCAGCTCCCAGTCGTAGTTGAACAGGTTGTCGAAGTACCCGTTGTCCCACTTCACCGGCTCGTTGGTCCATGCGCCCTCCAGGCCGCTGGTGAGCGTGTCGGCGCCCTTGCCACTGCCGAAGGTGTTCCTCCAGCCGAGGCCTTGCTCCTCGAGCGGGCACGCCTCGGGTTCGGGACCGACGTACTGGGGATCGACGGCACCGTGGCACTTGCCGAACGTGTGACCACCGGCGATGAGCGCAACCGTCTCCTCGTCGTTCATCGCCATGCGGCGGAAGGTCTCCCGGATGTCCCTGGCGGAGGCGAGCGGATCCGGGTTGCCGTTCGGCCCCTCCGGGTTCACGTAGATCAGCCCCATCTGCACGGCGCCGAACGGACCGCCCAGCTCCCGGTCGCCGCTGTAGCGCTCGTCTCCGAGCCACGTGTCCTCGGGCCCCCAGAAGATCTCCTCGGGCTCCCAGATGTCCTCCCGGCCGAAGCCGAAGCCGAAGGTCTTGAACCCCATCGACTCCAGGGCACAGTTGCCGGCGAAGACGATCAGATCGGCCCAGGAGATCTTCCGGCCGTACTTCTGCTTGACCGGCCAGAGCAACCGGCGCGCCTTGTCGAGGTTGGCGTTGTCGGGCCAGCTGTTGAGGGGGGCGAAGCGCTGGGCACCGGTGCCGCCACCACCCCGGCCGTCGGCGATGCGGTAGGTGCCCGCAGCATGCCACGTCATCCGGATGAAGAGCCCCCCGTAGTGGCCGTAGTCGGCGGGCCACCAGTCCTGCGACGTCGTCATCACCTCGAAGATGTCCCGCTTCAGCGCGTCGAGGTCGAGGGTCTTGAACTCCTCTGCGTAGCTGAAGTCCTCGCCCATCGGATTGGACCGGGGCGAGTGCTGGTGGAGCACCTGCAGGTCCAGCTGGTTGGGCCACCAGTCCCGGTTCGTCCTGGGCCGAGTCGACTTGGGCGTCGGGGCGGGGATTGCTGGGTTCTCGCTCTCGCTGATGCTCTCGGTCTCGTCCTTCCGGTCAGACACGTCGGTCCTTCTCCTCTCTGGCTGTTTCCTTGTGATGGGTCACTGCTCTTGACCTCGGTCCTGCGACGCACTCGGGACATCGGCCCCAGTAGATGACCTCGGCTTCGTCGATCTCGTACCCCGAGTCGTCGGCGGCGGTCAGGCACGGGGTGTCGCCGACCGCACAGTCGACGTCGATCATCCGCCTGCAGGTCCGGCAGATGAGGTGGTGGTGGTTGTCGCCGACCCGATCCTCGTAGCGGGCCGGCGACCCCGCGGGCTGGATGCGCCGGAGGATGCCCTTGTCGGTGAGGGCCGTGAGGGTGTTGTACACCGCCTGAGATGAGATGGCCCCGATCTCGGCCCGGGCGACGCGGTAGATGTCGTCTGCTGTCCTGTGCGCTCGGTCGGAGACCGCCCGCAGCACCGCCAGACGCTGGGCCGTGACCTGCAGACCGTGCCGGCGGAGAAGCACATCGGTCTCGGCGGAGGCCTCCCTGGACACACCCCGAGCTTAACCCCAACCTTGGAGTGAGTCTAGATCAGCCGACTGGGTCGTCAAGGTCGTGGGGCTCGCCCTCCCACGAGCTCGAGCGCCTCCTGGGCCAAGGCCAACCACGTCGCCTCCTCGTCGGTCCCGACCGTGACCCATTCCTTCATCGGTCGGCTCTTCCCCGTGTCGAACGGCGATCCGTCTCCGCTGGCGATCAGCGCGTCGACGCGGTGGCGCGGGAGCTTCACCACCAGCTGACCGCGGGTCACCATGGCAAAGATCGAGCCCTTGACCTTCAAGGCGTTCGATCCGAAGCCCCGGCGGGACCCGTCGGGCACCACGACGCCCGGACCGCCGGCGAACTGCTCGACCAGCGCGGCAAAGCATTCCTCGGCATCCACCACGCCCATTCGAACGCGTCGAACGTCGAAGGACAACGGGGGGGCGCCGACGGAGCGGTGGCCGTCCGAGCGGTCGGGCAGGCCGTGATCGGGCCTCTCTCGCCGGGCGCCGGCGCCGTCCTCGGGGATGCGAGCCGGCATCCGGGTCAGCCGAACTCCCGGCGCGCCGAAGGGTCGGGCCCTGTGCCGTCGATCGCTACCCCAACTGAAGGAGAGCGGTACGGGACCGCTTCAACTCGAAGAAGTTCGGGGTGCGGGCCAGCGCGACGACGTGGTCCCAGAGGTCGAGCGCCTCGTCTCCGGTCACGACAGGCGACAGGACGGGGCCAGAGATGGCGTAGACCTCGTCGCCGTCGTGGAACGCGAGCACCGGCACTCCCACGTCGGTGCCCACCAGTGCGAGCGCCTCGGCCATGGAGGATTCGACCACCTCGTCCCAGGCCTCGTCCTCGGCAGCGGCGGCGAGGCCAGGATCGAGCCGCTCGCCTCGAGCGCGGTGCGCACCGCATCCGAGCTCTTGTCGTCGTCGAGGTGGAACCGCCGGCCCAGCTCGGTGTACAGGGGCCCGATCGGTCCGTCTCCCTCTCGGGCTCTCACTCCCTCGACCACGCGCAGGGTGCCCGACGACACCAGCCCAGCCGCCGGAACCGCTCAGGGATCTCCACGTCCTTGTTCTTGATCGCCAGGCTGAAGGTCCGCCAGCGAACGGGCACGTCTTGCGGGGAGCGGTCTCGACCATCCAACGGGAGGTCATCCATGCCCACGGTCAGCCGGGGTCGAAGAAGAAGTCCACGCGGTTCAGGGGCGACACCCTAGCGCTCGGCCGTCCGGAGACGGTCGGGATCAGGCCACCTCGTCGAGCCTGCCCGTCTCCACGTCGTAGACGAAGCCCCGCACGTTCTTGTGGGGCAGGAACGGGCTGGCCTGGATGCGGGCGATCGACTGGCGGACATCGGCTTCGAGGTCGCCGAAGGACTCCAGGGCGAAGGGCGGCCGGATGCCGGTGTCGGCCTCGATCTGGGCCTTCACCTCGTCGTCGGAGAAGGTGAGCATCCCACAGTCACGGTGGTGGATCAGCACGATCTCCTGGGTGCCGAGCAGGCGCTGGGAGATGACCAGCGAGCGGATGGCGTCGTCGCTGACGACCCCGGCGGCGTTGCGGATGACGTGGGCCTGGCCGAGCTCGAGCCCGAGGATGCGATAGACGTCGAGGCGAGCGTCAATGCAGGCGACCACGGCAACCTGGCTGCTCGGCGGCATCGGAAGGCCAGCCCGGTCGAAGCCGGCGACGTAGGTCTCGTTGGCCTGCAGCAGCTCGTCGCTGACGGTCATGAAACCTCTCCTTCGCTCGGGGACCGGTGGCGCGGCAACCGGAGGATGATCCTGACCGAAAGAGAGAGTCGGGTTTGGCCAACCCGGATCACCGAGCTCAGCGCACGACGAGCTCGCCCCGCATCCCCTTGGACAGGTGGGTCTGGCCGTCGGGCGCCTGGACGATGCAGAACAGCGTGTAGCTCCCCGGTTCGAGCGTGTAGGTGGCGTTGCAGGTCTGGCCCGGTCCGAACGCCTCCAGCTCGAATGCGCCCGCCTGCTCCAGCGCGTCCTCGTCGGGCTCCCCTTCGGCGTTGAGGGGGACGTCACCGCCACCGGGCAGGAAGGCCAGCTCGTGCTCCTCCTCCCCGACGTTGCGGGCCTCGAAGGTCACCGTGCCCGCTCCGACCTCGATGGTGTCGGGATCAAAGGCGTACTCGTCGAGGCGCACCGCCACCGTCTCGGAGGCCTGGCCCTCGAGCTCGACGCCCACGGGCTCGCACCCCCGGGGGCCTTCCCCGGGGTCGGCTGGGGCGTCCCCCTCGACGGATGGGGCGGCGCTCTCGCCGTCGTCGCCACAGGCGCTAGCGACCAGGGCGAGTGCGCCGGCCATCACCGACGCCGCCAGCCGCCGGGACCGCCGGCCCCGGCTTGATCGAGCGGTCGGCGGTCGGGCAGGCGTGGTGGGCATCGGTGCTCCTGACGTTCGGGCCGCTTGACGGAAGATCATAGGCCCACTAGCCGCAGCGCGGTGCCGAGGAGTGTGGACGACAGAGGGCTCGGCCAGGCTCCAGCCGGTGGCCCTCCTCGCCCTGCTCCTGCTCGGGGCCGGTGTGGTCGGGGCGGCCCTGCCGCCGTGGTCACTGCCGGCGTGGGTGGTGCCCGTGGCTGCGGCGGTGGTGGCGCTGGTCGTGGGCGCCGTGGAGCCGGGCAGGCCCTGGCGACCCTGGGACCGCTGGTCGAGCCCCTGGCCTTCCTCGCCCTCGCCGTCCCCCTCGCCGTCCTGCTCGACCAGCAAGGGGCCTTTGGCGCCGCCACCGCGTTGGCTGACCGGGGCGGCCGCCTGGACCTCGGTCTGTGGGTCCTGGCCGCGGTGGCGGTCGCCGTGCTCGACCTCGACGCCGCCGTGGTGCTGCTGACCCCGCTGTACGTGGCCGTCGCCGGGCGCCGCGGCGTGGACCCGATGGTGCTCGCCGTCCAGCCCGTGCTCCTGGCTCTCCTGGCCTCGTGCGCGTTGCCGGTGTCGAACCTCACCACCCTGGTGGCCGCGCCCGGCTCGATCTCGACGCGCTCGACGTCCTCGGGGAGCCGGCCCCTTCCAGCGTCGCCGCCGTGGTGGTGGGC
>JADDRA010000001.1:0-14345 GCA_016781105.1 Actinomycetota bacterium | reverse complement strand
GGCTCCCGTGGGCCGCGGTCCCGCTCGACGCTCGCAGCCTCGGCGTCGACGCCACCGCCCGCAGCTTCAGCGCGGTCGGGCTGCGCGTCGGCATCCCTGCCTTCGCCGCCGCCATCGTCGTGCGCCTCCTCGTGCGCGCCCTGTGAGCCCGATCCTGCGTCGACGACGGGTGGCGACCGTCGCCCTCAGCGCGCCAGGTAGGCGACGGCCTCCACCTCCACCAGCATCTCGGGGTCGATCAAGCGGTTGACCTCGACCATGGCGGTGACGGGCGGGTGCTCGCCGAAGGCCTCCCGGTGGGCCCTGCCCACGTCCTGCCAGGTCGCGATTCGGGTGACGAAGAGCCGGGTCTGGACCACGTCGGCCAGCCTCGCTCCGGCCTCGGCCAGGGCCATCTCGACGTTGCGGAGCGCCTGCACGGTCTGGGCGTAGGCGTCACCGGGCCCGACCACGCGGCCGTCGATCGTGCCCGTGGTCCCGGCCACGAACACCAGCGGGCCGGCGTTGACCGTCCGGCTGTAGCCGACGATCGCCTCCCACGGTGTGCCCGACGACTGGCGGCGCAGCGCTCCGTCGTGCATGGCCGGCCACGGTAGAGGCACGGTAGGGGCACCTGAGGGATCATCAGCCGTCCCTACCTGCCGGCAGGCCTATGGGGAGCGGATCGTCGCGCGAGCGGCGGGCGACGTCACGGCGGTCGGCGGGTCGGCTCGGGAGGCCACCGATCGGCACCCGTCGACCAGGGCAGGGAGGAATCGTTCGGGGGCGCTGACGCAGGCGTCGTGGCCGGCGGCCACCTCGTGCACGCTCGACCCGGCGAGGGCCCGGGCCAGGGCGTGCTGGCGGCGGGGGAGGACCTGGCGGTCGGCGGTGGTCACCACCACGGCGGTGGGCAGGTCGATCTCGCTCACCCACGAGCGCGAGTCGAAGCGACCGAGGGCCTGGCCGGCCTCGAGCACCGTGGTGGGGTCGTTGCGGTGCAGCTCGTCGAGGATCCAGGCCTGCAGCGAGCAGTCGGCCACCCGCCGGCCCACCACCCGTCGGGCCAGGTGGCGCCGCAGCGGGCCCGGGGTGACGCGCGAGGCCAGGGCCAGGCCGCCCAGGGCGGCGAAGTAGCGGCGCTCGACCGGGCTCTCGGTGAACACGGCGCTGGTCGAGCACAGCACCAGGCCGTCGACGGCGCCGGGGTGGCGGCGCCACAGGAGCTGGGCGATGCAGCCGCCCATGGAGTAGCCCACGGCGAGGACGGGGGGCCCGGCCCGGCCCGGACCGAGACCGAGCCCACCGAGCAGGGCGGCGGCATCGTCGGCGCAGTCCTCCAGGCTGAAGCGAGACCGGCTGCGGATCCCTCGCCCGTGACCCCGGTGGTCGATGCTCAGGACCCGGAAGCGCCGGCCCAGCTCCTCGAAGCAGGCGAACCAGGTCAGGTCTGACCCGGCCGTCCAGCCGTGGAGCAGGAGCAGGACCGGCGCGCCGGCAGGGCCCTCGACCTCGCGGACGAAGGTCGTGCCCCGGCCGGGCAGGTCGAGATGACGACCGGGCGGGAGCGGAGGACCGTCGACCATCGCCCGGCGCCCGCTCAGGGCTGCTCGATGGCGACGATCTCGATCCCGAGCTGGTTGCCGTTCACCTCGTAGGTCCGCCGCTCGCCGGCGGCGGCGCCCATCACGGCCTGGCCGAGGGGCGAGCCGGGCGACAGGACCTCCAGATCGTCGTGGCGCTCCTCGATGGAGCCCACGAGGAAGCGCTCGGTGCCCTCGTCGCCCTCGAAGCGCAGTTCGACGATGGTCCCCACCCCCACCGACGTGGTGTCGGCGTTGGCCACGTCGACCACCACGGCGTCCTCCAGGACGCCGCTGAGCTGGCGGATCCGGGCCTCCATCTTGCCCTGCTGCTCCTTGGCCGCGTGGTAGTCGCCGTTCTCCGAGAGGTCGCCCAACGCCCGGGCCGCCTCGATCTTGTGGGCGATGTCGATGCGACCCTCACCCGTGAGGTGGTCGAGCTCGGCTCGCAGCCGCTCGTAGGTCGCGCGGGACAGCTCTTGCGCGTCTGCCATCCTTCGAGGGTACCGGGACCACTCGGCCCGGAAGTGGGTTGACGGGAGTCGCCGGCATGGTCGACACTGGCACGGTGCCCGGCCCCTCCGCCGCCGTAACCATCATGTAGCGCACGGCCACTTCCGCCGTGCGCTCCTTCGACCGTCCCTCCGTGGGACGGTCTTTTCATTCCCCCAGAGAAGACGGGACCGCAGATGAGCTACCCGAACGTGAGACGGCCCAGATGAGGCACCGCATCGGCGTCATCGCCGGGGACGGCATCGGCCCCGAGGTGGTGGCCGAGGCCCTCAAGGTGGTGGCGGCCAGCGGTGTCGACCTCGACGTGGTCGACCACGACCTCGGGGCCCGCCGCTTCCTGGCCACCGGCGAGGTGCTGCCCGACGCCGAGCTCGAGGCTCTCCGGTGCCACGACGCCATCCTCCTCGGTGCCGTGGGCGAGCCCCGGGTCGCGCCGGGCGTGCTTGAGCGGGGCCTGCTGCTGCGGTTGCGCTTCGCCCTCGACCTCTACGTCAACCTCCGCCCATCGCTGGTCCCGCCGCTCGACCTCGTCGTCGTGCGGGAGAACACCGAGGGGGTCTACGCCGGCGAGGGTGGCGCCCTGCGCAAGGGGACCCCCCACGAGGTGGCCACCCAGGGGTCGGTCAACACCCGCATGGGGGTGGAGCGCTGCGTGCGCTTCGCCTTTCAGCTGGCCGCCACCCGGCCCCGGCGCCACCTGACCCTGGTCCACAAGACCAACGTGTTGAGCTTCGCCGGCGACCTGTGGCAGCGCACCTTCGACGAGGTGGCGGCCGAGCACCCCGACGTCGCCACCGCCTACGTGCACGTCGACGCCGCCTGCATCCACCTGGTCGAGGCACCCGAGCGCTTCGACGTGATCGTGACCGACAACCTCTTCGGCGACATCCTCACGGACCTGGCCGGGGCCCTGGCCGGGGGCATCGGGATGGCTGCCTCGGCCAACCTCAACCCCGCCCGCACCGGCCCGTCGCTCTTCGAGCCCGTCCACGGCTCGGCCCCCGACCTGGTCGGGACCGGCCGGGCCAACCCCGTGGCCGCGGTGCGCAGCGCGGCCATGATGTTGGAGTTCCTGGGCGAGACCGACGCCGCCGCCCGCATCACCAAAGCGGTCGCCGATCCGGTCGGGCTGACCGGCTCGACCAGCGAGATCGGTGACACCATCGCAGGGAGGGTCTGATCCGTGCCCATCACCAAGAGCGACAAGATCTGGATGGACGGCCGCCTGGTCGGCTGGGACGACGCCAACGTCCACGTCCTGACCCACACCCTGCACTACGGCAGTGGCGTGTTCGAGGGGGTGCGGGCCTACGCCACCAGCCAGGGCCCGGCCGTGTTCCGCCTCACCGACCACATCGCCCGCCTGTTCGCCAGCGCCAAGGTCTACCTCATCGACATCCCCTACAGCGTCGAGGAGCTGGTGGAGGCGACCAAGGCCACGGTGCGGGCCAACGGCCTCGAGAGCTGCTACATCCGCCCTATCGCCTACCTGGGCTACGGGGAGATGGGGCTCAACCCCCTGCCCTGCCCGGTCAGCGTCGCCATCGCCGCCTGGCCCTGGGGCGCCTACCTCGGCGAGGACGGCCTGAAGCACGGGGTGCGCACCAAGATCTCGAGCTGGCAGCGCCCCGATCCCAACTCCATCCCTCCCGCGGCCAAGGGGACGGGCATCTACGTCAACTCCTCCCTGGCCAAGGTGGAGGCGCTCAAGGCCGGCTACGACGAGGCCATCCTCCTGTCGCCCCAGGGCTACGTGAGCGAGTGCACCGGCGAGAACATCTTCGTGGTGCGCGACGGCCGGATCATCACCCCGCCCGTCACCGCCGGCGCCCTGGAGGGCATCACCCAGTCGTCGGTCATGACCATCGCCGCCGACCTGGGCATCGAGTGCCAGGTGGCCAATGTCCTCCGCAGCGACCTGTACCTGGCCGACGAGGCCTTCCTCACCGGCACCGCGGCCGAGGTCGTGCCCATCCGCTCGGTCGACGACCGCGACCTGGGTGAGCCCGGCGTCGTCACCCGCAAGGTCCAGGAGACGTACTTCGCCGCCGTGCGGGGCGAGGTCGACCGCTACAAGGACTGGTGCGAGCATGTCGGCTGACCCGCTCGGCCTGCCCGTCGATCCCGGTCCCGCCGGCGACGGCCCGGCCGAGGTGGTCGCCCTGCACGACCACGCCCTGCCCCGCACCCTGGAGATGCCCGAGTCGGTCGACATCTACGACACGACGCTGCGCGACGGCAGCCAGCAGGAGGGGCTGTCGCTCACCGTCGACGACAAGCTGCGAGTGGCCGAGCAGCTCGACCACCTCGGCGTGGCCTACATCGAAGGCGGCTGGCCCGGCGCCAACCCCAAGGACGAGGAGTTCTTCGCCCGGGCCCCGAGCGAGCTGCACCTGTCCACCTCCACCCTCGTGGCCTTCGGGTCGACCCGCCGGCCCGGGGCCCGGGCCGACGCCGACGAGACCCTGCGCCAGCTGGTCAAGGCCAACACCAGCGCGGTCTGCATCGTGGCCAAGGCGTGGGACTACCACGTGACCGAGGCGCTGCGCACCGACCTCGACGAGGCCGTGCGCATGGCCGCCGATTCCGTGGAGTTCCTCCGCCACGCCGGCCTGCGGGTGTTCCTCGACGCCGAGCACTTCTTCGACGGCTACCGGGCCAACCCCGAGTTCAGCCTCCGGGTGCTGCGAGCGGCCGAGGAGGCCGGGGCCGAGGCCCTGGTGCTGTGCGACACCAACGGAGGAACCCTGCCCCACGAGGTGGATCGGGTGCTCTCGGAGGTCCTCCCGGCCACCACGGCCGACATCGGCGTGCACTTCCACAACGACGGCGGGACCGCGGTGGCCAACACCCTGGCCGCCGTGCGCCTGGGCGCCAGCCAGGTGCAGGGATGCGTGAACGGCTACGGGGAGCGCACCGGCAACGCCGACCTGTGCGCGGCGGTGCCCAACCTGGCCCTCAAGATGGGCGTGCGCACCATCCCGGCCGAGCGCCTCGAGCGCCTGACGCCGGTGGCCCACCACATCGCCGAGCTGGTCAACATCGCCCCCGACCCCAAGCAGCCCTACGTGGGGTCCTCGGCCTTCGCCCACAAGGCCGGGCTGCACACGAGCGCCATCGCCCGGGTCCCCGACGCCTACGAGCACGTGGCCCCCGACTCCGTGGGCAACGGCACCCGGGTGGTGGTCAGCGAGCTGGCCGGGCGCTCCACCCTCGCCCTCAAGGCCGGCGAGCTCGGCCTCGACATGGACGGGCCCGAGCTGGCCGAGGTCCTCCAGCGCCTCAAGCACCTGGAGCACCGGGGCTACCACTTCGAGGTGGCCGACGCCTCGCTGGAGCTGCTCATGCGTGACGCCGGGGGATGGTCCCAGCCGTTCTTCGTCCTCGAGTCGTTCCGCGTCTCGGTGGAGCAGCGGGGAGACGACGCCCTCACCACGGAGGCGACGGTGAAGATCCACGTCGACGGGCAGCGCATCATCCGCACGGCCGAGGGCAACGGCCCGGTCAACGCCCTCGACGCCGCCCTGCGCGAGGCCATCGGCGCCAAGTACCCGGCGCTCGCCGACCTGCACCTGATCGACTACAAGGTGCGGGTCCTCGACACCGACAAGGGCACCGGGGCGGTCACCCGCGTGCTGCTCGACACCACCGACGGCGACCGCACCTGGTCGACCATCGGGGTCTCGGCCAACATCATCGAGGCCTCGTGGCAGGCATTGTCGGACTCGCTCGTCTACGGCCTCCTCCACTCGGGACCTCAGCGGGCACCGGGTGACGAGGGAGAGGGGTAGGCCTGTGGCTGCACCGGAGTACGTGCCGTCGAGCCCGGCTCAGCAGCCCCGGCGGGGCCTGCCCCTGCCCCCGGCCCAGCCCTGGCGGGCCGAGCGGCCCGCCGACCTCGGACCGGCCCAGCCGGTGGGGCCGGCGCTGGGCAACCCCGGTCCCGACCAGGGCTACGCCCTCAAGCTCGTCCGCCAGTTCCACGACCGCCTCGTGCTGGCCGAGGGCGAGGACGCCGAGGACGCGGTCATGGGCTGCCTGGGCGTGGCCCTGCGCCGGGCCTCCATCTTCGGCCGGGCCCCGGTGGTGCACGACCTCGACATCGCCTTCACCCTGTGGGGCTACCTGGGCGACGCGCCCCCCGAGCTGATCGAGCTGCGCCGGCCCCTCTTCCAGGCCCTCGAGCACCACTACGAGGACCAGCGGGCCATCGCCAACCAGGTGCCCGAGGCGACGCTGCGCCTCACCCCGGCCGAGGTCAAGTCCCGCTGGCCCGCGGAGTGGCGGGAGCTCCTGGGAGTCCCAGCTCATCCATAGTGCATGGTCCACACGTGGTCGGCAGCCAGGGGTCGCGCCCTGAACGCCCGTCTCGGGCGCTCGGCGCCCGGGAGAGGAAGCTCGTTCAGCCGGCGGTGACGTCGGCCTGGCCGTCGGACCAGGTGACGCGGATGGCGTCGGGAACGGCATCTCGGCCACACCGAGGGCCGCGTACCAGTCGAGCTTGACGTAGGACTCGTCGCCGGGCGAGAGGATCTCCACCACCAGCTCGGCGGCGCCTTCCACCACGCTCCGGCGCGACCGCCGTTCAGGAGCGGTCACCAGCAGGTCTGGGACCCGATGGTCGTCGTCGGTCCCCGGCTGGTACAAACCGGTCTCGTAGCGGGCGACCAGCCCCGGCGCGTGGCCAGGGGTGCGATGACCAAGAGCCACCGGCCAGGCCTTGGTGGCGCTCCAGCGGGGCAGGAACCACGTCCAGCACCCCGTCCCACATCTCGTCGAACACGTCGAGGCCCAGCCGGCGCCGCTCCTAGAGCATGCGCTGGTCGACCTCCAGCACCACTGCCTTCACGACGGCGAGGCTACTGCTCCGGCCCGCGCGTCCCGGCGCCGGCGCTGGGGGCCGACCACGTACCTCGGGTCGCGTGCCGAGGCGAAGCCGGCCCGGTAGACGGCCCACCTCTGGCAGATCCCGCCGACCACGACCAGGGCCGCCCCTACCCGGGTGCCGGCCAGGGAGAGGAGGACGGCGCCGGTGCCGGTGCAGGCGCTGGCCGCCCGACTCCAGTGGCCGCCGTCGCCGGACCGGTAGGGCTCGGCCAGCTCACCCAGGCGGTGGCGCATCACCTCGGCGGCCACCAGCTCACCGGTGGCCCCGGCGACGGCCAGGCGCCGAGCGGGTCCGGCCTCGGCGGGAGGCGCAAGGAGGGCGGCCACGGCTCCGGCCGAGGCGGCGGCACTGCCGGCGAAGACGAAGGGCAGCTCGTGGCGGGCCTCGTGCCACACCGGGACCGAGGAGTCGGCCACGAGCACGGCCGTGTAGGTGCACATCGGCAGGCCCAGGGCGGCGGCCACCGCCTCGGCCACCCGCTGGAGAACGGGAAGTCGGCCGGTGGCGGCGAGGACCGCCGACGCGACGGCGGCGGGGACGAAGGCCGACAGCAGCCAGCTCCCCATGCTCATGGCCGAGGTGGGCTTGAACACCCGCAGCATGTTGAGGAAGCGCCGGGGCCGACCCAGGTCCATGACCAACAGGGCGGGGCTGGCGCCGGCTCCGGCGGCCCCTACCAGGCGGGCCACCCGGGCCAGGGCGGGCCGCCCGGTCAGGCGGGCGCCCAGGGCCAGCCCGGCCGACGCCCCTGCCAGCCCGCCGGTGGACAGGTACCAGGGCACCTCCCAGGTCCACTCCGGCGTCTTGAGCACGGGCTGTCCGTAGTAGCTGCGCTCCTCCTCCTCTCCAGGGTCCCGTTCTGGTGGTCCGGACGTGGCCGTCACCGCCACCTTCGACCACCAGAACGGGATCGGCGGGCACCGCTGGGTAGCAGCGAGCCGGCCAAGGTGGCGGCCAGGGCGGCGGCGGCCGCCCCGGCCATCGCCCACATGCGGGCCAGGTGGCGGGTGGGCGTCACCGGGTCGGGGGGCAGGCGGTACACCTCGGGGTCGTCGAGGAGGAGGAACATCGCCCCGGTCCCGCCCACCCCGTCGCCCTCGTCGTGGCCGTAGAGCTGCGCCCTTCCCTCGCCGGCGGCGACCAGCTCCGCCAGGCGCCCAGCGGCCCGTTCCCGCAACTCGTCGAGCGGGCCGAACTGGATGGAGTCGGTGGGGCAGGCCTGGGCACAGGCCGGCTGCTTGGCGCCGCGCATGCGGTCGTAGCACATGGTGCACTTCCAGGCCCCGCCGTCGGCCTCCCGGCGCTCGATCACCCCGAAGGGGCAGGCCGTCACGCAGTAGCCACAGCCGTTGCAGACGTCGTCCTGGACCACGATGGTGCCGAACTCGGTCGTGAACAGCGCGCCGGTGGGGCACACCTCCAGGCACGCCGGCGACGAGCAGTGCTTGCACACGTCGGAGCTCATGAGCCAGCGGAGGTCGGCCGGCCTCCCGCCCGCCGCCCGGCCCTGCTCGACGAAGGCCACGTGGCGCCAGGCGTTGGCACCCAAGGCACCGGTGTTGTCGTAGGAGTTGGCGGTGAAGCCCCGGGGGTTGTCGGGAACGCCGTTCCACTCCTTGCACGCGACCTCGCATGCCTTGCACCCGATGCAGACGCTGGTGTCGGTGAAGAAGCCGAAGCGGGTGCCGGCGGTGCCCGGCGCCGGACCCCCTTCCGGCCCGAGCAGGGGGCTGGGGTGGGCGCTCACGGGGCGGGGGCCGGTCGATGCGACTCGACGAAGCGGGGCAACGCCGGGCCCCGGGGCCGGCGCCCGGCGACGATGTCGCAGGTGGCCGCCTTCACCTCCTGGATGGTGACGTTGGGGTCGACCACGATGGGCAACAGGTCGTTGGCGGCGTCGCCCGGGGCCAGGCCGGCGTGGCCCCAGTGATAGGGGAGGCCGACCTGGTGCAGCCGCCGCCCGGCCACAGTCAGGGGCGCCATGCGCTCGGTCACCAGCACCCGGGCCTCGATGGCGCTGCGAGCGGTGACCACGGTGGCCCACCCGCCCCGCTCCAGGCCCCGCAGAGCGGCCAGGTCTGGGTGGACCTCCACGAACATCTCCCGGGCCAGCTCGGAGAGGCGGCGCTGGAAGCGGCTCATGCCCCCGGCGGTGTGGTGCTCGGCGATGCGGTAGGTGGTGGCGACGAAGGGATAGGCGGCGTCCTCGTCGTCAGGGCCGGCCTCGACCGACGGGTCCGCCGGACCGGCCCCGGGCGGGTAACGGCGCCGGGCCGGGTTGGCCTGCTGGCGGTACAGGGGGTTGGCCACGGGGGACTCGTGGGGCTCGTAGTGGGTCGGCAGGGGACCGTCGGCCAGGCCGTCGGGGGCGTAGAGCCAGCCCTTGCCGTCGGCCTGGAGGATGAAGGGGTCGCAGCCTCCCAGCGCCGCCGGGCCCCGGGCATCCTCGTCGGGCACGTGGTCGGGGGCCAGGTCGGCAACGAAGTCGGGACGGTCGACGCCGGTCCAGCGCCGAGCGTCGGCGTCCCACCAGACGTAGCGCTTGCGCTCCGACCACGGCCGGCCGTCGGGGTCGGCCGAGGCCCGGTTGTAGAGCATGCGGCGGTTGTCGGGCCAGGCCCAGCCCCACTCGGGCGCCACGTGCATCGGCCCGTGGCCGGGCCGGCGCCGGGCCGTCTGGTTGACGCCCTCCGCGTAGCACCCGGCGTAGATCCAGCAGCCGCACGCGGTGCTGCCGTCGTCGGCCAGGCGGCCGTAGCCGCCGAGGGGCTGCCCCTCGGCGTCCCAGCCGTTGATCTCGGCCAGCACGGCGGCGGCGTCGGGCTCCTGGTGGGGGCCCTCGGTGGGGTAGTCCCAGGTGAGGTCCAGGATCGGGCGGTCCCGGGCCAGGGGTGACGCCGACAGCTTCTGCCGGATGAGATGGCCCAGGTGGTAGCAGAACCACAGGTCCGAGCGGCAGTCGCCCGCCGGCTCCACCGCCTTGGTGTGCCATTGCAGCAGCCGCTCGGTGTTGGTGAAGCTGCCGTCCTTCTCGGTGTGGGCGGCGGCGGGCAGGAGGAAGACCTCGGTGGCGATGTCGGCGGTGCGCAGCTCGCCGGTCTCGATCTCGGGGGCGTCGCGCCAGAAGGTGGCGCTCTCGATCTCGCCCAGGTCGCGCACGACCAGCCAGTCGAGCCGGGCCAGGGCCAGGCGGTGCAGGCGGGAGTTGGCCGAGCCCACCGCCGGGTTCTCGCCGAAGAGGAGGTAGCCCTCGACCCTGCCCTCGAGCATGTCCAGAGCGGTGCGGTAGGCGCTGTGGTCGCCGGTGAGGCGGGGGAGGTGGCCGTAGCAGAAGTCGTTGTCCGGCGTGGCCGCGTCGCCCCACCAGGCCTTGAGCAGGCTGGTGACGTAGGCCCCGGTGTTGCCCCAGAACCCCTTGCCGGCCGTGGCCTGCTCGACGTAGTCGGCGAGGGTCGGTTGCTCGCCCGCCCGGGGCATGGGGAGGTACCCGGGAAGGAGGTCGTAGAGGGTGGGGATGTCGGTCGAGCCCTGGATGCTGGCGTGGCCCCGCAGGGCCAGGATGCCGCCCCCGGGACGGCCGACGTTGCCGAGCAGCAGTTGGATGATGGAGGCGGTGCGGATGTACTGCACGCCCACCGTGTGCTGGGTCCAGCCCACCGAGTAGACGAAGGCCGAGGTGCGCTCCCGGCCCGAGTTGGCGCACAGGGCGTCGGCCACCTCGAGGAACAGCTCCTCGGGCACGCCGCAGGCGTCGGCCACGAACGCCGGGGTGTAGCGGCGGAAGTGGCGCTCGAGGATCCTGAACACGCAGCGGGGGTGCTCGAGGGTCGGGTCGGTACGGATGCTGCCGTGCTCCACATCGGTGGGCGCCGACTGGAACGTCTGGCCCCGGCCTCGCTCCTTGCCGGCGCCCGGGGCCTCGCCACGAGCCGGGCTGGGGCGCCCGGCAGCGGCTCGCACGGGCGGCCCGTCGTAGCGCCAGGTCTCGTTGGCGTAGGTGGCGGTGTCGGGGTCCCAGCCCGAGAAGAACCCGTCGAGGTCGTCGGGCAGGCGCAGGTCCTCCGACACGAGGTGGGAGGCGTTGGTGTAGTTGACGACGTAGTCCCGCAGCTCCGAGCCGGTCGCCAGGATGTGGTGGACGATGCCGCCGAGGAAGGCGATGTCGCTGCCGGGGCGAAGGGGGACGTGGCGGTCGGCCTGGGCGCTGGTGCGGGTGAAGCGGGGGTCGACGTGGAACACCCTGGCACCCCGCTGGCGGGCCTCGACCACCCACTGGAAGGCCACCGGGTGGCACTCGGCCATGTTCGAGCCCATGATGACGATGCAGTCGCTGTTGAGGAGGTCGCGGGGGAAGGTGGTCGACCCGCCCCGGCCGAAGGAGGTCCCCAGACCGGGGACAGTGGCCGAGTGTCAGATGCGGGCCTGGTTCTCGATCTGCAGGGCGCCGAGCGCGGTGAACAGCTTCTTGATGAGGTAGTTCTCCTCGTTGTCGCACGCGGCGCCGCCCAGCGTGCCGAAGGCCAGCGTGTGGTTGAGGGGGACGCCGTCGTCGTCGGTGTCGCGCCAGTGGGCGGCCCGGGAGGCGATGATGCGATCGGCGATCATGTCCATGGCCCGCTCCAGGGACAGGTCCTCCCAGTCCGAGCCGTGGGGACGGCGGTAGCGCACCGTGGTGGCCCGGGCCGGCCCGCTCACCAGGTCCTTGGTCGAGGACCCTCGTGGGCACAGCCGGCCCCGGGAGAGGGGGCTGTCGGGGTCGCCCTCGATGTGGAGGATCTCCTCACCCTTGACGTAGATGCGCTGCCCGCACCCCACCGCGCAGAAGGGGCAGACCGAGGGCACGACCCGGTCGGCGTCCTCGGTGCGGGGGTGGACGTCGTCGGTGCGGGCCGAGCGGGCCGCTGCACCCAGACCCAGGTGGTCGCCTCCGGGGCGCAGCTGGCGCGCCACCGGCCACGACCGGATCAGCGTTCGTAGCCCCACGCCACCTCCCCTGCCCGTCCCGGGGGCCGGGCTAGCACCCCTCGTTGCGGATCGGCAAGTCCCGGGTGGCAACCGATCCGGCCGGTACTCTCGACGGGTGTCCGGCGCCACCCCCCGCGTCCGCTTCTCGCCCGCTCCCACCGGTTACCTCCACGTGGGCGGTGCCCGCACGGCCCTGTTCAACTGGCTCTTCGCCCGGGGGTGCGGGGGATCCTTCCTGCTGCGCATCGAGGACACCGATGTCGAGCGCAGCCGCCCCGAGCTCGTCCTGGCCATCCTTGACTCCCTGCGCTGGCTGGGGCTGGACTGGGACGAGGGCCCGGTCCACCAGTCGGACCGGGCCGAGCGCCACCGCGAGGTCGTGGCCCAGCTGCTGGCCGCCGGCGCCGCCTACCGCTGTGACTGCAGCCAGGACCAGGTACGGGCCCGAGCCGAGGAGCGGGGCGGACCGCCGGGCTACGACGGCTGGTGCCGGGACCGGGAGGTGGGGCCCGGTGAGGGGGTGGTGGTGCGCTTCCGCACGCCCGACGAGGGCCGGACGAGCTTCGAGGACGTGGTCCGGGGTGAGGTGAGCTTCGACCACAAGGTGGTGGAGGACTTCGTCATCCAACGCTCCAGCGGCGCCCCCATGTTCGTGCTGGCCAACGCCGTCGACGACCTCGACATGGCCATCACCCACGTCATCCGGGGCGAGGACCTGCTCAGCGCCACGCCCAAGGTGCTGCTGGTGCGTGAGGCGCTGGGGGCGTCCGAGCGACCGGTCTTCGCCCACCTGCCGATCCTGGTGAACGACAAGCGCCAGAAGCTGTCCAAGCGGCGTGACGACGTGGCCGTGGGTGACTACCGCGAGCGGGGCTACCTGCCCGAGGCCATGGTGAACTACCTGGCTCTGCTGGGGTGGGGACCGCCCGACGGGATCGAGATCCGGCCCTTGGGCGAGATCGTCGAGCGCTTCCGCCTGGAGGACGTGAACCAGGCGCCGGCCTTCTTCGACGTCGAGAAGCTGACCCACGTCAACGGGGTCTACCTGCGGTCGTTGCCCAGCTCCTCGTTCGTGGGGGCCGCCCGGCCCTTCCTCGAGCGCGAGCCGTGGGCGTCGGGTGGCGACGGCGGCGATGTCGACGGCAACGGTGAGGCACTCGAGGGCTTCGAGGCCTTCGCGCGGCTGGCTCCCCTGGTGCAGGAGCGAGTGGCGACGCTGGCCGAGGTGCCCGGCATGGTCGACTTCCTGTTCCTCGACGAGCCCGTGGTCGACCAGGGCTCGTGGGACAAGGCCATGAAGCCGCCTGCCGACGAGATCCTCGACGCCACCCTCGCCGCCTACGAGACGGCGCCGTGGACGAGTGCTGCGCTGCTGGCCTCGCTGCGGGCGGTGGGGGAGGAGCTGGGGCTGTCCCTGCGCAAGGCCCAGGCCCCGGTGCGGGTGGCGCTCACCGGCCGATCGGTGGGGCCGCCCCTGTTCGAGTCCCTCGAGGTGCTGGGGCGGGAGCGCAGCCTGGCTCGGCTGCGGGCGGCGCGGGAGCGCCTCTGACCCGTGCGCCGGCTGCTGCGTCTCGGCTTGGTCGCCGCCGTGGTGGTGGTGGGCTACTTCGGGTTCACGTTCGTCCAGGTGGTCAAGGCGGCCCGGAGCAACGAGGCCCAGCCCGCCGGGGCCATCGTGGTCCTGGGCGCGGCCCAGTACAACGGCGAGCCCTCACCGGTGCTCCAGGCCCGCCTCGACCACGCCGTCGACCTCTACGAGCGGGATCTCGCCCCGGTGATGGCGGTGACCGGCGGCCGCCGGCCCGGTGACTCGGTCACCGAGGCCTCGGCCTCGGCCGGCTACCTCATCGGTGAGGGGGTGCCGGAGTCGTCGTTGCGCCTGGAGACCGACGGGGAGAACTCCTGGCAGAGCCTGGCCGCCACCGCACGGTTCCTGGCCAACGAGGGCATCGAGGAGGTGATCCTGGTCTCCAGCCCCTACCACGCCCTGCGCACCGAGCGGATCGCCGAGGAGGTCGGCCTGCACGGCCATGCCTCGCCGGCCCCCGGGAGCCCCGAGGGCCGGGTGACCGAGTTGGTGAACATGGCCCGGGAGACGGTGGCGGTCGGCGTGGGCCGGATCATCGGCTTCCGCCGGCTGGTGAACCTCGACGACCGGGTGGGCCAGGTGCGAGAGGGGGTCGGGCGAGGCTAACCTGACCCGTCGCCCGCCTTCGGGGGTGGTGTAATCGGCAACACATCTGGTTCTGGTCCAGACATTGGGGGTTCGAGTCCTCCCCCCCGAGCGTCACCACCTTCTCCGTGCCTCAACCGCCCCCAGCGCGGTTCGGCGCCCGGAGAACCAGCACGGCCCCATCGTCTAGAGGCCTAGGACACCACCCTCTCAAGGTGGAGACACGGGTTCGAATCCCGTTGGG
>JADDRA010000018.1 GCA_016781105.1 Actinomycetota bacterium | reverse complement strand
CTGCTGCTGGTCAACAACGACCTCGACGTCCGGTGCACCGGGGAGTGCGAGCTGTTGGGCCACCTCACCATCGATCCGACAAGGACTACCAGCCGCTGAGGGTTCAACCGTGTCTACGACCTCTCGCGACTCCACCCGGCATGTCTCGCGAGACAACAGTCGTGGAGGTGGCGGGAATCGAACCCGCGTCCTTCAGCTTCTCAGCCAGGCTTCTCCGAGCGCAGCCGGTGGAAGGTTGTCGGGCGGTCGCACGTCACCGGCACTCGGCGACCGCCGTAGTCAGCTCGGTGTCCCTCCCGGCCCGCTGACCCTGCCGGGAGGTGAGCCCCGCTGGATGACGCCCGGTTCCGCTCCGCAGGGCGGGGAGCGGGTGGACGTCGCTCAGGCTACTTAGGCAGCGAGAGCGAGGTCGACGTTGTCGTCGGCATGTGTTGTTGTTCCCGGCTCTTTTGCGTGGATCCGGGGACCACGGCTCGCTTCACTGGCGTCGACGACCGAAGTCGAAACCGATCACCCCCAAGGTTTGGGACCCTCATCCTACCCGCGCCGGCCGCTGGGACTCATCGCCGGACCCGGCTGCCGGCCAGGGCCCGGTCGACGTCGCGGCGGGCATCGCGTTCGGCGATGGCGTGGCGCTTGTCGTGGCGCTTGCGCCCTCGGGCCAGGGCGATCTCGACCTTGGCCCGGCCGTCGCGGAAGTACAGCGAAAGGGGGACCAGCGTCAAACGTTCAGTCTCCACCCGGTGGCGAATGGCCTCGATCTGGGCCCGGCGCAACAGGAGCTTGCGCTCGCGCTCGGGGTCGTGGCCGCCGAAGCCCGAGGAGTGCGAGTAGGGGGCGATGTGCACCCCCTTCAGCCATGCCTCGCCGTCGCTGACGTAGGCGTAGCTGTCGGCCAGCTGGACCTTGGCCGTGCGCAGGGACTTGACCTCGCTGCCCTGGAGCACGATGCCGGCCTCGTAGGTGTCGAGGAGGTCGAAGTCGTAGCGGGCCCGGCGGTTGCTGGCCACCACCGTTCGCCCGTCGCCCGGACCCTTGGCGGCCATTCGGCCGAGGGTACCCTCGACCCGTGCTCCACCTCCCTCGCCCGCAGTGGCTCGAGATGGTGGCCCACAGCTTCGCCTGCCTGCCCGAGGAGGCGTGCGGGCTCTTGAGCGGGCGTCCGGGCGGGCCGGTGGAGCGGTTCTGGGCCTGCCCCAACGCCGATCGCTCGGCCCGCACCTACGCCATCGACGGGCGCGACCTGCTCCGGGTGGAGCGGACCCTGGACGACGAGAGGGAAGGTCGGGAGATCCTCGGCGTCGTGCACTCCCACACCCACACCGACCCCTACCCGTCGCCCACCGACGTCGAGCGGGCCGCCCTCCTCGGCGACTGGCGCTTCGTCATCGTGTCGCTGCGCCACCCCGAACCCGAGGCCCGCTGCTATCGCCTGGGCGAGGGTCGGGTGGTCGAGGAGCCCATCGTCCTGTCCGCGGCGTAAACGGCGTGGGTAGAATCTCCAGCGGTTCGGTCAACAATCCGTTCGGGCACCAGGTCGTCCGAGCACTCACGAGGTGAGGGATCCCGTGTCGGTCAGCGTTCGCCTTCCCACCATCCTGCGCACCCACGCCGGGGGCCTGTCGGAGGTCTCCGCCGAGGGGGGCACCGTCGGAGAGGTGGTCGACGACGTCGTGCGCCAGTTCCCGGGCACCTCCAGCCACCTCAAGGCGCCCGACGGGGGGCTGCACCGGTTCGTCAACGTGTACCTCGACGACGAGGACGTGCGCTACCTCGGTGGGCTGGACACGCCGGTGAAGGCCGGGTCCGAGCTCTCCATCGTGCCTGCCGTGGCCGGCGGGGCGGGCTGAGGCCCGGGGCTCGTGCCCGTCTACGACTCGGTCCTCGACCTGATCGGCGACACGCCGCTGGTCGACATCTCGGCCCTCAGCCCCCGGCCCCCGGTCCGCATCCTGGCCAAGCTCGAAGGTCAGAACCCGGGCGGATCGGTCAAGGACCGGGCGGCCAAGGCCATGATCGAGGAGGCGGAGAAGGAGGGTCACCTCCGACCGGGTTCGACGGTGCTGGAGTCGTCCTCGGGCAACACCGGCATCGCCCTGGCCATGATCTGCCGGGCCCGGGGTTACCACCTCACCGTGGTGCTGCCCGAGAACGTCTCTAGGGAGCGGCGCCAGATGCTCGAGGTCTGGGGGGCCGAGATCATCACCTCGCCCGGCGCCGAGGGCTCCAACGGCGCCCTGCGGCTGGCCCGGGCGCTCGCCGCCGACCGACCCGAGTGCTTCTTCCCCTACCAGTACGCCAACCCGGCCAACCCCAAGGCCCACTACGAGGGGACCGGTCCCGAGATCTGGCGGGACTGCCCCGAGGTGACCCACTTCGTCGCCGGCCTGGGCACCGCGGGCACGCTCATGGGGGCGGGGCGCTTCCTCAAGGAGCGCAACCCGGCCGTGCGGGTGTGGGCAGTGGAGCCGCCCTCGGGGGAGACCGTCGACGGCCTGCGCAACCTCGACGACGGCTTCGTCCCGCCCGTGTTCAGCGACAACGACGGTCCCGAGCTGCTCGACCGCAAGATGATCGTGCGGGCCCGGGAGTCGATCGAGTGGGTGCGCCGCCTGACCGAGGTGGGGATCTTCGCCGGCATCTCCGGGGGATCGGCGGTGGCCGCCGCGGTCAAGGGGGCTCGCCAGCTCGACGAGGGCGTCGTGGTGGCCCTGGTGGCCGACGGCGGGTGGAAGTACCTCTCCACCGGGGCCTGGACCGACGACCTCGACGAGGTCGTGGATCGAGCCAACCGCCTCATCTACTTCTGATCCGTTCGAACGCGCTGGCGCCATGAGCGAGACGCCCGACCGGCTCGAGGCCACCCGCCGCCTGTGGTCCTCAGGCGACGGGCGGCCGCCCGAGCCGGGGCGGCCCGGGTGGTGGGCCTCGACGCCACCCCCTCGCTCCTGGCCGAGGCGGCCCGCCGATCGGCGGATGAGGGCCTCGACGTCGAGTGGCAGGAGGGCGACATGGAGGCCCTGGCCGTCGCCGACGCCAGCTTCGACCGGGTGCTGTCGTCGTTCGGGGCCATGTTCGCCTCCGACCAGCGGGCCATGGCGGCCCAGCTCGTGCGGGCGTGCCGGGCGGGCGGTCTCGTCGGGTTGACCGCCTGGAGCGTCGACGGGCTGTTCGACCGCATGGGCACCGTGCTGATGGAGCGGCTCCCGCCCCCTCCACCCGGGTCTCCCTCGCCCCGGGACTGGGCGTCGCGCGAGCTCCTGGAGCGGATCTTCGCCGGGCTCCCCGTGCGCCTCGACGTCGACGAGCGGACCGTGCCGGCCCGCTTCCCTCGCCACAGGCCGCCCTGGAGCTGTTCGAGACCAGCGCGGCGCCGATCATGGCGGCTCGCCACGCCCTGGAGGGTGCCGACCGGTGGGAGGACACCCGGGCCGCCCTGGTCGAGCTGTTCGACGACGCGGCGCGCCCCGACGGCGAGGGCTGCCGGTTCGAGCTCGCCTACGTGATCGTGGTGGGTGAGGTCGGGCGCTGACCGCGAGGCGCTCGGGGAGGCGCCGAGAGGTGCTCGCCGGGCCGGGCGGGTGCGAACATGGTCGCCGTGCCCTCGGTCGCCGCCCTCGCCTTGGCCGCGGCCGTAGAGGACGCGCCGGAGGAGGAGCTGGCCGAGGCCTTCCAGGGTCTGACCGCCGCCGACTGGCTCACTGCGCTCGCCGTCTTCGCCGGTGCCATCGTCATCAGCCGGGTGGTCAAGGCCCTCACCGCCCGCCTGGTGGAGCGGGGCGACGCCGCCGGGCGGGTGGCCCGGCTGGTGGGCCGGGTCGTCGGTGGCCTGGTCGTGGTCATCGGCTTCGTCTACGCCCTCCAGGTCCTCGGCGTCCGCCTGGGCCCGCTGCTCGGGGCCCTCGGGATCGGCGGCCTGGCCCTCGCCTTCGCCGCCCAGACCATCCTGGAGAACCTCTTCGCCAGCGTGCTCCTGCAGAGCCGCCGGCCCTTCCGGCCCGGGGACCAGATCGCCACCAACGAGATCGAGGGCATCGTCGAGGACGTCAACCTGCGCACCGTCGTGCTGCGCACCTACGAGGGTGAGCGGGTGCTGGTGCCCTGCTCGCAGGTCCTCAACGCGCCCATCACCAACTTCACGGTCAAGGGGACGCGCCGCACCACCCTGGCCGTGGGCGTGGCCTACCACACCGACCTGGCCGCGGCCCAGCGGGTGCTCCTCGACGCGGTCAGCTCGGTGGAGGGCGTGCGGGCCGAGCCTCCACCCGAGGCCTGGGTGGAGCAGTTCGGCGAGTCGAGCGTCGACTTCGCCGTGCGCTGGTGGCACGCGCCGGACATCGCCACGCTGTGGCGGGTCCGCTCGGCGGTGGCCATGGCCCTCAAGTCGAGCCTCGAAGCCGCCGGCATCGTGATCCCCTTCCCCCAGCGCACCCTCGGCTTCCTGCCCGGGACCCGGGTGGGCGTCGAGCGCACCGGCTCCGACGGCGCCACTGGCTCCGACGGCGGTCACGGCGGGGTGACCGCGGCGCCGAGTGGCACGGAGGAACTCGCCTGAGCACGCTCGGTCCGCTCGGGATCTTCGACAGCGGCTTCGGGGGCCTGACCGTGGCCCGGGCCGTGATCGACCTCCTCCCCGCCGAGCACCTCGTCTACCTGGGCGACACCGCCCGCTACCCCTACGGCCCCCGGCCCCTCGGCGAGGTCCGGGCCTTCGCCGGCCAGATCGCCCGCCACCTCCTCGACCACCACCGGGCCAAGTGCCTGGTGGTGGCCTGCAACACCGCGTCGGCAGCCGCCCTCGACGAGCTTCGGGCCGAGGTCGAGGTCCCGGTGCTCGGTGTCATCGAGCCCGGGACTCGCGCCCTGGTCTCGGCCACCCGCAACGGTCGGGTGGGCGTCATCGCCACGGTGGGGACCATCGCCTCGGGTGCCTACCAGCGGGCGGTGGCTGACACCGGGGCCGACGTCGAGCTCACCTGTGCCGCGTGCCCGGGCTTCGTCGAGTTCGTGGAACGGGGTGACACGAGCTCCGACCAGGTGCACGTCCTGGCCGAGCGCCTGCTGGCCCCGGTGCGGGCGGCGCGCGTCGACGCCCTGTTGCTCGGGTGCACCCACTACCCCTTCCTCGCCCGTACCATCAGCGACGTGATGGGCCGGGACGTGGTGCTGGTGTCGTCGGCCGACGAGACCGCCTTCGAGCTGCGCTCGCTCCTGGACGCCACCGGCCTGGCTCGAGACCCCGGCACAGGGCCCGGCCGCCACCACTTCCTGTCCTCAGGTGACGTGGCCTGGTTCGCCTCGCTCGGTCGGCGCATGCTCGGCCCCGAGCTGGGCACGGTGGAGCCCGTCACCTGGCCCCGGTGACCCTCGCCCTGACCGTCCTCGGCTGCGACGGCTCCTACGCCGGGCCCGGCGGCGCGTGCTCGGGCTACCTGGTGGAGAGCGGGGGCACCTCGCTGTGGCTCGACGCCGGCCCGGGCACCCTGGCCAACCTCCAGCGCCACCTCGACCTCGACACCCTCGACGGTGTGGTGCTCACCCACGCCCACCCCGACCACTGGGTCGACGTCCTGCCCTACCACAACGTCGTGCGCTACCTGCGGCCGCGCACCGGGGTCACCGTGCTCTCCCCACCCGAGGTGCGCCGCTTGGCCGCAGAGGTCAACGGCCACATCGGCCCCGCCTTCGACTGGACCGAGGTCCACGACGGCTCGAGCGCCCAGGTCGGGACCCTGCGCCTCACGTTCTCCCGCACCGACCACCCGCCCGAGACCCTGGCCGTGCGCATCGAGGACGCCACCGGCGCCAGCCTGGGCTACTCGGCCGACACCGGTCCGGGCTGGTCGCTCTCTGAGCTGGGGCCGGGGCTCGACCTGGCCCTGTGCGAGGCCAGCCTGGCCCCCGAGGCCGAGCGTCGGGTGCAGCACCTCACCGCGGCCCAGGCCGGCGCCTCGGCCCGGGCCGCCAGTGCCCACCACCTGGTCATCACCCACCTCCAGCCCGGCGTCGACCCCGGCCGGGCCCGGGCCGACGCCAGCGAGGCTTTCGGCCTGCCCGTCGACGTGGCCGCGGTCGGCCAGCGCTACGAGGTGCGGGAGTGAGGGCGGCCTCCGCCGGGACCGAGCTGCGCCACGACGGCCGGGCCGGCGACGAGCTGCGCCCGGTCCGCTTCGAGCGTGACTACACCGAGCTGCCGGCCGGGTCGGTCCTGGTGTCCTTCGGCCGGACCCGGGTGCTGTGCACCGCGTCGATCGGCACCGAGGTCCCCCGGTGGCTGCGGGGGACGGGCAAGGGCTGGGTGACGGCCGAGTACTCCCTGCTGCCCGGGTCCACCTCCGAGCGGGTGCCCCGGGAGGCGGCCAAGGGCCGCCAGAGCGGGCGGACCCAGGAGATCCAGCGCCTGATCGGTCGCTCGCTGCGCTCGGTCATCGACCTGCACGCCATGCCCGAGGTCCAGGTGGTCGTCGACTGCGACGTGCTCCAAGCCGACGGCGGCACCCGCACGGCGTCGATCTGCGGAGGCGTGGTGGCCCTCCACGACGCCCTCGCCCGGGCGGTGACGGCCGGGCGCCTGGCGGCCCAGCCCGTCGTCGAGCTGTGCGCGGCGGTGTCGGTCGGGATCGTGGGCGGCACCCCCGTCCTCGACCTCGACTACGTCGAGGATGCGGGCGCCGGGGTCGACATGAACGTGGTCATGACCGCTGGCGGGCGCTTCGTCGAGATCCAGGGCACGGCCGAGGGCGCGGCCTTCTCCCGGCCCGAGCTCGACCGCCTGGTCGATCTGGCCGCAGGCGGCATCACCCGGCTCCTGGCCCTCCAGGCCGAGGTGCTGGGCACGCCCCCGGCGCCCCGGTAGGCCCAGGAGAAGGCCAGGTGAGGCCAGGTGAGGCCCACCTGAGGCTGGTGCTGGCCACCGGGAACCCGGGCAAGGCGGCTGAGCTGGCCGCCGTGCTGGGCGCCGCCGAGGGACTCGCCGGCCTCGAGCTCCTGCCCCGGCCCCCCGACCTGCCCGAGCCCGAGGAGGACGGCGACACGCTGGTGGCCAACGCCCGCATCAAGGCCCTCACCGTGGTGGCCGCCTGCGGTGAGGCGGCGGTGGCCGACGACACCGGCCTCGAGGTGGCCGCTCTGGGCGGCGCCCCCGGCCTGCGCACCGCCCGCTACGCCGGCGAGGGCGCCACCTTCGACGACAACATCGCCAAGCTGCTCGGCGAGCTGGACGGGGTGGCCGACCGCCGGGCCCGGTGGCGCACCGTGGCCCTGGTCGCCTTCCCCGATGGGCGTGAGCTGGCCGCCGAGGGTACCTGCGACGGCGTGATCGCCGAGGCCCGCCGGGGTGAGGGCGGCTTCGGCTACGACCCGGTGTTCGTCCCCGACGCCGGCGACGGCCGCACCCTGGCCGAGCTGGACCGGGAGGAGAAGAACAGCCTCTCCCACCGGGGCCACGCCTTCCGGGCCCTGGCGGCCCGGCTGGCCTCGCTCCCGCCCTGAGCGGGGGGTGCACCTCAACGGGTGCCTGGCGTAGGGTTGCCGGCGGTGGAGCGCATCGAGACCTGCAACAGCATCTGGATGCTCGATCCCGCCCTGATGCAGTTCTGCCGGGTGCCCAAGGACGTGGACCCCGCCGACGCGGTGACCGGCCGCTGGCAGCCCTACTTCCGCTGGGAGGAGGACGAGACGGGCGCCTTCCGGGTGGCCCTCGACGGCAACCGGACCCGCTGGCTGAGCTCCCGCCGCCACGTCGACCCCTGCCCCCGCTGTCGCCAGGAGGCCACCAGCGAGGTCGTCATGCCTCCGCCCCCCTGCAGCGTCGTCGGCGACGTCCTGGCCTGACCAGCGACCCTCAGGGCCAGCTCGTCTCGGTGGGGGAGGCGACCACCAGCTCCTTGACCTCGCAGCCCTCGGGCTGGGACAGGGCGAAGACCACGGCGGCGGCCACGTGGCCCGGTTGGCACAGGCGGGCGTCGGGGCCCGGGCGGTAGCGCTCGTCGCGGTCGTCGAAGAAGGCGGTGTGCATCCCTCCGGGCGTGAGCAGGGTCACACCCACCCTGCCCGCCAGCTCCACCGTGAGGGCCCGGGTGAAGCCCACCACCCCGAACTTGGAGGCGCAGTAGGCGGTGGCGTCGCCCAGGGCCCGGTGCCCGAGGGTCGAGGCCACGGTGACGATGCGCCCGCCCGAGCGCTCCAGATAGGGCAGCGCGGCCCGCACCACCGAAGCCGTGCCCAGCAGGTTGACGGCCACGATGCGCTCCCAGGTGTCGGTGGGCACGTCGCCCAGGGCCCCGGGAACGTCGATGCCGGCGCACGTCACCACCGCGTCGAGACCGCCCCTGCTCTCGGCCACCCGGCGCACGACCTCCTCGGCGTCCTTGCTGTCGGCCAGGTCGACCACCTCGTGGGCGTGGCCGGCTGGCGGCGGGCACCGGTCGAGCACGACGGGTGTGGCGCCCAGCGCGCCCAGTCGATCGGCGACGGCTGCCCCCAGGCCCGAGGAGCCGCCGGTGACGACGACGCGCCAGTGGTCGGGGTCAGGGTGCACGGCGCAGGGCCTCCTCGATGAGGCGAGTGGTCGAGCGGCCCTGCAGGTAGGGCAGGACCACGGCCTCGCCCCCCCAGCGGGCCATCGTGCGGGCCTCGGGCAGGTCGGCCACGGCGTAGTCGGCGCCCTTGGCGAACAGGTCGGGGCGCAGGCGCTCGAGCGCCTCGACGGGCGTGTCCTCGTCGAAGACGACGACCTGGTCGACGCAGTCCAGGCCGGCCAGGACCGCCATCCGGTCGTCCTGGCTCTGCAGGGGCCGGTCGGGACCCTTGAGCCGGCGCACGGAGTCGTCGGAGTTGAGCAGCACCACCAGGCAGTCGCCCAACCCTCGGGCGGCCTGGAGCATGGAGAGGTGCCCGGCGTGGAGCAAGTCGAAGCAGCCACCGGTGGCGACCACCAGGCCCCCCCGGGCCCGGGTCCGGGACACCACGTCGCCAAGCTCGTGGGTTGCGGCGTGGGTCCCATCCTCGGTCCCGCTCCGGTCACCCGCACGGGGCGACGGTTCCCTCGCCGGGCGGGCCTCCGCCGGCGGTCGTCGGGCCTCCCCGGCCGTGAACGCGCCCGCACCTCCTGCGGCGACGAAGGCCGAGGCGGCCCGGACCCCTTCCTCCACCGCCTCGGAGACGACGGCCCCGGCGGCCAGGGCCACGACCACGCCGGCGGCGAAGCAGTCGCCCGCCCCGCAGGGGTCACCGGCGCCGGTGACCGGGGCGGGGACCACCAGCGGGGGGCCCTCGGCCCCGCTCAGCAGGGCCCCGCTCGCGCCCATGGTCACGGCCACGGCGCCGGCCTGCCAGCGCTGGGCCAGGCGCCGGGCGGAGTCCGCCACCGCGGCCACGGGCCCACCGGCGTCCCCACCGGCATGCCGGTCGAGCATGCCGTCGGTGGCGGTGGCCTGGAGGGCTTCACCCTGGTTGGGGGTGACCAGCTGGGCGCCGGGCACGGGGGCGGGGCCCCGAGGGTGGGGGTCCCAGACGACCGGCGTGCGGGCAGCCAGGCCGGCCAGGGCCTGGCGCAAGCCGGGCTCGGCCGCCACCCCCCGGCCGTAGTCGGCCACGAGGACGGCGCCGGCCCCGGCGAGGGCGGCACGTGCCGCCTCGCCCGCCGGGCCCACCCCCCGGGCTCGGCCTCCCCGGTCGATGCGCAGCAACGACTGGCCTCCCGCCCGCACCCGCACCTTCTCGGGCGTGGGGCCGTCGAGGCCCAGGTCGACCACGGCCACGCCGGCGTCGGCGAGGAGCCCGGCCAGGACCCGCCCGGGCTCGTCGCCGGCCAGGGCGGTGACGAGCGTGACGTCGGCCCCGTCAGCGGCGGCCAGGGCGGCGGCCAGGGCCGCCCCTCCGGGCCGGGCCTGCTCGGAGCGGGCCTCGACCACCGGCACGGGGGCGTCGGGGCACAGGCGGGACACGCGGCCGTGGAGGTCGCGGTCCAACAGGGCGTCACCCACCACCACCACGCGGCCCGACCGGCGCGGATCGCCGGCGGGGGCGCTCAGAGGCGCAGGTGGCTCCAGGGCGACCTCCACGGCGGCGCACAGGAGGTGGACCACGACCTGGTGCACCTCCTGGACGGTCGCCGTGGCCGGGGCGTCGACCACCACGGCGTCGTCACAGCAGGCCAGGAGCGGGTTGGGGCCGGGGCCGGTGAGGCCCCAGGTGAGCAGCCCGAGCTCCTGGGCGGCGCGGGCGGCGGCGACGACGTTGGCGCTGGCCCCCGAGGTGCTGATCACCACCAGCACGTCGCCGGCCCGGCCGTGGGCCCGCACCTGGCGGGCGAACACCTCGTCCACCCCGTAGTCGTTGCCGATGGCGGTGACGCTGGCCGAGTCGGCGCACAGGGCGATGGCGCTGAAGGGCCGGCGCTCGTCCCGGAAGCGGCCCACCAGCTCGGAGCTGAGGTGTTGGGCCTGGGCCGCGCTGCCGCCGTTGCCGGCCACCAGGAGCCGGCCGCCGCCGCCGAGCACCTCGGCCAGGCGTCGTCCCCAGCCGTCGAGGCGGGTGACCTCGGCCTCGAGCGCAGCGAGCGGGCGAGCCAGGGCGGCCAGGTGGCGGCTCCCGGTGGGAACGGGATCGGGAGGCCCGGTGCTCACTGTTGGGAGCCCGGGGTGGACGAGGCCGACGCCGGGGTCGACGCCGGGGCGGGCGCGCCTACCGGGATGAAGGAGGCCGATGGCGAGATGGGCGCGGCCCGCGATCCCGGGGTCGAGGTCGACCGGGGCGAGGACGCGAGCACCTCGCGCGCCACGGCCAGCGTCTGGGTGGCGACGCGGTCCCAGCCGAAGCGCTGGGCCCGCCGGTGGGCGGCGGCGCCCATGGCCCGGCGCTCGCCCTCGTCGGCGAGGAGGCGCCCGAGGGCGGCGGCGATGGACTCGGGCTGGCGGGGGGGCACGTGCACCCCGGTGACCTCGTGGAGCACGCTCTCGGCCAAGCCACCGACCGCGGAGGCCACCACGGGCACGCCACAGGCCATGGCCTCCACCGCCACCAGCCCGAAGGGCTCGTACCACGGGCAGCAGGCCACCACGTCGGCCGAGCGCAGCAGGGCGGGGACGTCGGGCCGGGGGACGGCGCCCCGGAGCTCGACCCGGTCCTCGACACCGAGCGAGCGGGCGAGCCGGCGGAAGCGCCGAGCCTCGTCGTCGTGGTCGAGCAGGGCCGCCGGAGGGCCGCCGGCCACGACGAGCTCGACCTCCGGGAGGCTGGGCAGGGCGGCGATGACGTTGCCGATCCCCTTGCGCTCGACCAGGCGGCTGACCACCACGACCCGGCGGCGCCCGGGCCGCCGGGGCTCGCTCGGCCCGTCGGGGCGGAAGCGGGCGAGGTCGACGCCGCAGGGCACCACGCTGATGCGGTCGAGGTCGGCGCCCTGGCCCACGAGCTCGACGGTCTCGTCGGCGGTGGTGGCCAGCACCCGGTCGACGGCGCCGGCCAGCATGGCCTCGGTCTCGATGCGGGTGACCGGGCTGGTGTCGTGGCAGCCCTGGTGGCGGCGCTTGACCAGCCCCAGGGCGTGGTAGGTGTGCACCAGCGGCAGCTCGAGCGGGCGGGCGGCCCACAGGGCGGCCAGACCCGACATCCAGAAGTGGGAGTGCACGACGTCGGGCCGGCGCTCGTCCCATGCCCGGAACAGCTCCCCGGCGAAGTCGGGCATGAACGGGAGGAGCTCGTCCTTGGGCACCGGCCGGGGGGGGCCGGCGTCGACGTGGTCCACCTCCACCCCGGGGGCGAAGCGAGTGCGCCGCGGCAGCGTGGGGTCGTCGCGGCGGGTGTGGACCACCACCGTGACGCCGAGGCGGCCCAGTGCCCGGGCCAGGTCGGCCACGTGCACGTTCTGGCCCCCGGAGTCCACCCCGCCGAGGGTGGCCAGCGGGCTGGCGTGCTCGGACACCATGGCGATCCTCATGGCGCGCCCCGCCGCGCTCCTCGTCGCGCTCCTCATCGCGCCGCCCCCGTCTCCAGGCGTGAGCGCTGCGGTGGCGGGCCGAGCGGGCCCTCGGGCGGTGCGCCGAGGAGGGCGTCGAGCGCCGCGACCACCTCGCCCACCTGCACGCCGCCCAGGCAGGGCTGGCCGGGGAGGGGGCAGACGCGGGCTCTGCACCCGGCACAGGCGATGGCCTGGTCGCCGAGGAGTGCGACGGGGACACCCCAGGGAGCCCACTGGGCGGCCGGGACCACGGGGGCGAAGATCGAGACCACGGGGGTGCCCACCGCGGCGGCCAGGTGCGCCGGGCCGGTGTTGCCGCAGACCAGGGCGTCGGCGCCCTCGAGGACACCGGCCAGCCCGGCCAGGTCGGTGCGGCCCCCGAGGTCGACCACACCGGCCCGGGGAGGACCGGCGACGGCGCGCGTCAGGGCCTGCTCACTGCCGGTCCCGCTCACCGCCACCCGCCGACCTCCGGCGACCAGCGCCTCCACCAGGGCCCGGTTGCGGGCCAGGTCCCAGGCCCGGGCCGGCACCGAGGCCCCGGGATGGACCACGACATAGGGCTCGTCGAAGGGTCGCCACCGGGGCAGCGGGTGGCGCAGCGCCAGCCGGCCGTCGTCCCCTGCAGGAAGGCGGTGGCCGAACGCCCCCACGATCGAGCACGCCCGCTCCACCTCATGGAGGCCCTCGGGGACCCGGTGGCGCACGTCGAGCAGCGAGCCCGGGTAGTCGACGCTGGCGGCCGCCAGCCGGCCCACGCCGGCCAGGCGCAGCAACAGGGCCAGGGGCAGGGGGCTCTGGTGGAACGAGGTGAGCATCACCGCCTCGTCGACGCCCAGGGCGCGCACACGCGCCACCAGGCCCTCGACGGCCGCCGGGTCCACGGGGGGTGGCTCGTAGCCCGACCAGGGAGCGTCGAAGACGGCCACCTCGTCGACCCCGGGGAGCAGTTCGGCGGCGGCCCCACCGGCGGGGCCGGCGAGGAAGGTGACCCGCCGGGCCCCGGCGGCCACGGCCCGCACGGCCGGACCGGCCAGCAGGACGTCCCCGGCGTTGTCGAGCCGGGCTATGAGGACGTGGGGGAGACGGGTGGGCATCATCCCGAGGGCACGCCCGAGAGCAGCAGGTCGACGGCGGCCCCCAGGTCGGCCGCCACCTCGGGGGCGGCGGCCACCTCGGCTGGGCGGGTCACGGGGGTGGGCACCAGCACGGGCCGGGCACCGGCGGCCAGGGCGGCCTCCACGTCGGCCCCGATGTCGCCCACCACGGCGCAGGCCGCCGTGTCCACGCCCAGGGCGGCGGCGGCCGCCTGCACCAGGCCGGGCCGGGGCTTGCGACAGGCGCAGCCGTCGTCGGGGCCGTGGGGGCAGATCCAGAACCCCTCGAAGGGACCGAGCAGCTCCTCGACCCGGGCGTTGACCGCCTTCACCTGGGCGGGCGTGAGCTGCCCCCGGGCGATGCCGCTCTGGTTGCTGACCACGGCCAGCGGGAGCCCCCGCCGGCGCAGCCGGTCGAGGGCGCTGCGGGCGCCGGGCATCGCCTGCACCCGGGCCGGGTCCCCGTTGTAGGGCACGTCGACGACGAGCGTGCCGTCCCGATCGACCAGCACGGCACCGAGGGGCGGCAGGGACGCGCCAGAGCCTCCGTCGCAGGGCTGCACTGGGAGAGATTCCCCGCGCGGTAGAAGAAGCAAACGTGCGTCGGAGGCCGAGGAAGCGCCGGTCCGGGCCTCGTCGGGGCTCACCACAGCCGGCCTCACGGCGCGCCCGTTCCCGCAGCTGGCGCGCAGCTCGACGGGCGGCGGCGGGACCACGCACATCGACGGTAGTGGCCCGCCCGGACCCGCCCGGACACCGAGCTCCCGGGACGGGTCAGCGCACGACTGACCAGCTCCCACCCCCGGCGTTCTTGCGTCGGTCAGTCCCACCTGCTGGGCCTGTGCGACGCAAGATCGAGGGGTGGGGGGTGCGCAGGGCACGTCGGGCAGGCTCCCGGGCGCGGGGGCTTCGCCCGCCGGGTGGCCTATCCCGCCGCTGGCCCGGGCACCAGGCGTACGATCTTGTCGTCGTTCTCAAAGGTAAGGCCAGCGCACCAGGAGAACGCGCACCCGAGGCGTGGGGGAACTCCGGCGGGAAGGTTCGGCGCCCGGAGCCGGCCACGTGGGGCGACGCTTGCTCCGATACCCGAACCGTGAGGCAGACTCAGCGCAGGCGCATGCTGAGGTGGACGGCGGTCCCCTCCCGGCTGGGCAGGAAGGTGACGTCGTCGACCAGGGCCCGGATCAGCTGTAGGCCCCAGCCCCGCTCCACGTCGAGGGTGGCGGGGTCGCCCACAGGGGGTCGAGCCGGGACGGCGGCAGGGTCGAAGCCGCTGCCGCTGTCCTCGACCCGCACCTCCAGGGCGGCCGGATCGACCAGGCAGCGCAGCACCACCCGCTGGTCCCTCCCGGCGGCCTGGTGGGCCTCCACCGCGTTGGTGCAGGCTTCGGAGACGGCGATGCGCAGGTCCTCCAGGCGGTCATCGTCGATCCCGGGGACCGACGTGGCCACGGCCGCGACCACGGTGCGGGCCACGCCGACGAAGGCGGGCAGGGCCGGGATCTCCAGCCGGACGAGCTCGTGCGGAGGCTCCATCGGGTGCCGCCCAAGCTAGTAGGTGCCACCCGCTCCTCGGTGGTCCACCAGGCCAGAGCCGATCTGGTGGTGAGGTGGCGGTGTAGCTTCGCTCCCCTGGTGGCCAGGCAGACGGGGAGCGGCGCGTGGTGATCGACGGTGGCGGCGCAGGTGCCGGCCGGGGGCCCGGGCCGGGCGTCGGTGGGGCAGGAGAGGAGGTCAGGCTGAGCATGCCGGCCACGCCCCAGCTCATGCGGGTGGCCCGCCTGACCGCCGCCGGGCTGGCCAGTCGCCTGGGCTTCTCCTTCGACGAGATCGAGGACGTCAAGATCGCCGTCGACGAGCTCTGCTTCGCCCTGGTGGGCACCAGGGGTCGGGAGGGGAGCCTGACCCTCGTCTACCGGCTCGAGGCCGATCGCCTCGTCATCGAGGGGACCGGCGAGCTTCCCGGTCCCGGGGCGGGGGCCGAGGCCAACCCCGCCACCACCGAGCTCTCGTCCCGCATCCTGTCGGCCGTGGTCGACGAGCACCAGGTCGACAGCCGCGACGGCGCGACCCGCTTCCGGCTGGCGAAGCGGCGGGCGGCGACGGCGTGAAGCTCGACCGCACCGACAAGGAGGCCCTGAACCGGACCTTCCTCGAGTTCGCGGCCACCCGTCGCCCCGAGCTGCGCGACGAGCTCATCGAGGCCCACCTCGGCCTGGCCGAGTACCTGGCCCGGCGCTTCGCCAACCGGGGGGAGCCCCTCGACGACCTTGTCCAGGTGGCCTCCCTCGGCCTGGTCAAGGCGGTCGAGCGCTTCGACCCCGCCCGGGGCCTGGAGTTCACCACCTTCGCCACGCCGACCATCGTGGGTGAGCTCAAGCGGCACTTCCGGGACAAGGGCTGGGCCGTGCGGGTGCCCCGGCGGGTCCAGGAGCTGCACCTGCGGGTCACCGGGGTGATCGACGACCTCCAGCTCGAGCTCGGGCGCTCGCCCACGGTGGCCGAGATCGCCGTGCGGGCCGGCACCAGCGAGGACGAGGTGATCGAGGCCGTCGACGCCGGGTCGGCCTACCGCTCGTCGTCGCTCGACGCCAGCCGGGGCGACGACGAGGAGAGCCCGGGCCTGATCGGCCAGCTCGGCGACCTCGACCCCGGGCTGGCCCGGGCCGAGAGCCGGGCCGGGCTCAACCCCCTGCTCGCCGAGCTGCCCCAGCGAGAGCAGCTCATGCTCTTCCTGCGCTTCTACGAGGGCAAGACCCAGTCGGAGATCGCCCAGCGCCTGGGGATAAGCCAGATGCACGTCTCTCGACTGCTCTCGCGCAGCCTCGAGCGCCTGCGGGAGCTGGCCGAGGCCGGAGAGCGCTGAGCCGACCGCGGCTGGGCCGCTCCCGACGCTGATCGCCTGCCCGCGAGCGCGGAGGCGACCCGCCGGGTCAGCGCGCCGCCGCTGGGGATGGGGCACGCTGGCCCCATGGCCGCACCGCACCGCCACGTGCCCACCGCCGGCGAGGGGAGGCGAGCCTCGAGCCCGCGCACCCGACGGCTGCTCGTCGCCCTGCTCGTTCCCTTCCTCGCCGCCACCGCCGTGGGGGTGGTCGCCCTGTGGCCGGGAGGCGGCGACGCCCAGGTGGCGCCCGAGCTGGGCGCGCCCCGGGAGCTGTTCGACGCCCGGGTGGTCGGCGTCGAGCGGGGCGCCTGCACGGGCACGCCGGCCGAGGCCGGCATCCGCTGCGTGCGGGCCCAGGCCGTCCTGCTGGAGGGCCCCGACCAGGGCATGACGATCGACCTGCCCGAGCAGTCCGACGTCGGAGGGGCGATCCGCCTGGAGATCGGCGACACGGTGGTGCTGGGCTACTTCCCCGGCGCCGGTGAGGGCTTCGAGTACAGCTTCGCCGACCGCCAGCGACTGGGTCCGCTCCTCCTCCTGGCCGGGATCTTCGCGGCCGCCGTGGTGGGCCTGGGCCGGGGGCAGGGCCTGCGGGCGCTGCTGGGCCTGGGGGTGAGCCTGGTGGTGCTGACCTCCTTCGTGCTCCCCGCCATCCTGGAGGGCACCAACCCGCTGGCCGTGGCCCTGGTGGGCTCGGCGGTGATCGCCGTGGTGGCCCTCTACCTGGCCCACGGCGTGAACGCCTGGACCACCACCGCCCTGGTCGGCACCCTGGCCAGCCTGGCCCTGGTCGGGGTGCTGGGGGCACTGTTCGTCGACGCCGCCCGCTTCAGCGGCCTGGCCGACGAGGAGGCCACCTTCCTGCAGGTCACGGCCGGGCAGATCGACCCGCGCGGGCTCCTGCTCGGCGGGATCGTCATCGGCGCCCTGGGCGTGCTGGACGACGTCACCGTCACCCAGGTCTCGGCCGTCTGGGAGCTGCACGGGGCCAACCCCGACCTCGGGCGCTGGGCGCTGTACCGCTCGGCCCTGCGCATCGGCCGGGACCACATCGCCTCCACCGTCAACACCTTGGTCCTGGCCTACGCCGGGGCCTCCCTGCCGCTGTTCCTGTTGTTCACCCAGGCCGACCAGAGCCTGGCCGACGTGGTCAACGGGGAGTCGGTGGCGGTCGAGGTGGTCCGGGCCCTGGTCGGCAGCGTGGGCCTGGTCGCCTCGGTCCCCCTGACCACCGCCCTGGCCGTGGCCGCGGTGGCCGCCCAGCCCGGGGAGGGAGCCGAGGCCCTGCGGGCGCCGGCCCGGGCTCGCTCGAACGACCCCCGCCGGGCCCGTTCCCGGCGCGAGGCCCGGTTCTGGGAGGAGGAGGGACCGACCTAGCGAGGCCAGCGGACCCGGCGGTCAGCGCCCGGTGGAGCCGAACCCCCCCGCCCCCCGGGCCGAGGGGGACAGGGTGTCGACCACCGAGAACCGCACCTGGGCCACCCGCTGGACCACGAGCTGGGCGATGCGGTCGCCCCGCTGGACCTCGTAGTCGTCGTCGGGGTCGGTGTTGACCAGCAGCACCCGCAGCTCGTCTCGGTAGCCGGCGTCGATCAGGCCGGGGGTGTTGAGGCAGGTGACGCCGTGGCGCTGGGCGAGCCCACTGCGGGGCTGGACGAAGCCCGCCCACCCCTCGGGCAGGGCCAGGGCCAGCCCGGTGCCCACCAGGGCCCGGCCGCCCCCGGCCCGCAGCACCACCCCGTGGCGGGCCACCAGATCGGCGCCGGCGTCGCCGGCCCGGGCATAGGCGGGCAGGGGCAGGTCGGGGTCGAGGCGGACCACGGGCACGTCGAGCACGAGGGACCGAGCGTACGATCCCCCGGTGCTCGTGTGGATGGATCTGGAGATGACCGGTCTGGACCCCAGCCGCCACGTCATCGTGGAGATCGCCACCCTCGTCACCGACGACGAGCTCGACGTGGTGGCCGAAGGCCCCGACCTCGTCATCCATCAGCCGCCCGAGGTCCTGGCCGCCATGGGCGACACGGTGCGGGAGATGCACACCCGCAGCGGCCTGCTGGCCGCCATCGAGGCGTCGGACGTGACCCTCGAGCAGGCCGGGGTGGCCACCATGGAGTTCCTGGCCGAGCACGTGCCCGAGGCCCGCTCGGTGCCGCTGTGCGGCAACTCGATCGGCACCGACCGCCGCTTCCTCGCCGCCTACCTGCCCCAGATCGAGGGCTACCTCCACTACCGCTCGGTCGACGTGTCGACCTTCAAGGAGCTGGCCCGGCGCTGGTACCCGGAGGTGGCCAGCGCCGCGCCCCGCAAGGCCGGAGGCCATCGGGCCCTCGACGACGTGCGCGAGAGCGTGGCCGAGCTGCGGTACTACCGGGAGGCGCTGTTCAAGCCGGTGGTGACCGAGGCGGACGCCGGGTCGGCAGGTCCCGACCCTTCCACCTGACCTGGCCCCGGACGAAGGTCACCACCAGCGAGCGGGCGAAGACGGCGACGAAGACGGCCAGGGGCACCAGGTACAGGGCGGCGGTGGCGGCGCCGAAGGTGCCCAGGCGCCGGAGCAGGATCCCGAGCTGGACGGCGGCGGCGAGGTAGCAGGCCGCAGCCAGGCCGGGCGCGTCGGCCACCAGCACCAGCGGTGCGTTGAGCGCCGCCAGCCAGGCCACGACGAGCACCAGGACGGGGGGCCGCACGGCCCGGGCGGCGGCGGCGAAGTTCTTGGTGAACCCCTCGACCAGCTGGCCCAGTCCCTCGGGGTACAGGCGCACGGCGATGGTGCCCCGGCCGCCCCGGATGGTGACGGGCAGCCCGGCGGCCCGGTAGCGCTCGGCCAGGGCCAGGTCGTCGAGGATGGCGTCCCGCACCGAGGCGTGGCCGCCCAGCGCCCGGTAGTCGGCGGCGCTGGTGGCCAGGCAGGGCCCGAAGGCGCCCACGGCGCGGGCCCGGCGCCCCAAAGGCGTGAACGCCCCGGTGCCCATCATGGCCACCAAGTTGAACAGGGCGGCGAGGCGTTCGGAGGCCCGGGGCACCTCGTGCCAGGGCTGCACCGAGTAGAGCCCGCCGGCGCTCCTCGCCGCCTGCCGGAGCCGCTCGAGGCCCCCGGGCTCGAGGCGGGTGTCGGCGTCGAGGAAGATCAGCAGCTCACCGGTGGCGGCTCCGGCCCCGGTGTGGCACGCCCAGGCCTTGCCCTGCCAGCCGGGAGGCAGCGGGGGGGCCGCCAGCACATGCGCGCCGGCCTGCCGGGCCACCTCCGCCGTGGCGTCGCCCGAGTGGTCGTCGACCACCAGCACCTCGTCGCCGGGGCCGACCTGGGGCAGCAGCGAGGCCAAGAGGATCACGACGTTGCGCTCCTCGTCCCGGGCGGGGACGACGATCGACGCCGCGGGCCCCGCCCGGCCGGCCCGCTCGCCGCGGGGCACGGGGACCTCCCACAGCAACCACCACCCGGCGCACCAGCCGAGGATGAAGGCGGCGAGGTCGACGAGCACCGGCTGGGGCCGCTCGGGCGCTCAGGGCACCAGCAGGGCCGAGGCCCGGGTCTGCCCGGCGACGACCAGCCACAGGCGCAGGCCGTCGTCACCCTCCCGGGTCCGCAGCACCACGTCGTCGCCGGCTTGCACCGGGGTTCGGTACTCGATCTCGGCGAAGCGGGGGACGAGCTCGCGCCGGGCCATCTCGTCCTCCACGGGCAGCCACAGGGCGCTGTTGTTGACGTGGCCGAAGACGTCGAGGTCGCTGGCCCGCAGCGGCCAGGGCCGGGCCGGGGCGTCGGGCGCGGCGTGGGGGTGGTGCAGGCGGCTCGAGGTGCGTCGCCCGTCGGTGGACGCGCCGTACACGGCCACGAAGGGACCGGGCAGGCGGGCCGGGCGCGCCTGGTCGTCGAGGAAGATCCACACGGCGCTGACCTCTATCAGGCCCCGCGCCGAGCGCACCGTGGTGCGCCGCTCTCCCCAGCGACCCCCCAACCCGGCGCAGAACGTGGCCACCGACAGCCGCTCGCCGAGGACCGGCCACGCGCCGGGGATCCACACCGAGGTGCGCCGCACGACCCAGGGGGAGGCGGGATCGAAGCCGGCGTCAGCCAGATCGTCGTTGCCGGCGTCCTGGACGGCCCGGGTCAGGGCGTCGAGGCGCAGGCGCCGGTGGGGATCGGTGTCGCCGTAGCGCACCTGAGCGGTCGTCTCGAAGCAGCGTCCCCGTCCGGGGAAATCGACGAGCTCGGCCGGAGGGAGTGGTCCGGGATGGACGGGCACGTCCCCATGCTGGCGCACCGGCGAGCGGTACCTCGGCGCCGGCCACGGTCCTCCTAGGGTGCTCGTCGTGAGCCGGGGCCGACACGAGGGTGGCGACCAGCAGCGCCTGCAGCGCTCGTCCGTGCTCGCCGGGGTGGGCGACGGGGTGGCCGCCCCCGCCCTCGCCCTCTTGGCCGGGGGCCTGACGCGCGACCCGCTGGGCGTGGCCGCGGTGGTCGCCGCCCAGCACGCGCCGTGGGCCGTGGTGGCCGTCGCCGGGGGCCGGGTGTGGGCCCACGCCGACCGGCGCACGCTGCTCGGCCTCGGGGCCACCCTGCGGGCGGTGGCGGTGGCCCTGGTCGGCCTGCTCACCCTGGCCGGGGCCGAGACCGTGGCCATCCTGGCGGCGGGGGCGCTGGCCATCGGCACGGGCGAGGCGCTGGCCGACCACGCCGAGGCCGAGGCGGAGCCTCCCGGGCGCCCGACGTTGGTGGGTCTGGCCGCGGTGGGGCTGCCCCTCGGGGGCCTGGTCTACGAGCTGGCCGCAGCCCTGCCCTTCCTGCTCGACGTGGGCGTGTTCTCCGTCGCCGCCCTGTCGGCGCTGTCGGTGCAGCTCCCCCT
>JADDRA010000091.1 GCA_016781105.1 Actinomycetota bacterium | reverse complement strand
CGGGTACCGCTGGGCCATCGTCGAGGACCCCGACCTGGAGGACCTGGTGGGCGGCGTCCACCTCGTCAACCGCTCGCTCGAGGATGCCGGCTTCGGCTCGCAGCTGCTGTGCTCGGTCTTCGGCTTTTCCCCCGCCAGTGGCGCTGGCGAGCCCTGTCACCTCGTCTACTTGTACAAGCGGGGCACGTTCTACCCCTTCGCCCCTCGGCCCGACGAGCGACGCGACAACGAGCTCGAGCTTCGGGTACGCGCCGCCCTCGAGGGTGAGCTCCCTATCGAGCCGGAGCTCTCCCGGTGGTTCCCAGTGTGGGGCCTGCCCTTCGAAGAGGCCAGCAGGTAGACCCGTTGCCCAGAGCTCGCCACGGCGAGGGACGCAACCCCCACGCCCACCCGTGGTTCGCCTGCCTCTACGGCGTGCTCGCCCGAGTGGCCGAGAAGGGGGAGCTGGGCGCTCGGCGCCGGGCGCTGTTGGCCAGTGCCGAGGGTCGGGTGCTCGAACTCGGGGCAGGCACGGGGGAGAACTTCAAGCACTACCCGCCGCAGGTGACCGAGGTGGTCGCGGTCGAGCCCGATCCCCACATGCGGCGACAGGCCGCTCGGAGGATCGGTGAGGCAGCCATGGCGGTCGAGCTGGTCGACGCCACCGGAGAGGACCTGCCCTTGGAGCCGAGCTCGTTCGACACGGTCGTGCCCACGCTGGTGCTCTGCAGCGTCGATGACCCGGAACGAACGTTGTCGGAGCTACGCCGGGTGCTGCGCCCTGGAGGTCAGCTGCTGTTCCTCGAGCACGTTCGTGCCCGCACCGAGGGGCTGGCGAGGTGGCAGGACCGCCTGGAACGTCCGTGGATGGTCGTCGGTGGCGGCTGCCGCCCGAACCGGGAGACGGGCGACGCCATCGGGGGCAACGGCTTCAGGCTCAGGGACCTGGAGACCTTCGACCTGCGGCCCTCGCTCCCCCTGGTCCGGCCCCACGTCCAGGGCGTCGCCGTCGCCGTCTGACGACGGCGCACCGCCGCACCTCGCCTTGTGGATCGAGGGGAGGCGCCCTGCGCCCACGTGGCCGGGAGCCGGCTGTCGCCGCTGCCGGGTTCCGGCACGGAAGCGGAGCTCACCACCTCACCTGGTCACAGCCAGTGTGGTCGGTAGGCTCAACCTGGAGGGTGGCGTGTCGATCGCGTAGCGCTCCTGGAGGAGCTGGCGGGCCTGGTCGAGCACCCCGTGGCTGTCGGCGCCGACGGTGACCGTGAGGTGGGCCGAGGCCGTCTCCATCTCGGAGGTAAGCGTCCACACGTGCAGGTCGTGCACGTCGACCACCCCGACGAGCGCGGCAAGGTCGGCGCTGACCCTAGCCACGTCGACATGGGGGGGTGCGGCCTGGATGAGGACCCGAACCGCCTGGCCCCCGAGGCGCCACGTGCGGGGCAGGATGAACAGCCCGACGGCCACGGCCATGGCTGGGTCGACCCAAGTCCAGCCGGTGACCTGGAGGACCACGGCGGCGATGATGACGCCCACCGAGCCGAGGGTGTCGGCCAGGACCTCGAGGTAGGCGCCCTCGATGTTGACACTGTCCTTGGACCCGGAACGCAGCAGGGTGAAGGCGACGAGGTTGACCACCAGGCCGAGCGTGGCCACCACCAACATGGGTGCACCCAGCACCTCGGGTGTGGCGGTGAGGCGGCGCAGCGCCTCGACCAAGACGTAGACGGCGACGCCAAAGAGCAGCAGGGCGTTGACGAAGGCGGCGAGGATCTCCAGACGGGTAGAGCCCGAAGGTGCGGGAGGCGTCGACCTTGCCGGCGGCCCGGTTGGCCAGTTGGATGGCGGCCAGGGCCATGCCCAAGCCCAGCACGTCGGTGAACATGTGTCCGGCATCGGACAGCAACGCCAGAGAGTTGGTGAGCACCCCGGCGACGGCCTCCACCAGGAAGAAGCTGGCGATGAGCCCGAAGGCGATGAAGAGGCGGCGCTGGTGGCGTGCGCCGGCCCGCAGCCCACCCGAGCCGTGGTCGTGGCCGCTGCTCACCGCCGTGTCTCCTGCCTGTTGCTGACTCGCATCAGCCCTGGCGATGGGCCAGGTGCTCCCGGGACACGTCGAGCAAGAGGCGGACGTGGGCGTCGTCGAGGGGGTAGTAGATGACCCGGCCCTCGCGACGGTTGCGCACGATGCCAGCCGTGCGCAGGAGCCACAGGGCTTGCGACACCGACGTCTCAGCCACGGCCACAGTGGCGGCGAGGTCGCACACCCACAGCTCCCCGGCCTCCAAGAGCGCGTAGAGGATGCGGGCCCTGGTGGGATCGGCCAAGAGCCTGAACACGTCACTCAACTCGCCCGCCTCCTCCAGGCTGAGCAGCTGGGCGCGAGTGGCGTCCAACTTCTCCGGGTGCAGGCACCGCGAGGGGTAGGCATCGAGGCCGACGACCTGGCCCCTCTCAACGACAACAGTGGTCATCTGCACAGCCGTAACGATATGCAGTTCGCGTTCCAGTCGGAGCCCAGCCGCAGGTCGGCCACGCCGAGCGGGACCGGCGCGTCGGGCGAGGTTTCGGCAGGCCCGGTTGGGGGGCTCACGCCTCCACCAGTGCGGTGGGCTCGTCGATAACCGGGTCGGGGCCAGATGTCCGACCGAGCGGCTGCGCGTTGCGGCCGGCCCGCACCCCGTTGGCGATGACCACCACCTCGGTGACCTCGTGCACCAGCACGACCGCAGCCAGGCCGAGGACGCCGAACAGGGCCAGGGGCATCAGGCCCACGACGATCGCCAGGGACAGCCCGACGTTCTGCAGCATGATCCGCCGGGCGCGGCGGGCATGGGCAAAGGCTTGCGGCAGGTGCCGCAGATCCTCACCCATCAGGGCCACCTCGGCGGTCTCGATGGCGACGTCGGCGCCCATCGCGCCCATGGCGATCCCCGGGTCGGCGGTGGCCAGGGCGGGGGCGTCGTTGACGCCGTCACCCACCATCGCCGTCGGTCGCTGGCTGCGCAGCCCTTCGACCAGACGGGCCTTGTCCTCGGGGCGCAGCTCGGCGTGCACCTGGTCGATCCCCGCCCGGGCCGCCAGGGCGGTGGCGGTGGCGGTGTTGTCGCCGGTCAGCATGGCCACCGAGTAGCCGTCGGCGCGCAACCGGGCCACGACCTCGACCGCCTCGGGACGAAGCTCGTCTCGGACCGCGATCGCCCCGATCACCTGCCCATCGTCCTCCACGAGCACGGCGGTCGCCCCAGCACCCTGCATCCGGGCCACGTCCGCGGCCAGGGGACCGGCCGACAGCCAGCCCGGGCGGCCCAGGCGCAGCGGTCGCCCGTCCCGGCGCCCGGTCAGGCCCGCCCCGGGAACCGCCTCCACCTCGACCGCCGAGGTGACGACCGGGACGGCGGCGAGGATCGCCCGGGCCAGAGGATGGTCGCTGCGGGACTCCAACGCCGCAGCCACGTCCAAGACGTGCTCGACGGTGGTACCTGGCGCAGTGGCCACAGCCACCACCTCGGCGCGGTTGCGGGTCAGGGTGCCGGTCTTGTCCAAGGCGACGCCGCCAACCCTGCCGAGGGTCTCGAGAGCGGCTCCGCCCTTGACCAGCACGCCCATCCGGCTGGCGGCGCCTACCGCGGCGACCACGGCGACCGGCACCGAGATCGCCAGGGCGCAGGGGGACGCCGCCACCAGCACCACCAAGGCCCGCTCGATCCACCTCCATGGCTCGCCGACGATGCTTCCGATGACGGCGATCAGGGCGGCGGCGATCATCACCCCGGGCACCAGCGGCCGGGCGATGCGGTCCGCCAACCGCTGGTTCGCGCCCTTGCGGGACTGCTCGGCCTCCACGATGCGCACGATCCGGACCAGGGAGTTGTCGTCGGCGGTGGTGGTGACCTCGACCCCGAGCACCCCGCTGCCGTTGATCGACCCAGCGAACACCTCGTCATCCGGGCCGATCTCGACCGGCACGGATTCCCCGGTGATCGCCGAGACGTCCAGCGCGCTGCGACCGGAGCGGATCACCCCGTCGGTGGCCACCCGCTCGCCCGCCTTGACCACCATGACCTCGCCGACCCGAAGCTCGGCCGGGGCGACGACCTGCTCGGAGCCGCTGCGCAGCACGGTCGCCCGCTCGGGTACCAGGCAGAGCAGGGCCCGCAACCCGCGGCGGGTCTTGGCCAAGGAGTACTCCTCCAGGCCCTCGCTGATGGAGAACAGGAAGGCCAGCGTGGCGGCCTCGCCGACTTCCCCGAGAAGCACTGCGCCGATGGCGGCGATCGTCATGAGGGTGCTGACACCGATCTTGCCCTGGGCCAGACGGCGGAGGGTGGAGGGCACGAACGTCGAGGCGCCCACCACCAGGGCGGCCCCGTTGAGCCAGAGCTGGAGCGTCGTGCGCTCGGACGACCCGGCGATCACGGCGGCAGCGAGCAGCACGCCGGCCACCGCTGCGGTGCGCAGCTCGTCGACGTCCCACAGCCGCTGCGCCTCGTGCTCCTCGCCGCGTCGGCTCGCGGGCGTGTTCTCGTCGGCGCCACAGCCGCACGCGTCGCTCACGGCTTCGCCCCCTCGTGTCGCATGGTGTCTGCCTGCCCGCCTGGTCCGACGGCGCCGGTCCCGTAGGCGGGGCACAGGGCCATGGCGTTGCCGGTGGCAGCCAGCAGCCTCTCGGCCGAGGCCAGCAGGGCTACCAGCTCCGGGCGGCTCAGGGAGTACACCGAGGCGCGGCCCTGGGACCGGAAGTCGACGAGGCCGCAGTCCCGCAGGCACGCCAGGTGCGACGACACCGTGGACTGCGGCAGGCCCAGCTCCGCGACCAGGTCCACCACCCTCGCCTCACCGCAGGCCAGCCGCTGCAGCAGCGCCAGGCGCGTGGGATCGCCCAAGCTCCGAAAGAGCGCCCCGGCCGGAGCCAGCGCGGCACGGGACAGCTTCTCCGGTGCTGCCCTAGCCATCGGCATAGAACGATGATAGCGATCATGCCCGGTGTAGCGGGGCTCTCAGCTCGGGTGCCGAGGCCGTGCCGATCGAGTGGTCAGCCCTGGTCGGCGAGGAGCGCCCGGGCGGCCAGGCGGCCTGGTGTGCCGCTGACGCCACCGGAGGGGGCGGTGCCCGCACCCGAGAGGTAGAGGCCGGCGATCGGGGCTCGGTGGCCGGCCAGGCGGGGTGTCGGGCGGAAGAAGCCGAGCTGGTCGAGGGCGATGTCGAGGTGCATGGGGTGGGCTCCGGGCCAGCGCCCTTCGGCTTGCATGCGGTCGGGGGTCCAGGCGTGGACCCCTACCATCGACGACCGGAACCCCGGCGCCCGCTCCTCGACGGTGTCGAGCGCCCGCTCGACGAAGCGCTCCCGGCACGACTCCCAGCCCCCTCGAACCTGGAACGGGGCCGCTGGGCAGGCCAGGTAGACGGTGTGCTGGCCGGGCGGGGCCAGGGTGGGGTCGAGGGCCGAGGTGGTGAAGGCGTACATGGGCAGGTCCTCGGGCAGTAGGCCCGCCTCGGACTCGACCCACGCCCGGCGCAGTACCTCGATGTCGTCGAGGTAGCTCTGGAGTCCGTTCCAGTCGCCCAGGCGTGAACCTGGGTACGGCGGGAGCCGGTCGGTGGCGACGTGCACCAGGGCCTGCACCACGTTGCCCCGGCGGACGGCACCGATGTCGGCGGCGTCCCGACCGCCCAGCGGTGGGTCGAGCAGATCGAGGAGCACGGTGCGGGGGTTGACCGTGGTCACCACCGCCGAGGTGGCCAGGCGGTCGCCGTCTTCGGTGACGACGGCCTGCACCGCTCCGCCCGGCGCCTCGACGCGTGCCACCGGCGAGGAGCAGCGCACCTCCACGCCGAGGCCGGCCAGGCGCACCAGCAGGGCGTCGGTCAGGCCCTGGGCGCCGCCCCGGGCGTGCCACTGGCCGAACCGGTGATAGGCAGCCTGCCAGAACCCGAACAAGGCACCGCCGGGCAGGCTCGGCCCCACCCCGGCGTGAGCGGCGAAGGCAGCGACGGGGCCCGGGTCAGGTCAGTTGCCAGGTGGCGACGCAGCAGCGAATCGTAGGGGCCCGGTCAATGACCTCGATGGCCGCTCGGTTCACATACGACTTCGTGCACTGGAATTTCTTCATGAGCTCCTGAAGATCGGAGTAAGCAGGGGGCGACGTTGACGAGTCTCCAAGACAGGTGTCGACACAACGAGCTGTGCGCTCGAGCATGGACCGACTAGCGGCCAGCGCGATTTCGTTCTCGGCGACCAGACGTCGGATGCAGTGGCGATCATCCAACGTCACGCTCCTGTTTCTCGGAGCAGAGCGATCACCGCCGATGAGCGTGGCCTGAGCTGTCTCGGCGATCCCGAGAAATGCTCCGACGAGACCAAGACCGATGGCGACCAGATTGACAAGGGTGAGCGCGTCAGCCTCCCCCCACGTCCCAAGAGGCAGGACCATCGCGTCAGGCACCCGACAACCGTCGAGGACGACGTCGTTGCTGCCCGACGCCCGCATCCCCAACCCGTCCCAGTTCTCTTCCACGTG
>JADDRA010000055.1 GCA_016781105.1 Actinomycetota bacterium | reverse complement strand
GACGAACGGGACGGGTGCGGATCGACACGTGGAGGAGATTCTTGCCGGTCGGGGCCACAATGGGCCGATGGCCGCCAGGGCGCGTCGAGGTCCCGCTGAGGTGGAGGTGGGGTTCCGCCGCCTAACCGAGGACGACCTCCCGATGCTCCACCGCTGGCTGAACGAGCCCGGCGTGGTGCGGTGGTGGGAGGGCGACGATGTCTCCTGGGAGGCGGTGGTGCGCGACTACGGCTCGGCCAACCCCGATCCCGCCGAGCACTGGATCGCCTCGCTCAAAGGTGAGCCCCTCGGCTGGATCCAGTGCTACGCAGCGGCCGACGAGCCCGAGGAGACCGAGCCGTGGTGGGCACTCGGGATCGAGCGGGCGGCGGCGGGCATCGACTACCTCGTCGGCGACCCGGCCGACCGCCGGCGGGGCCTGGGCTCGGCCATGATCGCCGCCTTCGTGGCCGAGGTCGTCTTCGCCCTGCACCCCGGGTGGACCCAGGCGTGCGCCGCGCCCTTCGAGGCCAACGTCGCATCCTGGCGCGCCCTGGAGAAGGCCGGGTTCCGCTTCGCCGGGATCGTCGAGGACGCCGAGGGTCCGTGCCGCCTGATGGTGGCCGACCGCCCGGGTTCGCGCCGACCGGCGCCGTCGGCGGGTCACGCTGGTGGCGGCAGGCCCCCCGTCCGGGCTCTCGGAGCGGTGAGCGGGGCATCGGACCCGCCCGCGGGTAAAGGGTGGGCGTGGTCTCGCCGCGAGCCCCGGAGCAGCCTGCTCCCCCGCCGCCGGTTCCTCCTCGGGGTGAGCGTGGTGCCCTCGGTCCTGCTCGCCTGCGGGCGGGGCGAACCGGCCAGCCGGGGTGGCACTCCGGCCCGGGAGGTGCCGGTGGCTGAGCGCCACGGGGATGGTCGGCTCGGCGCCCGGCCCGACCCGGCCGAGATGGCTCCGGGTGGGCCGGAGGGTGTGCAACGACTGGAGCTGGCCCAGGGGGGGACCGCCCTGGTCTACGTGCCTGCCGGTTCCGGCTCCGGTCGCCTGTCACCGCTCGCCGTGATGCTCCACGGGGCGGGTGGGAGCGCCGAGGACGGCCTCGCCCTGCTCCGGCCACTCGCCGACGAGGCCGGGCTGATCCTGCTGGCGCCGGCGTCCCGGGGGCGGACCTGGGACCTGCTGCTCGACGGCTTCGGGCCCGACGTGGCCCTGATCGACGAGGCCCTCGGCCGGGTGTTCGACCGCTACCCCGTCGATCCCGCCCGCCTCGCCGTCGGCGGCTTCTCCGACGGCGCGTCCTACGCCCTGTCGCTCGGCACCCGCAACGGCGAGCTGTTCAGCCACGTCGTCGCCTTCTCGCCCGGTTTCTGGTCCCGGGGCGACGGCCAGGGCTCGCCGTCCTTCTTCGTCACGCACGGCACCGACGACCGGGTCCTGCCCATCGCGTCGACCAGCCGCCGGCTGGTGCCCATGCTCGAGCGGGCCGGCTACGAGGTGATCTACCGGGAGTTCGACGGGCCCCACGTCGTGCCCGGCGACCTTGCCGCCGAGGCGGTGGTCTGGTTCCTCGGGGAGGGCTGAGCTCGAGTCCCCCGACCGCCGCCCGTGGTTCGGTCGGGGGAGAGCGCTACGGTCGCCTCCGATGGCAAGGGTGGAGCTGCGCAACCCGGCGAACGAGACGGGAGAGTGGTTCGTCGACACCCGCTGCATCGACTGCGGCACCTGCCGGGAGATCGCGCCCGAGCTGTTCGGGGAGGAGGACGGTCTCTCGGTGGTGCGGCGCCAGCCGGACAGCCATGAGGACGTGGGCGCCTGGCTGGCCGCCCAGGCCTGCCCCACCACGTCCATCGGGACCGTGTCCCGGCGCTCCCGTCCCGGGCGGCTCTATCCCCGGGAGATCGAGGCCGGGTCGGGGGTGTTCGACCTCGGGTACTGCTCGCCGGACAGCTTCGGCGCATCGGCCTGGGTCGTCGTGCGCCCGGAGGGCAACGTGCTCGTGGACTCGCCCCGCTTCACCGAGGCGCTGGCCGGACCCATCGCCGAGCTCGGCGGCCTGCGCCACGTCGTCTTCACCCATCGCGACGACGTGGCCGACGGCCGCCGGTGGGCCGAGCGGTTCGGGGCTCGGTCGTGGATCCACCTCCACGACCGGCCGGCGGCGAGGTGGGCGAGCGACCTGCTGGGCGACGAGCAGGAGCTCCAGCCCGGGTTCCTCGCCATCCCCGTGCCCGGGCACACCAAGGGCTCGGTGGTGTTCCTCCTCGACGGTCGATGGCTCTTCACCGGCGACTCCCTGGCCTGGAGCCACGAGCGCCAGGACCTCACCGCCTTCCGCGGCGCCTGCTGGTACTCCTGGAGCGAGCAGTCGGACTCCCTCGCCCGCCTGGCCGAGCGCCACCGCTTCGCGGCCGTCCTCCCCGGGCACGGGGGCCGCCACATCGGTGAGCCCGGTGACCTCCACGATCGCCTCGTCCGCCTCGTGGCCCGCATGCGGTCCTGACTCGGACCCTCAGCCGCTGCCCACCCCGTGGTCGAGCGGGCGATCAGGCGGACCGGGGTGCCCGGCCGGGTCGAGGAGCTCGAGGACCCGCTCGGGGGGGCGCGCCACGACGGCGCGATCGCCGAGCAGCACGATCGGGCGCTCGATGAGGACCGGGTGGCTCACCATGGCGTCGAGGAGCTCCTCTCGGCTCGCGCCCTCCAGGCCGAGCTCCTGCCAGGTGGCCTCGGCGGTCCGCATCATCTGGCGCGGATCGTCGATTCCGAGGAGGGACATGACCTTCTCGAGCTCCTCCCGGCTCGGTGACCGCTCGAGGTACTCGACGTAGTGGGCGTCGATCCCCTGCTCGGCCAGGATCGACTGGACCGTGCGGCACTTGGAGCAGCTCGGGTTGAAGTAGACCGTGGCCTCCATGCCTGCCAGCGTAGGACCGACAGCCGGCTGCGGCGCCGCCCAGACGTCAGAGCGGGCTGACCTCGACGCCTGCGCCTGCGCTCGGGTGACCGAGCAGTGCGGCGGTGCTGGCGCCGCGGGTGAGCACCTCGTACCAGGCGACGTCGCCGTGGGGACCCCGCCACCCGGAGCTTCCCGGTGCGAAGGACGTCTCCCCGGCCGGCACCTCGAACGTCCCGTCGCTCACGACCGCTTCGACGCCGTACTCGCCCACCTGCACCCGTACCCGGCTGCCCGAGGGTGCGGGTGGCTGCGACCACGTGGTCTTGAGGTTGCCGTAGCCGTCGACGTAGGCCAGGACCCGGGGCGGGACCGCCGGCACGGCGTCGTCGGCGAGCCGGACGCCGAGGGCCCGCTCGTCACCGCTCGCCAGCGCGGCCACCAACGACGGGAAGACGTCCCGGGAGCGGAACTGGGATCCCGACTCGGGCGCGTCCACCTCGTGCAGGGCCGTGCCGGCCCCGTGCAGGAAGGAGAACGTGTACCGCGAGTTCGGGGCCACGACCAGCACCCCCTCCGGCGTGCGGCCCGCCACGAGCCGTTCACCTTCATTGCCGGCGCGCGGGTCGTCCTGGTCCTGGCGCGGCGCCACGTTGCCGTAGACGATCCGATCGGGTGCGCCAGCCGTGAGCGCCAGCTGGGCGAGGCAGAAACCTGCGCTCAGGGTGTCGAACGCGGGCACCGGCGTCAGGACGAGCTGGGCGTCGGGCAGGTGCTGGGCCAGCCGCTGGGCCACCTCGGCGAAGGCGAGGTCACCCGGCCCGTAGTCGGCGACCACGTGGACCAGCACGGGCATCATCCTGGCCGAGCGGCCCTGGGCCCGCCAGTGAGGCGGCCGCTGCGCCCGTCCTCGCAGTACCCTCGCCGTCGACGCGGCGACGAGCCGTCCCCGCGGAGACGACAGCCCGAGGAGGAGCGACATGGCGAGTGGTGAGGGCGAGGACATCAAGGGACGGGTCAAGGAGGCGGCCGGGGCCCTGAGTGACAACGACAGCCTCGAGCGTGAAGGCGAGGCCCAGCAGGACAAGGCCGCCTCCGAGAAGGAGGCCAGGGCCAAGCAGGCCGAGGCCGACGAGGCCCGGGCCGACGCCGCCGGCGACGAGGCTGCGCAGCGCGCGAACCAGCAGTAGCGGCTCCTGCGCCCGTCGCCGGCCCGCGCCCGCACGGCGCTCCCCCGGCCTCAGCCCGGGGACGAGGTCCCGGGTGCTTCTTTGGCAGTCGGCGGCGAGTCAGGCAGCAGGCCCTCGAGCTGGGTGCGGAGCACGTGGTCGACCAGGCCTTGCTGGTCGGGCCAGGGGAAGCCGGGCCGGGCCACGAGGAGCGAGGTGATGCCGTGGACCGCAGCCCACAGGCCCAGGCTGACGAGAAGGGGGTCGACCGGGCGGATGGCGCCGGTGGCGACGGCCTGCTCGACGGCCCGAGGAGGTCGCCCAAGGCGGTGAGGTCGGCCATGTGCTCGGGGGTCACCCACGGGGGTTCCCGTTCTTCACGGTTCATGAAGATGATGCGGTACTGCTCGGGGTTCTCGAGCCCGAACCGGACGTAGGCCCGGCTCATGGCGGTCAGGGCACCCAGGGGGTCCTGGCCCTGGGCGGCGGCTCGCATGCGGATGGCCAGCTCACTGAACTGGCGGTCGCACACCGCCCAGATGAGCTCGTCCTTGTGGGGGAAGTGCAGGTAGATGGAGGGCGGGGTGACGCCCACGGCGGTGGCGACGGCCCGGATGGAGACGTCGCGGGGGTTGCCGGCGGCGAGGAGCTGCTCGGCGGCGTGGAGGATCTCGACCATCTGGAGGTCGCGACCTACTACCGGGCCGGCGTCGAGGGCACCCAGGTCGGCGGCGACTGGTACGACGTCATCGAGCTGGGCGCCGGGCCGCACCGCGTTCGTCATGGGTGACGTCATGGGTGACGTCATGGGCCGCGGGGTCCGGGCCGCCGCCGTCATGGGCCAACTGCGCTCCGCTATCAGGGCCTACGCCAGGTTGGACCTGCCCCCCTCCGACGTGCTCGAGTTCCTCGACGGAGTGGTCCGCGATCTCGGGGAGGACCAGATCGTGACCTGCATCTACGCCATCTACGACCCCGCCGATCGGACCTTCGGATACGCCAACGCCGGGCACCTGCCCCCGCTGCTCATCGCTCCGGGCCAGCCGACCCTTCGCCTGACCGGCGAGGACGCACCGCCGCTCGGCACCGGGCCCTTGGAGCTCAGCGAGGCTCAGGTGCACCTGCCGCTCGGAGCCACGGTCGCCCTGTACACCGACGGCCTGGTCGAACGTCGCGATGACGACGTGGGCACCGGGATCGACCGTCTCCTGCAGGAGCTGGGTGGTGCCGCCGGACCCATCGAGGAGTTGCCGAACGCCCTCGTGAGCGCGCTCGTGCCCGGAGAGCCCGACGACGACATCGCCATCCTGCTCGCACGCGTGACCGATGGATCGCGGCAAGCCAGCTCGTGGGTGCACGAGGTCGTTCCGGACCTGGGCGCGGTGCAGGTGCTCGCCAGGCCACCGCCAGTGCCCTTCGGCGCTGGTCGGTGCCCGAGGATGTCCTCGACGATGCGGTGCTCCTCACCAGTGAGCTCGTCACCACTGCCGTCCTCCATGGTCGGGCGCCGATCAGCCTGCGGCTGCACCGCACCTCCTCCGAGGCCGTGCTGGAGGTTCATGACGCCGCCAGCTTCCTCCCCCGCCGGCTGCGACCCACACCGGACGAGCACGGGCGCGGCCTGCAGCTGGTTGCCTGCCTTGCCGACCGGTGGGGGGTTCGGCCCGTCCGTGAGGGGAAGGCTGTCTGGTGCGCCTTCTCGCTCAGCCGCGACGTCCGCAGCAACCCATTCGTCGAAGCCTTCGGCGATCCGGCGTGAGCATGCAGCCGATCCTCTCTCAGCCCTCGGCACTCGGCGCAACGGCCGCCACCGGGGGTTGCCTCGGGCGCGGTGCTGGGTTCGGCTCGACTGCTTCCCGGCCTGACGGGTAGAGCAGCACCATGGTCCGGACGGTCCTTGTCACCGGGGCCAACTCTGGAATCGGCCTCGCCACCGCACTTCACCTTGCCAGCCTCGGGTTCGACGTCGTCGGCACCGCCCGGTCGAGCGAGAAGGCGACGTCGATCGAGACCGCGGCGAGTGACGCCGGAGTGGAGGTGAGGAGCTCCGTGCTCGACGTCACCGATGCCCACGGCTGCGAGAGCCTCGTCAAGAGCATCGAACCCTGGGCGGTGGTGAACAACGCCGGCTACATGAACCTCGGCCAGGTGGTCGACGTCCCCGCCGAGGATGCCCTGCACCAGCTCGAGGCGATGGTCGTGGCGCCCATGCGTCTGGCCACGCTGGCCATCCCGTCCATGCGGGGACGAGGCGACGGCAGGATCGTGAACGTGTCGTCGGTGGGCGCGCACGCCACCGCGGCCATGACCGGGTGGTACCAGGCGTCAAAGCACGCCCTGTCGGCCGTCACTGATGCGTTGCGGCGGGAGGTCGCCGCCTTTGGCGTCGATGTCGTGCTCGTCGAGCCGGGTGGCATGCGCACGGGGATCTGGGACAAGGCGGCTGACGATCTGCGCCGGCGCCGCAGCGCCGAGCGCCCTACTGCCTACGACCGGGCCCTGTGCGTCCTGCACACCGCTCGCCCGTTCATGGGCGCGCCGTCAGCGGTGGCCGAGGTCATCGGCACCGCCCTGACCGCCGGACGCCCGCGTGCCCATTACCAGGTCGGAGCCGACACCGTCGCCATACGATTCCTCC
>JADDRA010000073.1:3856-6763 GCA_016781105.1 Actinomycetota bacterium | reverse complement strand
TCGTACATCTCGCTGGTCACCGCCCTGCTGGTGGTGAGCTGGGGCACGCTGGCCGCCTGGCTGCTGCCCACGGTGGTGGGCACGATCCTGGTCGAACGGGCCGCAGGCCAAGCCGAGACCCGAGCGCTGCCCGCCTGAGCATCAGCGCCCGGGGCACCGGGCCAGGGGCACCCGCCAGGCGACGCTCACGGCGCCGTCCGGCGGTCGGGTCGCCGCGCCCCCGACTCGCGCTAGCGGCCGGTGGGGACGACGCCGAGGCGACCGGCCTGGTAGTCCTCGAACGCCTGCAGGAGCTCAGCTCTGGTGTTCATCACGAACGGCCCGTAGTGGGCGACCGGCTCACCGATGGGACGCCCGCCGAGGATGAGCACGTCCAGGTTGGGCGCGTGGCTGTCCTGGCGCTCGTCGGCGGCCACCCTCACCGTCGTCCCCGATCCGCCCGGGGCTCCCAGCCCCAGCCCGGGTCCTGGTACGAAGGCGGCAAGCTGGCCCGTGCCGATCGGCCGGTGCTCAGCCCCGGCCGACCCTCGACCGGCGAGCACGTAGGCCAGGGCGTTGAAGTCGTTGCGCCACGGGAGCACGAGCTGGGCGCCGGGCGACACGGTGGCATGGATCAGGGTGATCGGCGTGAACGTGGAACCCGGTCCGACGTGGCCGCCGACGTTGCCGGCGATGAGGCGGACCAGGGCGCCCCCGTCGCCCGAGGAGAGCAGGACGGTCTCGCCCGCTCGCAGGTCCTGGTAGCGGGGCGGGTTCCACTTGTTGGCCCGGGGCAGGTTCACCCAGAGCTGCACCCCGTGGAACAGGCCCCCGGTGACGACCAGCTCCTCGGGCGGGGCCTCGATGTGCAGGATGCCACCACCGGCCGTCATCCATTGGGTGTCGCCGTTGGTGATGAGGCCGCCGCCCCCGTTGGAGTCCTGGTGACGGAAGGTCCCGTCGATCATGTAGGTGACCGTCTCGAAACCCCGGTGCGGATGCCACGACGTACCTCTGGGCTCACCGGGGCCGTAGTCGACCTCGCCCATCTGGTCCATGTGGAGGAACGGGTCGAGAGTGGTCATGTCGAGCCCGGCAAAGGCACGACGGACGGGAAAGCCCTCACCCTCGAAGCCGGCCGGCGCCGTGGTCACCGAGCGGACGGGCCGGTCGGTGACCGTAGCGGGGTCGGCTCGGGCGATCCGGGGCAGGGTCAGGGTGTCGGCGACGACCGCGGGCATGGACGGGTCCTCCTAGTTCGACGTGGTCGGGCGGATGGCGGCGATGTCGAGGGTGATGTTGACCTTGTCGCCCACGACCACCCCGCCGGCCTCGAGCGGCATCGAGACGTCGATGCCGAAGTCCCGGCGGTTGATCTCGGTGGTGGCCGACACTCCCAGGCGCAGGTTGCCGTAGGGGTCGGTGGTGACGCCGCCCACCTCGAGCTGCAACGCCACCGGCCGGGTGACGCCGTGGAGCGTGAGCTCGCCGTCGACCACGAAGCGGTCGCCCTCGGGGTGGATGGCGGTGGAGCGATAGGTCATGGTCGGGTAGCGCTCGAGGTCGAGGAAGTCGGCCGAGCGGATGTGGGCATCGCGCTCGGCGTTGCCCGTGTCGAAGGAGCCGACGTCGATGGTGGCGTTCACCGATGAGTCCGAGAGGTTCTCGGCGATGACGAGCTCGGCGTCGAAGCGCCTGAAGGTGCCCCGCACCTTGCTGACCATCATGTGGCGCACGCTGAAGGAGACGTCGGAGTGGGTGGGGTCGATCGACCAGGTCCCGGGCACGAGGCCGGGGATGTCGGAGATCGATGGGGTCCGGGTGTCGGTCATGGGTGTCCCTCCTGGCGATGGTCGGTCACGTTCACCACTTGGAACATCGTTGACGTAGCAACTATTCCGCCCGGTGGCGCTAGCCTGGGTCTGCGTGGGTGAGGCGCGCTGGCTGGACGAGACCGAGGCCCGGGCGTGGCGGGGGTTCCTGCGCATGCACCAGCTCCTGCGGGCCGAGCTCGAAGGGGAGCTGACCCGGTCCTGCGGCTTGTCGCTGGCCGACTACGAGGTCCTGGTCAGCCTGTCGGAGGCCGAGGGGCGCCGCCTGCGGATGTCCGCCCTGGCCGATCGGCTCCAGTGGTCCCGCAGCCGGCTGTCGCACCAGCTCGCTCGCATGCAGGAGCGGGGGTTGGTGTGCCGCCAGGACTGCCCCACCGACGCCCGCGGCGCCTTCGCCCTGCTCACCCCTGGGGGGCTGGCAGCCATCGAGGAGGCCGCCCCGGGCCACCTGGCCGGGGTCCGCCGGCACCTGTTCGACCGCCTGTCACCCGAGCAGGTCGTGACCCTGGCCGAGATCAGCGAGGCCGTGCTCGGACCTGCTCGGACCCGATCGGTCCCGGCCGGCGCCGAGGGGCCGTCGTAGCTGTTCCCTGCATCTATTGACGGCCCTGGCTGCTGCTGGACGTTGCTCGAGGCCACGGGGAGCGCGACAGCGGGCGGACGTGGGGGCCGGGGGTGCTCATGCCAGCGATGAAGCGGTGGCGACGGGCCTGGTCCACCGTGCTGGCGGCCCTGGCCCCGGTCCTGGTGCTGGCCGGCGCCGGCCGGGCTGGCGCAGGAGGACGAGCGCCCCTCGGTCACCGGGGCCGTCCAGGTCACCGACCAGGTCAACCCCACCCGGGCCCACAACCAGCCCCAGGTGCTGGTGCACCCCGCCGACGACCGCCTCCTGGCCATCGTCGAGGCCGACTTCCTGGCCAGCACCTGCCACGTCCACATCAGCCGCGACGGCGGCCGGACCTGGACCAGAGCGTCCGGCTCGCCGGTCCCTCCCCAGTACCGGTCCTGCACCCGGCCGGCCTTCGGCCCGTACCTGGCCGCCGCCTTGGGCGCCGACGGCACCCTCTACATGGTGGCCGCCGGTTCGGAGACCGGA
>JADDRA010000073.1:0-3704 GCA_016781105.1 Actinomycetota bacterium | reverse complement strand
CCTTCGCCCAGGTCCCGGTGCGCAGCGTCGTCTCCACCTCGACCGACGGCGGACGCAGCTGGAGCGAACCGATCGACGTCATGGACCAGACCTTCTCCCGGGACGAGGTCTACGGCTCCGACGTGCCCTCCCTGGCCGTCGCCGAGGACGGCACGATCTACGCCTTCACCAAAGAGCGACCGCCGCCGGCACCCCCCTCGGCCACGCCGGCGCCTCCCGAGCCACCGGTGCCGACCCCTCCGGGACCGGCGACGCTGTGCCAACCAGCCTCGGCGGCCGCTCCCGCCACCCCCGCCGAACCGGCGTCTCCCCCCGTCACCGAGGGCGACCCCAGCGCCAGACCACCACCACTCAGCCTCCGTCCAACCCCCCGCCTTCGGCCGAGGCGCCTCCGGGACCAGGCCAACCGGGAGCGGGGTCGAGGCTGTTGATGTCCAGGTCGACCGACGGCGGCCAGACCTGGGGGGCGTCGGTGGTCGCCGACAGCGGACTGGCGTGCGTCCCGTGCCTGACCACCCCGAAGCCACGGTCGACCCCGAGACCGGCCACCTCTACCTGGTCTTCGAGCAGAGCGAGTCACCACCGCCGATCGCCCGGGACAACCGGGACATCGGGTTCATGCGCTCGACCGACGGTGGGGAGACGTGGAGCGACCGTATCCAGCTCAACGACGACCACGATCCCGCTCGCAACCCCAACTACGACCAGCTCTTCCCCGGCATCGACGTCGCTCCCGGAGGGCGGATCGACATCGCCTGGTACGACTTCCGCACCGACGCCCTCTACAACCCGGCTGGCACAGGCAAGGCCGACCGCAGTGAGGAGACGTGCTGGGACGTCTTCTCCACCTTCTCCAGCGACGGAGGGGCCACCTGGGCACCCAACATCCGGGTCAGCGATCGCAGCATGAACCAGAACGAGGGCTACGTCCTCAACCTCGCCTACGACCTCCGGGGTCCGATCGGGGTGCGTCCACGGATGAGGCGGCTTACATCGGCTGGTCGGACTCACGTGCTGGCCGGGTCGACCTGCCGGCCGAGGATGCCTACGTGGCCTCCGTCGTCCACGCGGTCGCCGACGACCGCAGGGGTGGCTCGCTCCAGCCCCTGTCGGTGGCGCTGGGCGCCGGCGTCGGCCTCCTGGTCGCCGGCCTGGCCGCCCTGGTCGTCGCCAGGTCGATGCGCCGGCCCCGGCCTCGCCACCAGGGCTCCCCCGAGGGCAGCTAGGCCTGGACCCGGGCCATGACCCGGTGGTAGCCGGTCGCCCCCTGCGGGACGATGTCCCGGGCCTCGCCGACCTGGACGTCCCCGTTGCCGTCGGTCGCCCGGACCAGCAGCGGGACGTCGCCGGCCCGCTGCGGCAGCCAGTCGTAGCGCCACAGGACCCAGGCCAGCGGTGAGCTGGAGTACTCCAGCTCTGCCGGCTCCCACGTCCTGGCGTCGTCGGTGCTGACCTCCACACTGGTGACCCCCCGGTCCCCGGCGAAGGCCGTGCCCCGCAGCACCGTGACCGTGCCCACCGAAAGCGGGAGGGACAGATCCGGCTCGGTGAAACGGGCCCGGGTGGGGACCACGAACTGCGGGCCCCAGCCCTGGCGCTCGTAGAAGCCCTTCACGTCGCGCTCGACCACCTCGACACGCGTGACCCACTTGACGCTCTTCTCCCCGAACATACCGGGAACGAGGATCCGGGCCGGGTAGCCGTGGCGCTCGGGCAGGGCTTCCCCGTTCATCTCGTAGGCCACCAGCGTGGTCGGGTCCATGGCCTTGTCGATGAAGACGCTGTCGCTGTAGCCGTCCACCGCGGTCACCAGGACCTCGACGGCGCCCTCCTGCAGGCCGGCCGTCGACAGCAGCTCGGTCAGGGGCACGCCGGTCCACATGGCGTTGCTCTGCAGACCACCCCCGACCCCGTTGCTGATGCACATCATGGTCGTCTCCTGGCGAACTGAGGGCAACGACCGCAGCTCGTCGAGGTCATAGGAGCGGGGCCGCTCGACCAGGCCGTCGATCTCGAGTCGCCAGGTCGCCGCCCGCACCCGGGGGTCGATCACGTTCTTGGTGACGACGTAGAAGCGCTCGCTGGGCGTGATGGGCTCGATGCCGGGCCCCGCGAGCTGCAGGCCGTCGTAGCTGAAGGTCGACCGCCTGAACAGCGCGGTGCCGACACCGCCCGTTGCGATCGCCAAGCCGGCACCCAACCCACCTACCACCACGGCGCGCCGGCTGGCGCTGCCCTCGGCCGTGGTCTCTCCTGAGGAGGCTCGGGACCGGCTGCTGAGCAACCGGTAGCTGGTGGCCAGCACGACGACGAACAGCGCCGAGGACACCACGGTCGCCGCCAACGTCAGGACCCGCGCCGGCCCAGGAGCCAGTCCCCGGTAGTTGGTGCCGAGCACCGGCCACAGACCGACCACGGAGACCACCCACAAGGCGCTGACCACGCCGATCAGTACCAACAGCGGGCCACGGGATGCTCTCCTGTCGCCGTCGCCCGCAGCCCGGCGCACGAGGCCGGCGTAGATGGCACCCAGCAGGACGCCGAGGGCCAGCTGACCGAGCGTGGCCGAACCCACACCGAACTGCTTGAGCTGGTCGTAGCCGCCGAAGAGCTCCAGCAGGGAGAAGAACCGCTCGATCCCCAGCAAGGGAGCGACGCGATCGCCGATCAGCTCGGTGGGGGGCGAGACCCCCAGCGCCAGGCGGAGCAGCGCTTGGGCCAGCGTCAGCGCCAGCACGGCCACCAGCCCCGACAGCGCCCCCAGCGCCAGAGAAGCGAGGGTGGAACGGGTGGGCACGCTCCTCATGGTCAACGCCTCCTGGCTGCCGGCAAGGCTCGTCCGCCCGGATCAGGGGCTCAGTTGGAACCTAACGAGGACGGCTTCGGGCCGGACGGCTTGGCCTCCAGGTGTTCTCGATCCGTAAGCACCGCGTCGTCCCTAATCGAGGGGGAAGCGCCGACGTGCAGAGCCTCGACGACCTCAGGTGACGTGACCGGTCGACGGAGGGTGCGGCACTACCGGCGCCTTGGGGAGGCCCGGCCCAGTCAGGGGAAGGCCACGCTGGTGGCGCGGGCGTCCGCTGTGGTGGAAGGCGTGGATGCCCAACTCCTTGGCACCCCACTCCCTTCAGCGGAGGGGCCACCTCCAGGGCCGCCGGCACCACCGGCTCGCTGCCCTACACCAGAGCCAGATGGGTGCCGCCCGCTGCCGGGCCTTCGCGGCGTCGGTTTCGGGCTCGATCCCCAGCACCTTGATCGCCGCGTGGGCTGGGGTCGACGACGCCAGGCGGCACCTCCTCGCCAGCCTCGACGGCCCGTGAGGTGGATGCCGTGAAGGTGGCAAGGTGACCAGCTCCGCCCCCGACCCCAGCCCGTGCCGACCAGTACGTCGTCGAGGCGATCCGCCGAGCGCTGGCCGAGGACCGGCGGACGGGCGTGCTCGACGTGGGGGTCACCGTCGCCGGCACCATGGTGTTCGTGACCGGCACAGCCGGCACCGCCCAGCACCTCGCCGCCATCGCCGAGGTGGTGGGCGAGGTGGTGCCCGTGGGCGACCTCCACATCGGCCTCGACTCGATGGGCACCTTCGAGCACCACCTCGACCGGCTGGCCTCCCACGCCGACGCGCTGTTGTTGGCGGGCGACCTCACCCGGGTGGGCGACCCCGCCGAGGCGGCGGTGCTCGCCGGTGCGCTGGCCGATCT
>JADDRA010000039.1 GCA_016781105.1 Actinomycetota bacterium | reverse complement strand
GCGGCGGGGTGGGGTGGCTGCGGGCCGGGCAGGGGGGACCTCAGCCCGTGAGGTCGTCCTCACGGGGCGCTCCTGGCGGGCGACGTTGAGCAGGATCCCGGTGGCCGCCATGGTGACCACCAGGGAGGACCCGCCGAAGGAGATGAAGGGCAGGGTGAGCCCGGTGATGGGCAGCAGCCCGAGCACCCCGCCGATGTTGACCAGGGCCTGGACCAGGATCCAGGCCGTGATCCCCCCGGCCACGAGGGTGCCGAAGCGGTCGGGGGCCCGCAGGGCGGCCCGGACGCCGACCATGGCGAAGGCCACGAACAACCCGACCACCAGCACGGCCCCCACCAGGCCGAGCTCCTCGCCGATGATGGCGAAGATGAAGTCGGTGTGGGCGTTGGGCAGGAAGCCGTACTTGGCCCGGCTCGCCCCCAGCCCCACCCCGAAGAGCCCCCCGGACGCCACACCGGTGAGCGACTGGGTGATCTGGTAGCCGGCGGCGAGGGGGTCCTCGCTCGGGTTCAAGAAGACGAGCAGCCGGTCGCGCCGGTAGGACTCGCGCAGGGCCAGGACCAGGACCCCGGCCGTGGCCAGCCCGAGCACCCCACCCAGGCGAGCCAGCGGGACCCCGGCCAGGAACAGCACCGACAAGACGATGGCGGCCACCACGATGGCGGCGCCCAGGTCGGACTGGCCCAGGATGAGCCCGATCACCAGCCCACCCACGAGCAGGACCGGGCGCAGGGTGAGGCGGCTGTCGTCCAGGCGGTGGGCCCGGCGGGCCAGCAGGTCGGCGCCGAAGAGCAGCAGGGCCAGCTTGGCCACCTCCGAGGGCTGCAGCCGAACGGGGCCCACGTCGAACCAGCTCCGGGCCCCGTTCACCTCCACGCCCAACGCCGGGTGCAGGACGGCCACCAGCAGCCCGCCGGTCACGACCACGAGGGGCAGGGCGAGCCGGCGCCAGCTGCGGTAGTCGATCGTGACCGTGCAGACCAGCGCGACGGTGGCCAGCGCCAGCCACGTCGCCTGGCGCAGGAAGTAGCTCCAGGTCGACCCCGTCTCCTGGAGCGACTGCACCGACGAGGCCGACAGCACCATGACCAGGCCGACGACGTTGAGCACGCCCACCAGCACGGCCAGCAGGAGGAAGCTGGAGGGACGGGACCGGGGAAGCCCCCGAGGGCGCTCGGCGCTCATGCCGGGGTTCCCACCAGCTCGCCCACGGCCCGGGCGAAGTCGTCGCCCCGCTGGGTGTAGGAGGAGTACCAGTCGAACGAGGCGCACGCCGGTGAGAGCAGCACCGCGTCCCCGGGCCGGGCGAGTGAGCCGGCCACCGCCACCGCTTCGTCCATCGCCGCGGCCACGTGGACGGGGACGAGGCCGTCGAAGACCCGGACCACCTCGCCGGCCGCCTCGCCCATGGCCACGACGGCCCGCAGCCGTGAGGCCACACCCTTCAGCACCGACAGGTCGAGGCCCTTGTTGCGCCCTCCGGCCAGGAGCACCACCGAGTCGAAGCCGGCCACGGCGCTCAGCGCGGCGTGGGGATCGGTCGCCTTGGAGTCGTCGTAGTAGGCGACGCCTGCGTGCTCGGCCACCAGGGTGAGCCGGTGGGGCAGGCCCCTGAACTCCGGGAGGGTCGCCCGCACCGCGTCGGGGGACGCGCCGGCGGCCAGGGCGGTCGCCGCCGCGGCCAGGGCGTTGACGAGGTCGTGGGGCAACGCCCGCCGCAGCTCGGCGACCTCGAGGAGGGTGGCGCCGTCGGGCCCGACCAGGCGGCCGGCGTCGACCCGCCAGTCACCCCGCGCGAGCCCGAAGGTCACCAGGCGGGATCGGACCGAGGCGGCCGCGGCCATCACGGCCGGGTCCTCGGCGTTGGCCACCGCCACCTGGTCCGGCCCCTGGGCGGCCCACACCCGGGCCTTGGCCGACGCGTAGTGCTCCATGCTCCCGTGCCAGTCGAGGTGGTCCTCGGCCTGGTTCAGCCACGCCGCCACCGCCGGGCAGAAGCGCTCGGTGAACTGGAGGCGGAACGAGGAGGCCTCCACCACCACGAGGTCGAGCCGGGCCTCGTCGGCCAGGGCGTCGACCAGCGGCAGGTCGTTGTTCCCGGCCGCCACCGTCCGGCGCCCGCTGCCCACCAGCATCCGCTCCACCAGCGTCGTCACCGTGGTCTTGCCGTTGGTCCCGGTGATGGCCACCAGCGGCAGTGACGACCACCGGGCCGCCAGCTCGAACTCGCTCCACACCGGCAGCCCCCGGGCCAGCGCCACCGTGATCGCAGGGTGGGTGGGGGGAACGGGTGGGCTGGGCACCACCAGGTCGGCGTCAGCCACCAGCCGGGCCATGGTGGTGGCGTCAGGGTGCTCGTGGGTGGGCACGCCTCGCCCTGCCAGCGAGGCGGAGCGGGCCCGGCTGGCGTCGCCGGGGCGGTCCTCCACCACCGTGACCGACCAGCCCCGCTCGGCCAAGCGCCGGGCCGCGGCCTCGCCAGCCACGCCCAGGCCCACGACAAGCGCCCGCCCGGGCTCGGCCAGGGTCATCCCACCGCCCCCGTCGAGAGGTAGTCGGCGTAGTAGACGCCCATGGCCAGGGCGGTGAACATGCCGGCCAGGATCCAGAAGCGGACGATGACGGTGGTCTCGGGCCAGCCGATCAGCTCGAAGTGGTGGTGGATGGGCGCCATGCGGAAGACCCGGCGATGCAGGAGGCGGAACGACCCCACCTGCACGATGACCGACAACGTCTCGACCACGAACAGGCCGCCGATGATGGGCAGCAGGAGCTGGGTGTTGGTGGCCAGGGCCAGGGTGGCCAGGCCGGCGCCGATGGCCAGCGAGCCGGTGTCGCCCATGAAGATCCGGGCCGGGGCGGCGTTCCACCACAGGAACCCGGCGCAGGCGCCCATCATGGCCGCGGCCACCAGGGCGAGGTCGAGGGGCTGGGTGTAGGTGTAGACCTCGGGGTGGCGCAGGGCCCAGAAGGCGATGACCACGAAGGCCGAGAACGAGAAGGTGGACGACCCGGCGGCCAGCCCGTCGAGCCCGTCGGTGAGGTTGACCGCGTTGGTGGTAGCCAGGATGAGCAGCACTGCCCAGACCGACCACAGGACCGGGCCGAGGTCGATCCCGGTGGTGTCGAGCCTGGTGAAGGACAGCTCGGTGGACATGGCGGCCAGGCGCAGCGAGAGCACGCAGTAGAGCCCGGCCACGATCAGCAGGCCGGCCAGCTTGGTCCGCTTGGTCAGCCCCAGGTTGCGCGCCCGGGTGACCTTGATCCAGTCGTCGAGCAGGCCGACGAAGCCGGCGCCGGCGATGGCCATCACGGTCAGGATCCCGGCCCAGGTGAAGACCGCGCCCTCCTGGAGGTGCGCGGCCAGGTAGCCGAAGGCGGCGCCGACCACGATGATGACCCCGCCCATGGTGGGCGTCCCCGTCTTGGTGAAGTGGCCTTGCGGACCGTCCTCCCGGATGGGTTGGCCGATGCCGTGGGCCCGGAGCCAGCGGATGAGCAGGGGCGTGCCCACCAGGGCCACCACGAAGGCCAGGCCGGCCGCCAGCAGCAGCGGGATCACGAGGCGTCGGCGTGGACGTCGTCCCGAGCGAAGCCGAGGGCAGCCAGCTCCTCGACGACCACGGCCCGATCCGAGAAGGGACGGGCTCGGCGCTCGATCACCTGCACGGTCTCGTGGCCCTTGCCCGCCACCAGCACGACGTCGCCCTTGCGGGCCCCGCCCAGGGCCAGGCGGATGGCGGCCCGCCGGTCGAGCTCGACCTCCACCCGCCCCGGACCCTCCGCCCCAGCGACGACCTCGGCGGCGATGTCGGCCGGATCCTCCGCCCTGGGGTTGTCGCTGGTGACGATGACCACGTCGGCCAGTGTCGCCGCTACCCGGCCCATCAGGCGGCGCTTGTCCCGATCCCGTTCGCCACCGCAGCCGAAGACGACCAGGACCCGGCCGTCGCCGGCACTGCGGGCGGCCACGAGGAGCTGCTCGAGGGCGTCGGGTGTGTGGGCGTAGTCGACCACCACGTCGAAGGGCTGGCCGGCCTCGACGTGCTCGTAGCGGCCCGGGACCGGAGGGGCAGCCGCCAGGCCCTCGACCACCACGTCCTCGTCGACGCCGAGGGCCGACGCGGCCGTGGCCGCCGCCAGGGCGTTGGCCAGGTTGGTGGTGCCCCCGAGGGGGACCACCAGGCGCCGGCCCCGCCAGGTGCCGGTGCTGCGGTCGAGCCCGATGTCGACGTCGGTCACGTCGGAGCGGGGGGAGAAGGCGCGGGTGGGCACCTGGGCCGCCTCGAACAGGAGCCGCCCGTGGGGATCGTCGACGTTGACCACCGCCCCGGCCGCCAGCTCGGGGGTGAAGAGACGGGCCTTGACGGCGAAGTAGTCCTCCATCGAGGCGTGGAAGTCGAGGTGGTCCCGGCTCAGGTTGGTGAACACGGCCAGGGTGAACGAGGTGGCGTCCACACGCGACTGGGCCAGGGCGTGGGACGACACCTCCATGGCCACCGCCGTCGATCCGGCGTCGGCCATGGCGGCCAGGGTGGCCTGCAGCTCGGTCGCCTCCGGGGTCGTCATGGCCCCACCCAGGGTCCCGACCAGCCCGGTGGGACGCCCGGCTGCCTCCAGGATCGACCGCAGCAGCCAGGTCGTGGTGGTCTTGCCGTTGGTACCGGTCACCCCCACCACCTGGAGCCGTTGCGAGGGATGACCCCAGAAGGCGGCCGCCGCCTGGGCCATCGCCCGGCGGGCGTCGGCCACGAGGATGCTGGGCACGGGGACGTCGACCGGGCGCTCGACCACCAGGGCCAGCGCGCCCCGGGCAACCGCCTCGGCGGCGTGGCGGTGGCCGTCGGTGCGGCGACCGGGCAGGCAGAAGAAGAGGGCACCGGGCTCGACCCGGCGCGAGTCGTGGATGATCGAGGTGACCTCGATGGCCCCGAGCCCCCCGGTCGACCCCGGGGCGGGCTCGACCGTGGTCACCTCGGCCACGAGCTGGTCGAGGCGCACGGCCCTCACCGACGCCTGGCCAGGGGCAGCACCGGGTCAGTCTCGCGGGGTGAGGGTGGGGACGGGTGGACCAGGGGGCACAGGGGTGTGGGACGGGAGCACCGTGGGAGGGACCCCGAGCAGTCGGAGACCGTACTCGGCGATGTCGGCGAACACCGGGGCGGCCGCGACTCCGCCGTAGTAGGGGTGGGGCTCGTCGAGGACCACGATGACCGACAGCCGGGGGTCCTCGGCGGGCGCGAAGCCGGCGAACACACCGGTGTAGGCGCCCGGCTCGTAGCCCCGGACCTCGGCGGAGGGCTTGCGGGCCGTGCCCGTCTTGCCCGCCACCGTGTAGCCCTCGACCGCGGCGTTCACCCCGGTCCCCTCGGTCACCGCCGAGGCGAGCATGGCACGCAGCTCCGCCGCCGTCTCGGGCGCGATCACCCGCTCGCCGGCCGGCGCCCCGCTCGGTTGCTCACGACCGTCGCCGTCGATGACCGAGCGCACCAGCCGGGGCGACACCGACACGCCGCCGTTGGCCACCGTGTTGAGGGCCCCGAGCATCTGCACGGCATTGACGGCCACCCCCTGGCCGATGGCGATCGACCCGATGGACGTGGCCGCCCAGTCCTCGAGTGGGAGCAGCAGCCCGGCGCTCTCGCCCGGGAACCCGAGCCCGGTGGCGCGTCCGAGGCCGAAGCGCCGGAGGTACTCGTCGACCTTCTCCTCGCCCAGGCGCTGGGCCAGGGTGATGGTGCCCACGTTGGACGACTGGCCCAGCACCTCGGCCACCGTCATCGGCTGGGTGGGGTGCGAGCTGCTGTCGGAGAAGCGCTTGGGGCCCACCTGCAGGGAGTCGGGCACCGACAGCACGTCGTCGGGCCGGGCCACGCCCTCCTCGAGGACGCCGGCCAGGGTGATCACCTTGCTGGCCGAACCCGGCTCGAACACCGAGGTGAGGGGTGCGTTGTCCCGGGTGGGCCGGGGCTCGGCACCCTCGCCGGCGGACGCCACGCTGGCCATGGCCAACACGTCGCCGCTCCTGGGGTCCATGACGACGGCCATCCCGCCCTGGGCCTCGGTGGCCACCACCTGGGCGGAGAGGGCCTGCTCCACCTCGTACTGCAGCGACCGGTCGAGCGTGAGCACGAGATCCTCGCCCCGGGCCGCCGGCCGCAGGCCGTGCTGCCCCCCGGCGATGGTCCCGCCGTCTCGGGCCCGCTCCACCAGCAGCTCCCCGGGCTCACCCGACAGCAGGTCGTCGAACTGGCGCTCGATCCCCGACAGGCCCTGGTCGTCGACGCCGACGTCGCCCAGGACCGACAGGGCCAGGTCGCCGGCCGGGCGGACGCGCTGGGGCTCGTCCCGCAGGTGCACGCCGGGGAGGCCGAGGGCCTCCACGGCGGCCGCCACCCCGTCGTCGACCTGGCGGGCCAGGTAGACGAAGCGGGCGCCCTCCTGGCCCAGGCGCCGGCGCAGGTCGGCCTCGGACAGCTCGAGCGCGGGGGCCAGGGAGGCCGCCGCGGCCGCCGGGTCGGCGACGAGCGCGGGGTCGGCCCACACCGTACGCCGGCGCACGGAGATGGCCAGCTCGTTCCCGTTGCGGTCGAAGATCGAGCCCCGGGGGGCAGGCAGCTCGACGGTCCGCAGCCGCTGGGCCATGCCCCGCTCGGCGTAGGCGTCGGGGGCGATGAGCTGGAGGTGGACCAGCCTGGCCGTGACGCCGGTGAAGGCCAGGAGCACGGCCACCAGCAGGGCCCCGCACCGCCGGGGCGCCACGCCGGGTCGAGCGAGGTGGCCCCGGGCTCGGACCCCGCC
>JADDRA010000036.1:5514-6911 GCA_016781105.1 Actinomycetota bacterium | reverse complement strand
AGAGGCGCTCGTCGGCCAGTGCCGCTCTCGTTCCCTGCCGGGTTGCCCAGATGGCCGTCTCGTTGTCGCCGCACTCCAGACTCCACTCGGCGACGAGCGCAGCCGCTTCGGCCACCAGGCCCTCCATCCTGGCTACGAACCCCTCGGCATGGGCCCACTCGAAGCCTCGGCTGCCCTCGAAAGGCAGGCCTCGGACGAGCGCGAGCGCCTCGGCCAGGCTGCCCACGCACTCCTCGGACAAGCTGATCCTCGCCCGGCGGTAGGCGCTCTCCAGAAGCGAGAAGTCCGTGGCCGAGCCGTCGCTCAGCCGGTAGAGCCCGTCGCGAACATGGGGCAAGTGGTGCGTGCCGTCGTCGGCCGTTCCCAGGCAGCGGCGGGCGCGGCTCACCGCCTCGTTGAACGCGCCTCCCTGCGGCGCACGATCTGGCCACAAGGCGGCCTTCAAGCGCCCCTCGTCAACACCGCCGGGGTGGAGGGCGAGGTAGACCACCAGCTCTCGAGACTGGCGACGATCGAGCGGCTGCCTCCCGCCGACGAAGTCCACTGAGCCCAGCACCTTCACCAGTAGCCGGCCGTCGCTGCCATCGTCACCTGCGCGCTCCGGGAGACGGAGAGCCAGGGGCACCACCGGGGAGAGGTGGGTCGCCTCGTTGGCCGCCGCTCCCAAGTCGTCGAGGATCATCTCGCCGTCATCTCCGTCTCCGGCGGCGATGTCGAGCAGGTCCCCTGCGGCGGCCACGAGGTCGGCTGACAGGCCACCGGCCTGCAGGGTCAGCCCCGGTGAGGTGAGGACGACCGTCGAACCGTCCACGATCAAACGCCTGCTCGTCTCATCACAGGGTTCGGGGCGGGCGGCGACCACGCTGATGCCCGCTCCCTTCTTGGTGATCTCGCGTAGATTGACGTCGTCTCCTTCCGCCTCAACCGCGACAAGCACCAGTGTCGGGGTCCAGGGGTCAGCGGGCTGGCGAGAGCGTGCTTCGGCCGTCGACCGGCAGCCGACATCCTTCAGAGCTGCTCGGGTGGCATCGGCCTCCTCGCTGAGGCTCTCCAGCACCTCTTGGGCTGACGACACGACCTCGACGCGATCGAGCGCCGCCAAACCTGGCGGTGGGTCGCCGATCACGACGATGCGAAGGTCGTCGGCCCGGGTGTTGGTGGCAAGGTCGTAGGCCAAGGCCCACAAGAGCGCCCTCGCTCCCTCGTCGTCGCCGGTGATGGCCGTCATGGGCGACGCCTCCAAGTCCACGAAGATCTGGCGGTCGCCGATGCGCCCGACCTCGGCCAGCGCCGGCACGGGAACCGACTGGCCGGCTCCGGCCGCCAGGAGATCGTCGTCGGAGACCGTGGCGGGCAGCGTCCATGCCCGTCCGCCGGCGCCCACCTCGAAGGGACCG
>JADDRA010000036.1:0-5218 GCA_016781105.1 Actinomycetota bacterium | reverse complement strand
CTGGTCTCCAGCCGTGGGTCCCGGCGCCACCGCTGGATGAGGCTCCGGGGAGGACCCGGGCGGGTTGGCGTCGGCTGGGAGATAGAGGATCCAACCTGGCCTGATGAGGTCGGGATCGGTGAAACCGACACCGTCGGGGAACTCTCGCTTCGCGTTCAGGTCCCAGAGCTCCCGCCACCGCAGGCCGTCGCCCAGGTGATCCTCGGCCAGCTTCCAAAGGGAGTCCCGGGGGCGGACGACGCAGGTCGGCTGCTCCTCTTCGCCGGCGTCGGGCTCAGGAGCTGGCGTCTCCCTCCCATCTAGAGGAACTGAGGGCGATACCGCGTACGCCAGCTCTGCCGCGGGCAGAGTGACCGCGGGCGCGGCCACGGGCTGGGCACGCAGGGCTCCCAGGAGCAGGGTGGCGGAGACGACCAGGTGCCTGGCCAGCGGTTGCACGACGCCGGAGAGCGGCAACTGCCGGGCGACCCGCCCGCGGGACCAGGCCACGCTCTCGGCCACCACGCTGGCGACCAGTTGCGCCCAGGCGATCCAGCACACCAGCGCCAGGGCCTTGACGAGGACCGAGTCGGAGATGCTCGATCCGCCCAAGGCCCGGCGCACCTCGTCCCAGGACGGAAGCTGGCGAGGGAGTGGCCAGCCGACGAAGTTCGCCAGCCCCCAGGGCAGGAACACGAGCAGCGCGACTAGGAGCACGACGGCCCCGAGCGCCCGGGCCACGTCGAGGCCGACTCGCCGGTCGGTACTGGTGTCAGTCGCCACCGCGCTGCACCCCCTGGACGGCCCGGGCGGCGCCGTCGGCTACCACCGTCATCGGTCCGATGCCAGCGAGGCCGAGGATGGTGAGCTCCCGCTCAACCCGGACGTTGACCCGAACGACGTCGCCGCTGACCTCCACCGTCCCCCGGTGGCCGGTGATGGCCAGGTGGTCGAGCGCCAGTCGCCGGGCTTCGGCGGCGTCGAGCACGGCCGGAGAGCCTTGGCGCAGCCGAGCCACGTCGATCGCCTGGGCTCCCGCTCGTGCGGCCGCTCCGGCTTCGTCGAAGGCCGCCCTGCGCGCGGCCAGCACGAGGCCACCGTCGATGACCAGTCCGGCTACCGCCAGCAGCGCAGTGACGAAGCAGGCCACGAACGCCGTGACCGTGCCGCTCTCGCCGGTGGCGCGCCTCACCGGGTCGTCCCCCGGTAGGCATCCACCACTTCGGCCGAGGTGGCGGCGACGGCGCGGCTGCCCGGCATCCCCAGGAGCGTCAGGTCGCCGAAGTCCACGGCACACGTCACCGTGGCCATGACCGTCTCGCCCGCCTGGAACCCGTCCACGTCAACCTGCACGTCGAGGCTTCGGCACGTGACGCCACCCTCGGCCAGCCGGTCACCGGCCGCGGCCAGCGCCTCCGTCCGCGCCGAATCGGGGCCTCGGGCGATGCTGGCAGCTCGGGCCGCGTCGCGAGCAGCGCCGTCTACCTGGGCACGTGCCTCGGCCAGGCGACCGAGGGTGACCACGAACAGGAGGACCACCAGCAGCACCGGCGTGAGCAGGACTAGCTCGACCGACGCCGAGCCCCGGTCGTCCAGCTTCCTCACGGGACGTCGCCCCGGAAGCGCTCGACCGGGCTGGTGGCGGTCGCCTTCACCGGCAGGTGGAAGCCGGGGACGACGCTGACCGCCTCACCGCTGATCGACACGCTGGCGACCTCCGTCCCCCGCTCGGCCGAGAGGTCACCGACGACCACGATCCTCGGCCCGGCGCTCTCCAGGAAGGCTTCCGCCCGCTCGGCCCCCGCGTCGTCGGTGCCTCCCTCCGCCCTGGCCGCCCTCACACCCTCTTGGGCCGCCGCCCTGACTACGTGCTGGGCGTGGTACCAGAGGCCGAACTGCACGATGAGCATGACCAGGAACAGCAGGACGGGGGTCACCAGGACGGCCTCGGTGGTGGCCGACCCGCGCTCGCCTCGCCTGTGGTCCCGGTCGGCCATCACTCCGTCGGGATGTCGTTGGCCTTGGCGGTGACCTTGGCCACGATGATGGCGCCGACGGCGATGGCCAGCCCGGCGAAGACGGCGGTGATGATCACCTTCTCGGTGATCTCGCCACGCTCGTCGAGGCGCATGGCGGCGAGCCGCTGCCGAGCCATGGCGAACAGGTACTGGATGATGACGACTTCGGGGATCACGGTTGGCTCCTTTCAGATGCCGGTCAGGACCCGGTCGATCGCCGGGTAGACAAGGAAAACGATGAACCCGACCATCAGCAGGACGATCGGGAGGGACATCCGCTCACTGGCGGACTGGGCGGCCGCTTCGGACTCAGTCAGGCTCCGCTGGCGGATGGCCCGGGCCTTGGCGGCGAGCGACGAACGCACCCGGGCGCCCTCCGACCCGGCGAGCGCAGCACTGGCGGCCAGCTCCGACAGCTCGCTGACGGCAAGCTCGGCACCGAGCCGGTCGAGCCCGGCCCAGGGCGTCTCGCCGGCGAGACGGGCTTCGAGCAACGCTCGCCGCAGCTCACTGAAGGCCCACCCCCTCCCGGCGCTGGCCCCGTCGTGCAAGGCCGAGTCGACACCACGGCCACCGGCGAGGCTGATGGAGACGATGTCGAGGAAGGCGCTGAAGGCGTGGCGGAAGGTGCGCCGGCGTTCGGCTGCTCTGGACCGGAGGGCGATCGACGGGTAGACGAAGCCCACGGGTGCGAAGGCCAGCGATCCCCAGAGCGGGAAGGCGATCCCCACGGGGACGCCGCCGAGGGCCATGACGGCTGCGGTGCACGGCGCCCACAGCAGCCCGGTCATGGCCACCCCCACGCTCGACGCCAGGTGCTGGGCGGGCGTGGTCCCGGTGATGCGGAGGTCGGCGGCGAGACGTCCGAGGATCCGCTGACCGAGGGGCGACGACTCCCACGACGAGCCGAGCAGCCGGGTGGCGAGGCCCGGAGGGTCCGGCTCGACGCTGCCGAGCCGCACCGGACTGAGTCGATGGAGCTCGGCCAGGGCCCGCTGGAGTGACGGCGGGGAGGGTCGCAGTCCGTTGAGCACGAGCAGCAGTCCCGCCCCGAAGGTGGCGCCGAGGAGCACGACGCCGTTCACGTCGTCACCTCCTCGGAACCGGCCAGGAACCGCTCGGGGGTGACGAACTCGCTCATCCGGGCTAGCCACCAAAGCGCCAGACCCCACGCCGCCACCACGACGGCGAGGACCACCTGACCCAGGGCCGAGGCGTAGACGTCGAGGTAGGAGCGGTTGAGGAGCACGAGGGTGACGGCGGTGGCGACCGTGCAGCCGGCGATCACCCGGACCGCCGTGCGCAAGCGGGCCCGGGCGGCCTCCACCCGCAGGCGCATGCCGGCTTCCTCCCGGGCGATGGCGGCCAGGCTGCCCAGCAGGTCGCTGAGGTCACCGACCCCGCCACTGGCCGCCCTGGTGAGCGCGGCCACCACCAGGTCGCCGATGGGGTGGGCGAGGTCGTCCCCGAAGCGGCCGAGGGCCTGGCTGAGGGGCTGGCGCCGGGTCCGGGTGGCGAGGGCGGCGATTTCCGTCCGGATCGGTGCGGGAGCCACCGCCGCCGTGGTGATCACGGCCTCCTCGAGACCGTGGGCTCCGGCCATGGTGTCGCGCAGCATTTCCGTCCACGAGGCGATGGCCTCGGTCCGGGCGGTGAGTCGCTCCCGCTGGGTCCGGGAGCCGAAGAGCTCGCTGCGGAACCAGGTGACCAAGCCGACTCCGACGGCCGCCGAGGGCCATCTGGTCAGCACTGCCACCAGGACCCCGGCGGCGAGGGCAGGGAGGAGTCGCCGGCGCAGCCAGGGGGCGACCTCCTGGCGTCCCGGGCGATCACTCGGCCGGTCCTGGAGCGGCGAGGAGCGGAGGCCGTCGGCGAGGAGCAGTGCGCCGCCGACCACTCCGGCTGCCGCCAGGGCGGCGAGGACGCCCGTCACCACCATCCCTCGGGCCGGTCGTGCAGCGTCGGGTCGTAGCCCTCGGCCACCAGCTCGTCGAGCAGGTCGCCAGGGATGGGAGCGGAGGGCGCGGCTCTGCCGTCGGGGCCGGGGCGGAAGAGCTCGTTGGTGATCACCTGGCTCCCCTCGGAGCCGACCACCTGGCGGACGCTGGCCACGTAGCGGCCCTGGCGCGTCTTGGCGATGAACACCAGGAGGTCGATGGCGGCGGAGGCGAGGAGGTTCGTCGCCTCCAGGGGGAGCCGCTCGGGGGCCTGCATGGCGTAGAGGGCGAGTTTGCGGAACACCCCGGCCGAGGAGTCGGCGTGGATGGTGCACATGGAGCCGTCGTTGCCCTGGCTCATGGCGTTGAGCATGGGCACGACCTCGTCGCCCCGGACCTCGCCCACGATGACGCGGTCGGGGTTCATGCGCAGCGACATCCTCACCAGGTCGGCGGCGTCCACCATCCCGACACCCTCCACGTTGGCCTCCCGCGCTTCGAGGGCGACGCAGTCGGGGTGCAGGTCGGGGAAGCGGTCGAGGCCGAGCTCGAGCTCGGTCTCGATGGTGACGATGCGCTCCTCGGGTGGGATTTCGGCGGCGAGGGCGCGCAGCATCGTGGTCTTCCCCGCCCCGGTGGCGCCGGCGACCATGAGCTGCAGGCGGGCCCGGACCGAGGCGGCCAGGAAGGCGCTCAGCCCGCGGTCGATGGCGCCGAGGCCGACCAGGTCGTCGAGCGACAGCTTGAGGAAGCGGTGCCGGCGGATGGCCAGGCACGGGCGGTCGCAGACCCAGGCCACGGCGAACAGCCGGGAGCCGTCGGGCAGCTGCAGGTTGAGCTGGGGCCGGGTCGGGTTGAACTCCCGCTCGGACAGGCCGTAGCGGCGCCCGATCTCGCGCAGCATCTCGACCATCTCGCCGTCGGACGAGGCGATCGGCCCGCATCCCACCTTCGAGCCGTCGGCGTACTCGGCGAAGACCTGGTCATGCCCGTTGGCGACGATGTTGACGATCTGCTCGTCATCGATCAGGGGCTGGAGCCGGCCGAGCTGGAAGATCCGGTCGAAAACGGCTCGGGCGACCGCCGCCTCCTCCGTCTCGCTCAGCACGGGCTCGTTGTTGGCCAGGCTTTCGGCGGCGAGGCGCTCCAACTGCTCGTTGATGAGGCGGCGAGCGAGCATGGCCTCGTCGTCGCGGTCGTAGCGACGCCCGGAGAACTGGGCGGCTTCAGCACGCGAGGTGAGATCGCTGGCCACCGCCGCTCGCATCGTCCGGACGAGTGCCT
>JADDRA010000038.1:55816-59030 GCA_016781105.1 Actinomycetota bacterium | reverse complement strand
CGACGGGATTCGAACCCGCGACCCTCACCTTGGCAAGGTGATGCTCTACCACTGAGCCACGTCCGCCTGGAACGCCGAGCCTACCAACTCGGCCAGGGGGCGTCAGCCCGCGCCGTCGCCCTCCGGTGCGGGCGGTCGCAGGTCGATGCGCAGCACGAGCACGCCGTCCTCGAGCGTGCCCTCGGCGTCGCCGATCATGGCGTAGTCCTGGAAGTCACGCTGCGCCTGGGCGATGAACTGCTGGCGCTCGGGACCGCCCACCGGTGGCAGGTTGCGGTGCTTGACCGCCTTGGCCCGCTCCCGGAAGCGCTGGATCATCCCCTCGATGTCGAGCTCGTCGGCCATGCCCGCACCCTACCGAGGGGGCGAGGGGCCGGGCTCGGTCAGAGGGACCCGCCGTGCGGACGGGTGGCGCGCACGTAGCGAGCGGTCACCAGCGTCAGCAGCAAGGCCACACCCAACAGGCCGGCCACGACGACCGCCACCAGGCTCCCGGTGCTCATGCCCGTCGAGCTGGCGGCCTGCTCCAGGTCCAGGTCGCCCCTCGTGGTGGTCGTCACCCCTGCCCCACCCCCCACCTCGGTGGTGGTGGGCCGGAGCGACGAGCTCGTGGTCGGGCCCGTGACGCCGGCCACGGCGCCGCTGGTGGTCGACGGCGTCCGGCGCAGTGTCGTCGACGTCGCCCCGGACCGGGAACGGGCCGTGGTCGTCGACCTCGAACCCGACCCTGACGTGGCCGTCGTCGAGGTGGCAGGGACGGTCGTCGAAGCCGCGCCCGAGGTCGTGCTGGTCGACAGCCCCGCTGTGGTGGTGGACCCTCCGCCCCCGTCAGCCGTCGTCGTCGTCGCCTCGGGGGGCAGGGTGATCACCACCGCACCGGCCGGCGCCAGCGAGCCGCCCAGCACCAGACCAGCCAGCACCAGTGTCATCAGGCACACCACGACTGCCGCCCGCTGGCGCACCCCCACCCACCGGATGGTAGGAGCTGGACGTCAACGCTGGTGACGGGGGCAGGACCACGACGTCCGGCCCCCGATGGTCCGGCGCTGCAGGGGCGTGCCGTCGCGGGGACAGGCGCCTCCGCCCGATCGCAAGGGCTGGAGGACCCCAGTGTGGGACCCTCCCTCGGCGAGGAAGCGCTCGAGGGTGCGCCGCAGGTGCCCGTGCAGGCGCCGGACCTCGGCCGGCGACAGCGAGCCGGCAGGCCGAGCGGGGTCGAGGCCGGCGCGGAACAGGACCTCGTCGGCGATCAGGTTGCCGACGCCGGCCAGGTGCTGCTGGTCCATCAGGCGGGCCTTGAGCGGTGCGGCGCTGCCGGCCAGCAGCCGGTGCAGGCCGGAGGGCGAGACGGCCAGGGCATCGACGCCGAGGCGGGATTCGTCGGGGTCGAGGAACACCCCACCGAGGCGCCGGGGGTCGCGCACGACCAACTCGCCTCCCTCGGCAAAGGCCAGGCGCAGCCGGTCCCACGCAGGTTCCTCCCGCAGGCTGGAGTACTCGAGGTGATCGAGTCCGGCCGATCCGTCGACCAGCAGGCGGCCGGTCATGCCGAAGCGCAGGCCGAGCGTGGGACCGCCCTGGGTGTCGAGCAACAGGAGCTTGCCGATGCGCCGGGCCTCGACGAGGGCCCGGCCCTCCAGGGCGGCGGCGAGCTCCCCCGCCGTCACCCCCTGCTTGAGGTACCAGGAATCGGGGGCATCGACCGCGCCGATCACCCGGTGCAGGGCACGCTCGGCCAGGCGCCGGTAGTACTCGACCTCCGGTAGCTCGGGCAGGGGTTACGCCTCGGTCGACGGGGCCGGCTGCCCGGCCGGCGCCGGGTGCGGAGGGTCCGGGCGGGTGGCCGCGGCCAGCGCGCCGGCGAGGTCGGACTCGATGTCGTCGGGGTGCTCCAGGCCGATGGACAGGCGGACCAGACCGTCGCCGATGCCCATGGCCGCCCGCTCCTCGGGGGTCAGGTTGGCGGCGGTGGTGGAGGCGGGATGGGTGACCAGGGTCTCGGGCCCGCCGAGCGAGGTGGCCAGGCGGGCCAGGCGCACGGACTCCACGAAACGCTTGCCCGCCTCCCACCCCCCGTCGAGCTCGACGCTCACCATCCCTCCCCCCTGCGCCATCTGGCGCGCGGCCAGCTCCCGCTGGGGGTGCGAGGCCAGCGCCGGGTAGTGCACGGCCGCCACCCCGTCCCGGCCCTCCAGCGATCGGGCCACGCGCAGGGCCGTCTCGCTCTGCTGGCGGACCCGCACCGACAGGGTCCGCAGCCCCCGCAGGGCGTTGTGGGCGTCGTAGGGTGAGGCCACCGCGCCGTGAACGGTGTGGTAGTTCCAGATCCACGAGACCAGGTCGGCCGGGCCGGCGATCACCCCGAGGGTGGCGTCGTTGTGGCCGGCCAGGCCCTTGGTCGCCGAGTGGACGACGAGATCGCACCCGTGGGACAGGGGTCGCTGGACCAGCGGTCCGGCGAAGGTGGAGTCGACCACCCGCAGGGGTCCCCGGATCGCCCCCAGGGCGTCGAGGTCGACCAGCTGCATCCCGGGGTTGGCCGGGGTCTCCACGAAGACCAGGACGGTGCGCCCGGGGATCACCGCGCCGGCCAGGGCGGTGGCGTCGGTGGCGTCGATGAAGGTGACGTCGATGCCGAAGCGGGGGCACACCCCGGCGAAGAGCAACGAGGTGGACGAGTAGAGCTGGCGCTGGGCGACGACGTGGTCGCCCTTGGAGCACAGGGCCAGCACCAGCGAGGAGATGGCCCCCATCCCCGAGGCGAAGGCCTGGGCCGCCTCGGCCCCCTCCAGATCGGCCACCGCGTCCTCGAAGGCCCGCACGGTCGGGTTCCCGTAGCGGCTGTAGAAGGCCTGGGGGCGCAGCGAGGTGGCCAGGCGCAGGCTCTCGGCGACGGTCGAGGTCTCGAACGTGGTCGACGGCCACACCGGGGCGACCAGCGACCCCTCGTTCCCCCTGCGCCCGGCCAGGATGGCCCGGGTCTCGATCCGGTACTGCGGGTCCGGCTCGTGACCATCCTCGGCCACGCCGTCGCTCACCACGCCGTCGCTCGCCACGCGGTCGTTCGCCACCTCAGGCCCCCGACTTGTCGACGTCGGAGAGGAACTGGGCCAGGGGCGGGCCGAGCTGGTCGAGGTCGCATGCACGGAGCCTGTCGTGGCCGTCCACCTCAGGCCCCCGACTTGTCGACGTCGGAGAGGAACTGGGCCAGGGG
>JADDRA010000038.1:0-55708 GCA_016781105.1 Actinomycetota bacterium | reverse complement strand
CCTCAGGCCCCCGACTTGTCGACGTCGGAGAGGAACTGGGCCAGGGGCGGGCCGAGCTGGTCGAGGTCGATCAGGAAGCTGTCGTGGCCGTGGCGGCTGTCGATCTCGACGTACTCGCAGCTCGTGCCCTGGGTGTGGAGCGCCTCGCACACCTGGCGCTGCTGGTAGGTGGGATACAGCGTGTCCGAGGAGATGCCCACCACCAGGGTCGGCACCGAGATGCGGGCCAGCGCCTCGACCAGCCCACCTCGGCCCCGGGCCACGTCGTGGAGGTCCATGGCCTTGGTGAGGCAGAGGTAGGAGTTGGCGTCGAAGCGCCGGGCCAGCTTGGCCCCGTGGTACTCGAGGTAGCGCTCCACCTCGAAGCGCTGCCACAGCGAGAAGCCGTCGAGGGGCTCGACCACCTCGCGCCCGAAGCGGTCGGTGAACACGTCGTCGCTGCGGTAGGTGATCTGGGCGATGCTGCGGGCGATCGACAGCCCCTCGGTGGGACCCTTGCCGGGCGGGCTGTCGTAGTAGTCGCCGCCCCGCCAGCAGGGGTCGAGGCGAATGGCCTTGCGCCCGGCGCTGCCAAAGGCGATCTGCTGGGCGCTGGCCGCCGCCGCGGTCGCGATGGGCACGAGCGAGCGCACCCGCTCGGGGAACATGATGCCCCACTCCAACACCTGCATCCCACCCATGGAGCCGCCGATCACGCTCATCCACCGCCGCACCCCGAGGTCGCGTGCCACCGCGGTCTGGGTGCGCACGATGTCGCGGATCGACACCACCGGGAAGGACGACCCGTAGGGCCGACCGTCGGCCCGGCGAGGGTCGCTCGACGACGGCCCCGTCGTTCCCTGGCACCCGCCGAGCACGTTGGCGCACACCACGAACCAGCGGTCGGTGTCGACGGCCCGGCCCGGCCCGATGAGGCCGTCCCACCACCCGGGAGCCGGGTGCCCCGGGGCCATCGGCCCCGCCGCGTGGCTGTCGCCGGTGAGGGCGTGGCAGACCAGCACGGCGTTGTCGCCGTCGGCAGCCAGCTCGCCCCAGGTCTCGTAGGCCACGGTGATGTCCTCGAGCTGGCCTCCGCCCTCCAGCACGAAGGGGCGATCGACGGCCAGGCGGGCGAGACGGCGCCGACCGGCAGGATCGCCCGGTCGCCACGCGCCGGTGACGGGCAGGGCCGCGACCATCACCCGATGGTACTTCGGCCCCCTCTCGCTCCCCAGCGAGTACCGGGCCCGGGTCCCCACGGTCGGCGACGGTAGGGTCGCGCCGTGGGGGACCCGCCGCCCTTTCGCTTCGGCCTGTCCCTCGCCGGCTTCGACCACGGCCACGACTGGGCCGACACGGCCCGGCGCATCGAGGACCTCGGCTACTCGACCATGCTGGTGCCCGACCACCTGGGCGACCAGCTCGCCCCCCTCCCGGCGCTGGCCGTCGCCGCCGCCGCCACCACCAACCTGCGGGTGGGCACCTTCGTGCTCGACAACGACTTCCGCCACCCCGTGCTGCTGGCCAAGGAGGCGGCCACGCTCGACGTGCTGTCGGGCGGTCGCCTCGAGCTGGGGCTGGGCGCGGGCTGGCGCCGGGAGGAGTACGACGACGCAGGTCTCGTCTTCGCCCCCGGGCCTGTCCGTCTCGGCCGCCTGGGCGAAGCGGTGGCCGTGCTGCGGGGCCTGTGGTCGGGTGAGCCCTTCCACTTCGAGGGCGACCACTACCGGGTGCGCGACCTTGCCGGCCGGCCCCGACCGATCCAGCCCGGCGGCCCGCCCCTGCTCATCGGGGGCGGCGGCCCCCGGCTGCTGGCCCTGGCCGGGCGCCACGCCGACATCGTCGGCCTCGCCCTGCGGGCCCGGGCCGGAACCCTCGACCCGGCCGATATCTCACCGGAGGCGACCGAGGCCAAGCTGGCCGCCGTGCGGGCCGGGGCAGGGGACCGGACCCCGGAGCTCAACGTCCTCACCGTGGTGGTCGACGTGGGCGAGGGCGTGGACCGCGCTCGCCGGCTCGAGGAGCTGGCCGGACGCTGGGGGGTGGCACCCCAGGCGTTGGGCGCCAGCCCCCACGTCGTCCTCGGCGCCCCCGGGCAGGTGGCCGAGGACCTCCTGGCCCATCGGGAGCGCTTCGGGATCTCCTACGTCACCGTGGCCGAGCCCGCCCTCGCCGACTTCGCCCCCGTGGTCGAGCGGCTGGCCGGCACCTGACCCTGGGCCGCCGCCATTGGTGGACGATCAGGGTGGCTGAGCCGCCTCGATCGTCCACGATCGCAGATCAGCCCCGGTTCGGCAGCCGCGCCGCCCACCACTCGACCACCCCAGGATCGTCCAGTCCGTAGGCCGCGCTCGAAGCCCGGGCCGCCTCCAGCAGCCACCGGCGGCGCTCGTCCTCGCCGGGCGCCTCGCCGGCCCGGCGCACCGCCGTGGCCGCCTCGTTCCAGTCGGGCCCGGCCCGTGGCGAGGGGACCTAGCGCACCTGGGCCGCGCCCAGCTTGAGCGCGCCGGACGACAGGGCCGCTCCTCCCCAGCGCCGCAGCGCCCAGGCCGTCACCGGTGGGGCCAGCAGGGCGGCGGCGGCGTGCCAGAGCCGATCGGGATGGGTGACCACACTGACCACCGGCGTCGACGGCAGCCACCGACCCTCGGCGTCGACGGCCGCCTCCAGCACCCGGGTCTGGGTGGCCACCACCACCTTGGGCACCAGGCGGGCCTGGGCCCACCGGCCGAGGTCGCTGCCGGCTTCGAGGCCGTTCAGGTCGACCCGGGGCGCCGACCACGCCCGCCGGTGGTGGCGAGTGGTGCGGGTTCCCCAGAGGCAGCGGGCGGGGTCGATCAGGCCCGAGGTCACCAGCAGGGGGAAGCCGCGGTCACCCTCGTGGACACCCCCGGGATCGTCGACCACGAACGGGGCCAGCCCGTAGAAGTGCTGGCGGAAGTCGGCGCTGACCTCGCACCACTCCCCCAGCCTGGTGCCGCCGTCGAGCTCGACGTCGGGGACCCCGGCCCCCTCGGCGAGCAGGTGCGACCATGTCGGGGCGGTGGCCAGGGCGTCGGCGTCTGTGGGCACCTCGGCCACCAGGCGAGGGGGCTGGCCGCGCCACAGGCGCACCGGGCGCTGCCGGGGCCCGTCCCGGCGCAGGACGGGGACACAGACCCGGACTGCGGCCCCGGGGAAGACCGGGACGTCGGGGACCCACAGCGACTCCAGGATGGCCCCGGCCAGGACCTCGGCGCGAGCCGGGCGTGCGTCCCGGGTGGCGAGGAACGACTCGGGCAGGACCAGGGCCAGCGTGCCCCCGGGCCGGACCAGCCGGGCGCCGGCGACCAGGAAGAGCGCGGCCGTGTCGACGTAGCCGGCCCCGGCTGCGCCGAAGCGCCCGCGCAGCGCGGTGTTGGTCGCCCGGCTGCGGGCGGTGACCCGGCCCAGCTGGTTGAGGAACGGGGGGTTGCCCACCACGACCTCAGGCCGCTCGGGCCACCCGGCGGGGTCGAGGGCGAGGGCATCGGCCACGACCACCCGGGGGACGGCCGCGCCCCGGCACCACAGGGCGAGGACGGCCTCGGTGACGGCCACGGCCAGAGGGTCGATGTCGACCCCGACCAGTGCCTCGGCCACGACCGCGCCGCGCGGGCGCCCGCGGCGCGCCAGCACCTCGGCCGCGGCCACCAGGAAGGCGCCGCCGCCGACGGCGGGATCGCCCACGACCGCGTGGCGAGCCGACCGGCCCTCCAGGGCCCAGGCAACCACGGCCTCGGCCACCGGTGCCGGCGTGTAGACCACGCCGCCCGCCCGGCGAGAGCCGGGCCCGACCAGCATCTCGTGGACCTCGCCCACCAGGCCGGGTGACGCCTCCGCGGGGGCCACCTCAGCGTCCACCGGGGGTCCCCAGCCACCGAGGAGGCCGAGGGGAGGGAGATCGACACGCAGGGCGCGAGCCACGGCCAGGGCCACGCCGGCCGTCACCCGGGCCCGGGCCCGGTCGGGGTGGACGCCCCTGGCGACGAGGACGTCGTGGGCCGACCGGGCGGCCGCTCGGCTCCCGCCCGCCGGAGCCGTGGACCTCACGACGGGGGACGGGTCGCTGCTAGACCGTGGCGGGGTCGGGGTCCTTCCACTGGGCCAGGGCGCCCAGGCGGGGGTCGTTGGAGAACACCTCGACCAGGGGCAGGTCGAGGCCGAGGCGCTTCTGCAGCAGCCGCACGTCGTGCTCCTGGTCCCAGAGCACCAGGGTGGCCACCACCCCGCTGGTCCCGGCCCGGGCGGTGCGGCCCGAGCGGTGGACGTAGGACTTGTGGTCGGCCGGCGGGTCGTAGTGCACGACCACGTCGATCTCGTCGACGTGGATCCCCCGGGCGGCCACGTCGGTGGCGACCAGCACGTGGAGCCGCCCGTCGGCGAAGTCCCCCAGCGCCCGTTCCCGGGCCGACTGGCGCAGGTCGCCGTGGATGGGCATGGCCTTCACGCCCTCGCGCCCGAGCTGGCCGGCCAGGCGGTCGGCGCCCCGCTTGGTGCGGACGAAGATCAGGCACCGCTCGGCGCCCCGGGCCACGGTGGCGGCGACGCGCACCTTGTCCATCTGGTGGACGAACAGGAAGCGGTGCTCCATGTCGTCGACGTCGACCCGGTCGGACACGACCTCGTGGAACACCGGGTCGTGCATGTGCACCCGCACCACGTGATCGACGTCGCCGTCGAGGGTGGCCGAGAACAGCATGGTCTGGTGCGGCTTCCCCACGTGGCGCAGCACCCACTCGACCTGGGGTAGGAAGCCCATGTCGGCCATCCGGTCGGCCTCGTCGAGCACGACCAGGCCCACGTCGGCCAAGGAGAGCGCCCGCCGGTCGATGAGGTCGATGAGGCGCCCGGGAGTGGCGACGACGATGTCGACGCCGCGGTGAAGGGCCTTGGTCTGGCACTCGAGGTCGGTGCCGCCGTAGACGGCCCGGACGCTGCGGCCCCGCACCTGGGCCAGCGGCGCCAGCTCCTCGGCCACCTGGGTGGCCAGCTCCCGAGTGGGCACCAGCACCAGGGCGCCAGGGCGGCGGTCGGCGCCGGGGACCACGCGCTCGACGACGGCCAGGCCGAAGGCGAGGGTCTTGCCCGACCCCGTCTTGGCCTTGCCACAGACGTCGCGCCCGGCGAGCAGGTCGGGGAGGGTGAGGCTCTGGACGGCGAAGGGGGCCGTGATGCCGCGCTCGGCGAGCGCGGCGACGAGGTCGGCGGAGACGCCGAGCGCGTCGAAGGTCGAGGTCATGGTCGGGATGCTCCTGTCGTCGTTGTTGGGTCGGCCTCGGCGACTCCACCACCGGCAAAGACGAGGGAGCAATGAGGTGACCCGCGAGGCCCGGCACGTCGCCGGCTCGCAGTGGTTGCGGCCATCGTAGCGACCCTGGGGCCGGACACGGCGGCACCGCGGCGGCAGGCGCCTCACTCCCAGAAGTCCAGCGCCTGGCGCACGGTGTGCTCGAAGGCCGCGTCGTCCAGGCTCCGGCGCAACCCGTCGATCAACTCGGCGTCGGCGCCCACCAGGCAGCGCAGGGGATGATCGGGCCGGGTCGCGGCTCGGTGGATGGCGGCGGCGACCGCGTCGGGGTCGGCGGTCTGCTCCCGACCGGGCAGGCGGGCCGACGCCTCCTCCCAGCGCCGGTGCAGGACGCCGTAGGGCGACCCGTCACCGGGACCCACGTGCCGGCGGCGCTCGTCGAAGCCCGTGGGAAAGGAACCGGGCTCGACGATCACCACCCGGACCCCGAAGGGCCGCACCTCGTAGTGGAGCGACTCGCTCATGGCCTCCAGGGCGAACTTGGTGGCCGAGTAGATGCCGGCGAAGGGGGCACTGACCCGCCCGGCGATGGACGACACCTGCACGACCACCCCCGAGCGGCGGGCGCGCATCGACGGCAGCACCGCCCGCACCATCCGCAGGGGCCCGAGCAGGTTGGTGTCGAACAACGACCTGGCGTCGGCGTCGGTGGTCTCCTCCACCGGCCCCGACATCCCCCGGCCCGCGTTGTTGACCAGCACGTCGATGCGTCCGTGCTCGGCGAGCACCCGAGCCACGCCCGCCTCCACCGACGCGGGCTCACCGACGTCGAGCTCGATCACCTCGACGGCCAGGCCCTCCGCAGCCTGGGCGTCCCGCAGCGCCTCCGCCCGCCGAGCGTCGCGCACCCCGGCCACGACCACCTCCCCGGCCCGGGCGAAGCGCAGCGCGCTGAGCAGGCCGAAGCCCGATCCGCAGCCGGTGATCAGGACGACGGCCACCGTGAGAACCCCGTCTGTGCGCGCACGGGCACGCCTCGGGTGACCAGAGACCGGTCCAGGCGGCTCGGCGGGCGGCTCAGCGGGCTGCGACCGGGTCGAGCAGCTCGGTCACGGTCTCGAGCACCTCGGGGTCGACGTCGAGGTCGGCCGCGGCCACGTTGGCGTCGACCTGCTCGGTCCGGGTGGCACCCACGATCACGCTCGACACCGCCGGCTGGCGCAGGCACCAGGCCAGGGCCAGCTGGGCCGGCGAGCACCCCAGCTGGTCGGCCACCTTGGCCACCGCGGCCACCGCGTCCAGCGTCTCGCTCGTCAGCCACGACTCCATGAACCGCCGCCCCTGACCGGCGGCCCGGCTGCCGGCAGGCAGGTCGTCGGGCGTGCGGTACTTGCCGGTGAGCACGCCCTGGGCGAGCGGCGACCACACCACGTTGCCGATGCCCAGCTCCTCGGAGACGGGCAGCACGTCGGCCTCGATCCGGCGCTGCAAGGCGCTGTACTCGGGCTGGTTGCTGGCCGGCGGCGACCACCCCTGGCTGCGGCACAGCTCGGTCGCGGTGCGGAGCTGGTCAGCCGACCACTCCGAGGTGCCCCAGTAGAGGATCTTGCCGGCCCGGACGAGGTCGTCCATGACCCGGCACGTCTCCTCCAGGGGTGTGCGGGGGTCGTAGCGGTGGCACTGGTAGAGGTCGATGTGGTCGACGCCGAGACGGCGCAGCGAGCGGTGCACCTGTTCCCAGACGTGCTTGCGTGACAACCCCGAGTCGTTGGGACCGTCACCCACCGGGAAGTAGACCTTGGTGGCCACCACGTAGTCATCTCGCCGGAGGTGCGACAGTGCCGCGCCCACGACCTCCTCGGCCCGGCCCCCGGCGTAGACGTTGGCGGTGTCGAAGAAGTTGACGCCGAGCTCGAAGGCTCGATGGATGCAGGCGGTGGCGGTCTCCTCGGCCACTGAGCCGCCGTACGTGAGCCACGAGCCCAGGCTCACGGTCGAGACCTTCATCCCGGCCCGACCCAGCCTGCGGTAGCGCACGGCGCCGCCCTACCCCGGCGCCACCCGCAGGATGCGGTCGTCGGCCGCCGCCGGCGAGCCCCGCCCGTCCCGGTTGGAGGTGGCCAGGTAGACGCTGCCGTCGGGCGCCACCGCCACGTCCCGCAGGCGACCGAGCTCGCCGTCGAAGAGGATCTCCTCACCGGTCACCGACCCGTCCGCTCCCAGGGTCAGGCGCCGCAGATCCTGGCCCTTCAGGGTCACGAACAGCAGCGAGCCCTGCCAACCGGGGATGAGCCCGCCGGTGTAGACGGCGCAACCGGCCGGGGCGATGGTCGGCGTGTAGTTCCGGACGCCCGTTCCCACCGAGGCCGGCCACCCACCGTCGAAGCCGGCGCTGAGGATGTTGACCTCGTCACCCCGGTCGGGTCCGTGCTCGGTCGCCAGCAGGCGCCCGCCCGAGCCGGTGCACAACCCCTGGACGTTGCGGTGCCCCCTGCTGAAGACCTGGGCGGGGCCGCCCCCGGGATCGAGGCGGAGGACCTTGCCGTTGCGGCTGGCCGGGTCGGGGGCGAGCTGGGGCATCCCGGCGTCGCCCGTGGCCGCGTAGAGGGCGCCGTCAGGACCCAGGCGCAGCCGCCCGCCGTTGTGGATCCCCGCCTTGGCGATCCCCTCGACCAGGACGGTCTGGGTGCCGTCGGGCTCCAGGCGCACCACCCGGTTGTCGGTGGCGCTGGTGTACATCAGGAAGATCCGGCCCTGGCGGTCGATCTCTAGGCCCATGAGCCCGCCCTCGCCCGACTCGACCACGCCCTCGACCGGCCGGGCGGCCTCGCCCAGGCGGGTCAGGCGGCCGCCCCGCTCGGTGAACCAGAGCCGGCCCTCGGGGTCGAACGCCATGGCCCACACGGTGTCGAGGCCCCGTGCCACCTCGGTGACCCGCAGGGTCCCGGGACCCGGATCGCCCGGGGGAGGCGGGGGTGTCCCGCCCGATCCCGCCAGCGGCGTACCGCCGCCTCCGCTGCCCGGGTCGGGAGCAGACGGCGGCGTCGTAGCCGGGACCGACGTGGGGACGGAGGTCGGGGCCGAGGTGGTCCCGGTCGCCTCGGGCGGCCGGGTCTGGCCGGCCCCGTCCTCGGGAACCGTCGTCGACGGTGACCGATTGGGACCCGCCACCCGGGTGATCGTCTCGCCCGGCGCCGGGCCGCACCCGGCTCCCACCAGCGCGGCCGCCACCACCACGGCCGGCAGCAACCGGCGACGAGGAAAGACCATGGCGGCCAGGCTATGACGATCCTCGCTCCGCCGGCGTTCGGCGGGAGGACCGCCAGCGGGACGGCAGCGGGCCAGCTCAGCCGCTCCCCAGGCCCTCGTCGTCGAGCCAGTCGGCGGCCACGTCCGCCGGCGACTCCCGCTCGATGCCCACCTCGGCGTTGAGCCCGGCCAGCACCTCGGTGGTCAGGGCCGCCGACACCGCGTCGAGGCGCTGCACGAGCACGTCCCCCCAACGCTCGGCTGCCTCCCGGCGCACGAGGGGCACAACGTTCTCGTCCGGCTGCAGTCCCCGGTCGTCGGCCAGCAGCACGAAGTCACCCCGGGCCAGGTGCCCGTCGGTGGTGAAGAGCAGCCCCACGTCGACCTCCCCGCTGGCCAGGGCGGCCCGGGTCTGGGCTCCGGCGCTGTCGAGGGGGACAAAGCGGGCGAACGCCAGGCCGTAGCGCTCCTGGAGGCCCACCAGGCAGAAGGGCCGCTCCCGGCACTCGCGGGGGCCCCCGAAGTCGAGCCCGGCGGCGTGGGGCCCGAGGTCGCTCACGGCGTCGAGGTCCAGGCGGGCCGCGGTCTCGGGGGTGACGACGATGCCGTTCTGGTTCTCGGCCGGGGCGTGCCGCAGCACCTCCACCCCTCGACCGGCCAAGATCTCGCCCAGCCGGTCCCGGATCCCCCCGGCGTCGAGCGTCGCCGCCAGCGCGCCGGGATCGAGGTAGGCCAGGGCTGAACCCAGGTACTCGGGCACCACGTCGACCAGCCCCTGCTCCAGGGCAGGCTCCATCAGCTCGCGGGGACCGACCTCGTGGCGCCGGCTCACGGGCACACCCGCGCCCTCCAGGGCCTGGCCGTAGATCTCGGCCAGCAGGACGCTCTCGGGGAAGTTGAACGACGCCACCACCACGGTGTCGGCACCCGTCACGGCGCGGCCCGTGCCGGCCCGGCCACCGGGGCTGCAGGACGCCAGGACCAGCAGGGCCAGGACCACCAGGCTCGGGACCACCGGACCAGGGACCCGAGGGCGCCGGCCGTCGGTACCCGCCGCTGCGGCCGGCGCAGCCGGACGCACCGGCACCTCGCCGGCAGAACCGGGCCGAGCGCCCACCATCGTCTCGGTACCATACCGGCGGCACCGCGAGCGGTACGAGCGAGGGAGGATGGCGACAACGCAGGGGGCGGCCCGAGGAGAGGCCACGACGCTGCCGGGCCTGGCCGTGGTCTCGCGCACCGGTCGCCGGCGCCGACCCTCGGGCGAGGCCCCACCCCTCCCCCACCCCATCAGCGCCAGCGGCTGGGCCTACCTGGCCGTGGCCACCGCCGTGCTGGCCGCCTGGGTGCTGCTCTACCTCGGCTTCGGCAGCGCCCCCTTCGAGGCGCTGGTGCGCGCCGACGTCGCCGTCCTCCAGCGGATCGAGGCCCTCCGCACCGACGCCCTCACCCCGGTGATGCTCGACCTCCACGCCCTCGGATCCGAGTGGACGGTGCGAGGCCTGCGCTGGGCGACCCTGGTGGCCCTGCTGGCGCTGCGCCGCTTCCGCCACCTGGCCGTCTTCCTCGGGATCACCCTGGTGGTCACCGCGCTGACCGCCACCAGCTCGCTGGTCGTCGGACGCCTGCGCCCGCTCGAGGTCGAGATCATCGGCGGCTGGGAGGGCTACTCGCACCCCTCGGTGCCCGTCGTGGCCCTGGGCCTCAGCCTGATGGGGATCCTCTACACCCTGGTCCCCGGAGGCACCTGGCGCAACCGGGCCAAGTGGGCGGCCGGCGTACCCATCGTCGCCCTGATCGCCGCCCGGCTCTACCTCGGCGTCGACCACCCGAGCGACGCCTTCGTCGCCGCCGTCATCGGCATGGCCATCCCCGTGGTGGCCTTCCGCCTGCTCACCCCGAGCGAGACCTTCCCCATCAGCTACCGGCGGGGCCGCACCGCCCACCTCGACGTGGGCGGCCGCCGGGGCGAGGCCATCGCCCTCGCCCTGTACCAGCAGCTCGACCTCACCCTGCTCGACATGCGGCCGGTCGGCCTGGAGGGCTCGGCCGGCTCGACCCCCCTGCTGCTGAAGGTGCGCCACGGCCCCGAAGCCGTGGAGAGCGAGGTCTTCGCCAAGCTCTACGCCCGCAGCCACCTGCGCTCGGACCGGTGGTACAAGCTGGGGCGGGCCATCCTCTACGGCCGCCTGGAGGACGAGGGCACCTTTTCCAGCGTGCGCCGCCTGGTCGAGTACGAGGACTACCTCCTGCGGGTGATGGGCGACGCCGGCCTGCCCGTCCCCCTGTCCTACGGCTTCGTCGAGATCACCCCCGAGCGGGAGTACCTCATCGTCACCGAGTTCCTGGCCGGGGCCACCCAGCTCGACGAGGCCGAGGTCGACGACGGGGTCATCGACAACGCCCTGGAGGTCGTACGGCGCATGTGGGACGCCGGCTTGGCCCACCGCGACCTCAAGCCGGCCAACGTGATGGTGCGCGACGGCAAGGTCCTGCTCATCGACGTCGCCTTCGCCACAGTGCGGCCGACGCCTTGGCGCCAGGCCGTCGACCTCACCAACATGATGCTGACCCTGGCCCTGGGCAGCAGCGCCGAGAAGGTCTACGAGCGGGCCCGGCGGCTGTTCGAGCCCGAGGAGATCGCCGAGGCCCTGGCCGCCAGCCGCAGCGTCACCATCCCCTCCGACCTGCGCCGGCGTCTGCGCGAGGACGGCCGAGACCTCCTCGGCCAGCTCTGCGCCCTGGCCCCCCGCCGACCGCCCATCTCCATCCAGCTCTGGAGCATCCGTCGCATCGCCCTCACGCTGGCGGTGGCCGCCAGCGTGGCCGCGGCCGTCGGCCTGCTGGCGTTCAACCTGCGCACCGCCGGACTGCTGTGAGCACGGCGCCGAGGCGGTTCGGCCCGCTGGCGGTGCTGGCACTGGCCGTCCTGGGAGCCTGCGCCGGGCCGGACACGGCCATCCCCGAGTGCCAGGCCGGCGGCCGTCTGGCCATCCTGGCCCAGGCCGTCCCCAGCGCCTCGATGGTGCCCTGCGTCCGGGAGATGCCGGTCGGGTGGAGCTTCTCCGCCCTCGACGTCGAATCGGGCCGAGCCCGGTTCTGGCTGGACTCCGACCGGGCCGGCGTGCGGGCCCTGGAGGTCGAGCTGGCCGCGGCGTGCGACACCGGGGGGGCCAGCTCGGTCGAGCCCGAGGAGGACCGGACCCGGCGGTTCCAGCGGCTCGCCTCGCTCACGCCCCGCTTCGCCGGCGCCACCTACGACGTCTTCGAGGGTGGGTGCGTGACCTACCGCTACGAGCTCACCGAGGGGGCGCACATCGCCCTGCACTCCGAGCTGCACGAGGCGGTGTCGCTGTTCCCCCGCCAGACCCTGGCCGCCGAGCTGCAGGACGATCTGGGCCTGCGCCTCGATCCCTGACCCGGGCGTACCGCCGCCACCAGAGGTAGGCGAGGGCACCGAAGGGGATGGGGAACAGGTAGGTGAGCGCCCGGTAGACGAGGACCCCGGCCACCACCAGCTCCTCGTCCCCCCCGGCCACCACCAGGGCGGCGGTCAGGCCCAGCTCGACCACCCCGATGCCCCCCGGGGTCACGGGCAGGGCCGAGACCAGGCGCACGAAGGCGAAGGCGCCCAGCACCTCGACGGCCCCGACCTCGTCCTCGGACACCCCGACGTGGCGCAGAGCCACCACCAGCACCAGGTAGAGCGACAGGTGGCTCACCACGGTGGCAACGGTGAGGGCGGCGGCCCGGCGCCGGAGGAGGCCGATCGTGTCGGACCGGAAGCGCACGGTGGCCTCCCCCCACCCCGACACCGGCCCCCGGCGGACCAGCGCGAGCCCGGCCGACGCCACCCGCTGGGCGGCCGAGCCCACTGCCCGGGCCAGCCCGTCGCTGCGCAGCAGCAGCCCGAAGCCCACCAGGGTGACCACCAGCGCCCCCACTCCGGCCAGGGAGGCAGCCACCAGGGCGGCGGTGGCGTCACCCTGGAGGGCGAGCAGGGCCAGGGCGATCACGGGCATGCCGACCTTGACGAAGTTGTTCCAGATCCCCGACAGCAGCAGGCTCAGCGTGATCGACGAGCGGGAGAAGCCCCACGACGCGTACATGGCGTAGACGACGCCCACGCCGACCGCGGCCCCGGCCGGCACGGTGTTGGCCAGCGCGGTGGACGACTGGGTGACCACGGCGGCCTGGCCCACCCGCAGCCCGGGCAGAGCGCTGACCTGGACCAGCCAGTAGCTGCAGAGGTTCCAGGCCGCCGCCGCCCCCACCGTGGCCAGCTCCAGCCCGGTCATGGCTCCGACCGTGGCCCACACCTCGCCGAGGTCGGCGATGCGGGGCAGGACGCCCACGAAGACGGCGAGCACCACGGCCAGCGAGAGCGCCCCCCGCAGGACCGCCCGGGCCCGGCCGGTGGCTGGTGGGCGCGCTGGCTTGTCCTCCACGGCAGCTCCGGGACGGGGATCGAGCCGCCGTAGTGTAGGGAGGCGCCGGAGGTGGACGGTCAGGCCCCCGACCCGACGTCGCTGCCGGGGGCAACGGGAGCAAGGATGATGGCAACGAGGGACAGCCGCGAGATGCTGGGGCGCGAGGACCGGCACAAGGACCGACCACGGGTCGTCATCGTCGGCGGTGGGTTCGGGGGCCTGCGCCTGGCCCAGGTGCTGGAGGACGAGCCGGTCCAGGTCACCCTGGTCGACCGTCGCAACTTCCACACCTTCCAGCCCCTGCTCTACCAGGTGGCCACCGCCATGCTCGACCCCGCCGCCATCGCCCGCTCGCTGCGGGCGATCCTGCGCCGCCAGGCCAACGTGGAGGTCCGCCTGGGCACGGTCACCGGGGTCGACTGGGCGGCCAAGCTGGTCCTGCTGGCCGACGGCACGCCCATCGCCTTCGACACCCTCGTCCTGGCCACCGGTGCGGTCACCAGTGACTACGGGATCGAGGGCGTCGCCGAGCACGCCTTCCCGCTCAAGTCACCCGAGGAGGCCCTCCGGCTGCGCCACCACGTCCTCGAGCGCTTTGAGCGGACGCTGGCCGATCCCGCGCGCATCGAGTCGGGGGAGCTGACCTTCAGCGTGGTGGGCGGGGGTCCCACCGGGGTCGAGCTGGCCGGTGCCCTGGTCGAGCTCATCGACAACGTGGTGCGCAAGGACTTCCCCGGCCTCGACGTCGACCGGGCCCACGTCGTGCTGATCGAGGCCACCGATCACCTCATCGACCCCTTCCACCCCCGCTCCCGGGAGAACGCCCGGCACACCTTGGAGTCCCGGGGAGTGGAGGTCCGCCTGGGCACGACCGTCGAAGCCGTCACCGCCGACGCGGTCCACCTGGCCGGCGGCGCGGTGGTGCCCACCCGGACGCTGATCTGGACCGCGGGGGTGCGGGCCAACCCCCTCGCCGACAGGCTGGGCCTGGACCAGACCCAGGGCGGGCGGATCGTGGTCGAACCCGACCTGTCGGTGCCAGGACACCCCGACGTCTTCGTCATCGGCGACCTGGCCGCCAGCCGGGACCTCGACGGGAACCTCCACCCCCAGATGGCCCCCCTCGCCCAGCAGGGGGCCGACCACGTGGCCGCCCAGCTCCGGCGGCGGCGCCAGGGGCTGGCCACGGATCGGTTCGACTACCGCAACAAGGGGGTCATGGCCACCATCGGGCGCAACGCCGCGGTGGCCGAGCTGCCCAACGGCCTGCGGTTCCGGGGCCGGCTGGCCTGGGTCATGTGGCTGGCGCTGCACCTGCAGCGCCTGGTCGGCTACCGCAGCCGCTTCGAGGTCCTCACCTCCTGGGCGTGGAACTACCTCACCACCGACCGCACGGCCCGGCTCATGGTCGGCGCCGCCGACGAGCCCAGCACCCGGCGCTAGCGCTAGCCGCCGGCGCCGCCCCAGCCCCTGTCGACCGGATGGTCGGGTGGCGGGCCCCTCTTGCTACGATCCGGGCATACGCCCGCCCTGGTCCTCCTGGCCCAGTCCGAGGGACCCGGTCCGATCAGGCCGACTGGCGCCGAGCTGGTCTGGAACGTCGTGAGCATCGCCCTGGTGCTGGCGGCCGCCGTGCTCGCCGTCCTCCTCGTCCGCACCGTCCTCACGATGCGACGGACCGTAGAGCGCACCGCGTCCGGCGTTGCCCTGCTTCTCCAGGAGCAGCGCCAGCGACACGGTCGGGCGTCCGACGAGGTCGCCCGTCCCACTGACTGAGTCGGGGCCGACCCAGCAGCGGAGCGGGCGCGGCCTCAGCCGTCGGCCAGGTCCTGGAGGGCGGGGAAGTAGGCCTCGCTGAAGGTGGGGAAGGGCTGGATGACGTCGAGGAGGGTGGAGAGCGGGACCTCGGCCCGGACCGCCAGGGTGGCCTGGCCGATCCACTCGTCGGCGTGGCGGCCCACCGCCGACGCCCCCACCAGGACGCCTCGCCGGCGGTCGGCCACCAGCACCAGGCACCCCTCGCCCGAGGCCTCGCTCGCCGCCCGGGCGGTCTCACCCACCGGGAAGGCGGCGCTGGCCACGTCGATCCCCTGGGCCCGGGCGGCCTCGGCCGTCAGCCCCACCGCCCCCACCTGGGGGTCGGTGTAGACGGCCCGGGGGATGGCCCGGTAGTCGGTGACCGCGTCACCCCCGAGCAGGTTGGTGGCGATCACCCGGGCTTGGTAGTTGGCGGTGTGGGTGAAGGGGGCGACCCCGGTCACGTCGCCCGCCGCCCACACGTGGTCCTGGCCCACCACCCGGCACCGCTCGTCGAGCTCGAGGCCCCGCTCCCCGGCTTCGATGCCGAGCCGCTCCAACCCGAGGTCGTCGACCTCGGGCCGCCGGCCCGTCGCCACCAGCACCCGCTCGGCGACGACGGGCGCGCCCGCCCCCTCGAGATCGAGGCGCACCCGGCCTGCCTCGGCCCGGGCGCCGGCCACGGTGGTGCCGGTCAGCACGGTGACGCCGTCGGCCTCCAGCGCCGCGCCCAGGTGCTCGCCGATCCGGGGTTCCTCGTTGGGCAGCACCCGGGGAGCGGACTCGACCAGGGTGACGGCCACGCCGAAGCGGGCATAGGCCTGGCCCAGCTCGCAGCCCACCGGGCCTCCGCCCAGCACCGCCAGCGACCGGGGCCGCTCGGGCGAGGTGAGGGCCTGATCGCTGGTCCAGGTGGCCACCGAGTCGAGGCCCTCGATGGGAGGGAGGAACGCCCGGCTCCCGGTGGCCACCACCAGTTCGGACCAGCCCAGCTCGTCCCCGTCGACCTCCACCGTACCCGGCCCCGACACCCGTCCCCGGCCCCGAACCAGGGTCACCCCCTGGCGGCCAACGGCGTCGGCCGAGTCGCGGTCGTCCTGGTGGCGGGCCACCTCGTCCCTTCGGGCCACCGCCGCCGCCCACGCCGACTCGTCGTCGTCCAGCTCGAGCGGGCGCGACGTCGCCCCCAGCGACGCCGCGGCGCGAGCCAGCGACCGGACCTCGGCCGAGCGCAGCAGGGCCTTGCTCGGCATGCAGGCCAGGTAGGGGCACTCGCCTCCCACCAGGCCCGACGCCACCAGGGCGACGGAGCGACCGGCCTCGGCCAGCGCCGACGCCAAGTTCTCGCCCGCCGATCCCGCCCCCAGCACCACCACGTCGAAGGTCCGCACCCGCCCTGTGTAGCCCATCACCCCGTCCCGCGCCGTCCCTCCTCCTCCAGGGTCAGGCCGCGTAGACGTCGATCTCGGTGGCCTTGATGCCCACCCACACGGGCGCGCCCTCACAGAGCCCGAGGTCGGCCACGGCCTCGGTGGTGACCTCGGCCACCACCGGGATGGGTCCGGCCACGTCGACCTGGACCCGGTCGCCCCGGTGCTCCAGGGCGGCGACGGCCCCGGACCAGACGTTGCGGGGCGTGCCGTCGGGGGGGGTGCGGAACAGCGCCACCGACCCGGGCCGGATGCTCACATGCACCAGGCTCCCGCTGGGATGGCGCCCGGCGACGTGGAGCTCGCCACCGTCGTGCAGGCGCACCGTCGTGCCCACCATCCGCCCGGCCAGCAGGTTGCGCCCCACCAGCCGGGCTCCGTAGGCCGTGCGGGGACGGCGACTGATGTCGGTGGCCGTGCCCGACTGGACGACCCGGCCGTCCTCCACGAGGACGAGACGGTCGGCCAGGACCATGGCGTCGAGCGGATCGTGGGTCACGAGCAGCCGGGCACCGTCGAAGTCGGCCAGGTGGCGCCGCAGCTCGGCCCGGACGTCGAGGCGGGTGGCGGCGTCGAGGGCGGCCAGGGGCTCGTCGAGCAGGAGCAGGCGGGGCCGGGGAGCCAGGGCCCGGGCCAGGGCCACCCGCTGGGCCTGGCCACCCGACAGCGCCCGGGGATGGCTCCGGGCGTGGGCGGCCAGGCCCAGGCGCTCGAGCCACTCGCCGGCCGCCCTCCGGGCGCGGCGGCGCCGCTCTCCCCGGCAGCGCAGGCCGAAGGCCACGTTGTCGAGGGCGCTCAGGTGGGGGAACAGCAGGTGGTCCTGGAAGACGTAGCCGATCGGCCGGCGCTCGGTCGGCACCCACGTGCCGGTGGCCGGCTCGTCGAGCACGTCCCCGTCGAGGGTCACCCGGCCCTCGGCCAGGGGGGCCAGCCCGGCCAGGGCCCGCAGCAGCGTCGTCTTACCCGCCCCGTTGGGACCGAGGAGGGCGACGACCTCGCCGGCGCCGACCTGCAGCTCGACGTCGAGGTCGAGGCGACCGAGGGTGAGGGCGACCCGGGCATCGAGGCCTGCGGGCCTGCTCACAGCCGGGCGAACCAGCGGCCCCGCAGCGCCACCAGCACGGCCAGGGAGACGGCGACGAGGACGAGGCTGAGGGCGATGGCAGCGTCGCGATCGTCCTCCAGGGCGAGGAACACAGCCAGGGGCAGGGTCTGGGTCCGCCCGGCCAGGTTGCCGGCGAAGGTGATGGTGGCCCCGAACTCGCCCAGGGCCCGGGCCCAGCACAGCACCGCCCCGGCCACGATCGACGGAGCGACCAGGGGGAGGGTCACCCGGCGGAAGGCCGTCCAGCGGCTGGCGCCCAGGGTGGCGGCGGCGTCCTCGTAGCGGGGATCGCCCGACGCCAGCCCCGCCTCGACGGTGACGACGAGGAACGGCAGGGCGACGAAGGTCTGGGCCACCACCACCCCGGCGGTGGAGAAGGGCAGGAGGATGCCGAACTGCGTCTCCAGCCACCGCCCCACCAAGCCCTGGCGCCCGAGGGCGAACAGCAGGGCGGCGCCCCCCACCACCGGGGGCAGCACCATGGGCAGGGTCACCAGCGCCCGCACCAGGGCCCGGCCGGGGAAGTCGTGGCGGGCCAGCACCCAGGCCAGGGGCACGCCCACCACCACCGAGATGGCGGTGGCGGCCAGGGCGCTGCTCAGGGACAGGCCCAGGGCCTCGGCCACCAGGGGACGAGCGAGCAGGGCCGGCAGCCCGCTCCACGGCGCCCGCTGGAGCAGCCCCACGAAGGGCAGGGCGACGAAGGCCACGGCCAGCCCGGCCAGGCCCACCAGCACCAGCGGTGGGCGGCGGGTCCTCACGGCGCCAGGAAGCCGTGGTCGGCGAGGATCCGGCGTCCCTCACCCGACACCACAAAGGCGACGAAGGCCCGGGCCAGCTCCGGCTCGGCGGCCCGAGCGACCGGGGCGACCGGATAGGTGGTGCCCACCTCCTCGGACTCGGGGACCTCGATGCCCTCGACCCGGGCCCCGCCTGCCCGCACGTCGCTGCGGTACACCAGCCCGGCGTCGAGCTCACCGGCCTCGATCTTGGTGAGCAGGGATCGGACGTCGGGCTCCTCGGTGTCCGGGGCAACCCTCACCGCCTCGCGGTCGAGGAGCTGGCGCGCCAGGCGTCCGCAGGGGACCTCGGCGGCGCACAGGCCGACGAGGAGCTCGTCGCGAGCGAGGTCGGCCAGGCCCCGCACCCGGACCGGGTTCCCGGCCGGCACGGCGAGGGCCAGCACGTTGCGAGCGAAGGCGGTGGGACGCTCCGCCACCGCCCCCCCGGCCCGGGCCTCGTCCATGGTCGCCTCGTCGGCCGAGGCGTAGACGTCGGCCGGGGCGCCCTCGAGGAGCTGGGTGAGCAGGCCCGAGCTGGGACCGAAGTTGAACCGCACCTCCACACCCGGGGAGGAGGTCGGTGATGAGGAGGAGAAGACCTCGCCGATCTCGCTGAACGCGTCGGTGAGCGAGGCGGCGGCGAACACGCTGAGGACTCGGGCGCCCCCGGCGGTGTCCCCGGCGGCACCGCCGTCGGCACAGCCCGCCAGGGCCAGAGCGAGACCGGCGGCGACGGCGACGGCGAGCGGGCGGAGCACCAGGCGCCTCACGGCTCGGGCGCGACCTCGACCACGACGTTGGTCGCCTTGACCGTGGCCACGGCGAGCACCCCCGGGGCCAGGCCCAGCTCCTCGGCCGCCTCCCGGGTCATGAGCGACACCATCCGGTGGGGTCCCACCTGCAGCTCGACCTGGGCCATCACTGTGTCGCTGGTCACCCGGGTGACGATGCCGGGCAGGCGGTTGCGGGCCGAGGCCCCCGGCGCCGGCGGTCGCTCCCGGTCCTGGGCCTGCTCGGTGGCCAGCTCCTCGGCCAGGCGGGCCAGCGAGGCCCCCTCCACCAGGCGCTGACCGCCCTCGGTCCGGCGGATCTGCAGGCGCCCCCCGTCGGCCCAGCGCCGCACCGTGTCGACGCTCACGCCCAGCAGGGATGCCGCCAAACCGATCCGATAGGCAGGTGGAGCTTTCTCGGTGCTTCTCCCCACCAGAGCAAGCGTAGTTCGGGAAAATGCTTGCTAGCGGCGCTTGCCCTTCTTGCGAGGCCGGGGGACGACGGCGCCCGGGGGCGCCGGGGACGGTAGCCGGCCGTCGCCCCCCTTGGCCTCAACCCTCCCCTTGGCTGCCGGTGCGGGGGTCGGCGGCGAGGAGGCACCGTCACCCTCGGGGCCGCCGCGGCGGTCAGCCGCCGAAGGACGCGACGCTGCTCCCGTGGTCACCAGGGGGGCGCTGCGGCCCTCCAGGCGGTTGCGCAGGGAGGCGTAGCGGGCCTCGCGCTCCTTGAGCCGGGCCAGGAGGGGCGAGGCGATGAAGATGGAGGAGTAGGCGCTAGCGCCCAGTCCCACCAGCAGGGCCAGGGCGAACTCCTGGAGCGTGGCCGCCCCGAGCACGAAGGAGCCGATCACCAGCAGCGAGACGATGGGGATGAGCGCGGTGATGGAGGTGTTGAGGGTGCGCATCAGCACCTGGTTGAGGGACTCGTTCACCATCGTGCTGTAGGTGGTGCGCCCGGTGGTGGCCAGGACCTGGGCGTTCTCGTCGACCTTGTCGAACACGACGATGCCGTCGTAGATCGAGTAGCCCAGCACGGTCAGGATGGCGATCACCGTGGCAGGGGTCACCTCGAAGCCCGTCAGCGAGTAGACGCCGACGGTCACGAGGATGTCGTGCACCAGGGCGACCAGGGTGGCCACCGCCATCTTCCACTCGAAGCGCACGGTGATGTACAGCGTGATGGCGGCGAGGAAGATCAGCAGGGCACGCTCGGCCTTGCTCGTGATCTCCGACCCCCACGAGGGGCTGACCTGGGTGACCTGGACCTCGCCGGGCTCCACGCCGGCCAGCTCGGCCAGGGCGGCGCTGACCTCGCTCCGCTCCGCCTCGGTGCCCGGCTCGGCCTGCACCCGCAGCCGCTGGCCCTCCTCACCGCCGAGGGTCTGGACGTCGGCGCCGGCGACGCCCACGCGGGCCACGGCGTCACGGGCTGCGTCGACGTCGACGTCGCCGGCCACCACCCAGGAGGTCCCACCCCGGAAGTCGATGCCGAGGTTGAGCCCCCGGATGGCGAGCGACCCCAGACCGACCAGGATCACCAGGGCCGAGAGGCCGAACCACAGCGTGGCGCGGCCCACGAAGTCGATGGCGGTCTCCCCGTGGTAGAGCCGCCCGAAGGGGCCCCGGCGCCGCCCGCCGGGGCGGGAGCCGTTGCCCCTCACCGGGCCGCTCCCACCGGTCGGCGCCCGGCGGGCTCGGCCACCCCCCGGGCCACGCCGATGAAGCGGGCCGAGGTGAAGGCCTTGCGCCGGCCCAGCAGGGCGACCAGCGGGCGGGTGAAGAAGTAGGCCACCACCACGTCGAGCACCGTCGACAGCCCGAGGAAGAAGGCGAAGCCCCGGACCGCGCCCACGGTCAGCAGCCACAGCAGGAACGCGCCCAGGAAGGCCGAGAAGTCGGCGGCCAGGATCGTGCGGAAGGCCCGCTTGAAGCTGCGGTCGACCGACGAGCGCAGGCTCCGTCCGCTGCGCACCTCGTCCTTGAGCCGCTCGAAGTACACGATGTAGGAGTCGACCGTCACCCCCACCGACACGATGATGCCGGTGACCCCGGCCAGGCTGAGGGCCAGCCCCTGGTTCGCCCCGAGGTAGCTGATGACCGACCACTGCAGCGCCCCCCACACGCACAGCCCGAGGGCGACGACCAGGCCGAGGGCGCGGTAGTACAGCAGCAGGTACACCAGCACCAGCGCTGTCCCCAGCGCCCCGGCCAACAGGCCGGCCCGCAGCGAGTCGGCGCCGAGGGTGGCCGAGACGGTCGAGACCGACTCCTGCTCGAGCTGGACGGGCAGGGCGCCGTAGCGCAGCACCAGGGCGAGGTCCTTGGCCTCCTCCTCCCTGAAGTTTCCCGTGATGGTGACCTCGTTGGCGGTGAACGAGGCGTCCTGGACGGTCGGTGAGGACACCACGATGCCGTCGAGCACGATGGCCACCGCCCCCTGGGAGCAGGTGGGCTGGCCGCCGAAGCAGGCCTCGGCCAGCTGGTTGAAGCGCCCGATCCCCTCACCGGTGAAGGTGAGCAGCACCGACCACTCGGCCTGGGCCTGGGCGAACACGGCCTGGGCGTCGGCGATGTCGGCGCCCACGGCCCCGGCCGGACCCAGGCGGTAGAGCACGGGTGGCCTCCCCTCGGGCGCCTCGGCGGGCAGGACGACCTCGGCCTCGGGGAGGTCCTCGGCCTGGGGTGTCACCGTCACCGGGGCCGTGGTGGCCGGCGCCCCCGGGGTGCCGGCCGGCGGGATCACGTCGGTGACGGGACGGAACCGCAGCTCGGCCGTCTGGCCGATCACCTCCAGGGCCCGCTCCCGGTCGCCCACCCCCGGCAGCTCCACCACCACGGCATTGCCCTGGCGGGTGATCTCGGGCTCGGCCACGCCCAGCTCGTCGACCCGCTGGCGGATGACGTCGATGGCCTGGTCGATCACCTCGGGGTCGTCGACACCCTCGGGGGGCTGAAGCACCACCGACACCCCGCCCTGGAGGTCGAGGCCCAGCTCGGGCTCGTTGCCCACGGCCAGGGTGGCGGCCAGGGATCCGAAGGCGACGAGCACGATGGCGAACAGCGACAGCAGCAGGCGACGGCGGACCTTCACCCCCCTGCGCCTCCGGGCGCCTGGTCGTCACCGGGCACCTCGTCCCCGCCCGAGCCGTCGGGATCGAGGCGACGGGTGACGGCGGCGCGCACCATGCGCACCTCCACGCCCGGGCTCACCTCCAGGTGCACCTCGTCGTCGGTGAGCACCCGCACGGTGCCGATCAGGCCCCCGGCGGTCAGGACCTGCTGACCCACCTCGATCGAGGCCACCAGCTCCCGCTGCTTGCGCAGCCGGGCCTGCTGGGGCCGGATGAGCAGGAACCACATCAGGCCCAGGAGCAGGACGAAGGGGATGAGCTCTGCCATAGGAGGGAGGAGGTTCCACCGCGCCGCGCCACGCCGGCCCGGTGACCGGGTGGGGACCCTAGCGCGCCCTCCGACCCGACCAGTCGCGGGCCCCGATCAAGGCGACGGGCGCGCGTGGGTTGGCGGCCACGGCCAGTAGCGTGTGTGTCCATGTCCCCCCGCCGCGCCCTTCCGGCGCTCCTCACCATCATCGCCCTGCTCGCCGTGGCCACGCCCGCCCGGGCCGGGCTGCTCGACGGCCTCGGAGGCCTGCTGGGCCCGCCCACGTCCAGCGGCACCGACCGGGCCGGTGGCTCCGACTGGACCCTCGGCGGCCGCCCCTGCAACCTCATCCCGACACCCGGCCTCGCCGAGGTGCCCACCGCCGCCCCCTTCGCAGTGGGCTCGTGCCCGGGCGTGCGCCCCGGCGCCCTGGTCCAGACCGAGGGCGGCTCCTGCACCTTGAACTTCATGTTCACCGACCCCGACGGCGACCGCTTCATGGGCACCGCCGGCCACTGCATCCTGGCCACCTCGCCGGTGGGCCAGCAGGACAACGGCGAGGTGACCTTCGCGGCCGGTGAGGGCCCCGAGGCCACCGACGGCGAGGGCAACCGCATCGGGGAGTTCGTCTACGCCATCCAGTCCGACCCCAAGGACTTCGCCCTCATCGAGCTCGACGACGACGTCGAGGCCAGCCCCCAGGTCTGCGGCTTCGGTGGGCCCACCGGCATCAACGACAGCCAGTCCGGCCTCGAGCCCACCGTGCTGTCGAACTACGGCAACCCCCTCGGGCTGGGCAACGGCGTGACCCAGAAGTCGTTCCTGGCCCTCGGCATGCCCGACCCCGACCACGTCTTCGCCACCGGCCTGGTGCTCCCGGGCGACAGCGGCGGGCCCGTGCTCGACGAGGAGGGCCGGGCCGTGGGCGTGGTGGTCACCACCGGGCTGAACCTGGGCGACGACAGCCTGCTGACCGGTGACGGGCTCGATGCCGGCCTGGTCGGCATCACCCGGCTGGCCCCCCAGCTCGAGCGGGCCGAGGACGTCCTCGGGACCGACTTCGAGCTGGTCACCGCCCCCCGCCTGTAGGCCTTTTTGGGTGATCGAGGTGGACCAGTCACCTCGATCACCCAGAAACCGAGCTGCGGTCAGTCGAACAGCCCCGAGGCGGGGGCGGCACCCGGGGGCGGGTCCAGGCCCAGGCGGCGCCACGCCGCCGGGGTGGCGACCCGCCCTCGAGGGGTGCGCATGAGCAGGCCCTGGCGGATCAGGAAGGGCTCGTAGACGTCCTCGACCGTCTCGGCCGGCTCGCTCATGCTGATGGCCAGCGTCGACAGGCCCACCGGGCCCCCGCCGAAGCGCTCGCACACCGCCACCAGGATGGCCCGGTCGACCTTGTCGAGGCCGAGGTCGTCGACGCCGAACGCGGCCAGCCCGGCTCGAGCGGCGGCGGCGTCGACCACGCCGGTCCCCCGCACCTGGGCGAAGTCCCGCACCCGGCGCAGCAGCCGGTTGGCGATGCGGGGGGTCCCCCGGGCCCGGCCGGCGATCTCGGCGGCGCCCTCGGGGGTGGTGGGCACGCCGAGGATGCCGGCCGCCCGCACCAGGATGGCCTCGAGGTCGGCAGCCGGGTAGTGGTCGAGGCGCTCGACCAGACCGAAGCGGTCCCGCAGCGGGCCGGTGATGAGACCGGTGCGGGTGGTCGCGCCCACCAGGGTGAAGCGGGGCAGGTCGAGGCGGATGGAGCGGGCCGAGGGGCCCTGGCCCAGCACGATGTCGAGCTGGAAGTCCTCCATGGCCGGGTAGAGGACCTCCTCCACGGTCCGGGGCAGGCGGTGGACCTCGTCGACGAAGAGGACCTCGCCCTCCTCCAGGTTGGTCAGGATGGCGGCCAGGTCGCCCGGCCGGGACAGCGCCGGCCCCGAGGTGATCCGCAGGCCCACCTCCATCTCCGCGGCCACGATGCCGGCCAGCGTCGTCTTGCCCAGGCCCGGGGGGCCGGCGAAGAGGAGGTGGTCGGCCGCCTGGGCCCGCCCCCGGGCCGCCTCCAGGACGATCGACAGGTGGTCCTTGAGCTCGGCCTGGCCCACGAAGTCGGCCAGGCGCCGGGGTCGCAGCCCCGGCTCCTCGGCCTCCTCCCCGTCGACCACCGTGGCGGTGAGGATCTCCTCCCGACCGGCCATCAGCGGGACCGGCCCAGATGGGCGAGGGCGGCCCGCAGCAGGCTGGCCACGTCGTCGCTCTCGGGCAGCTCGCGCACCGCCTCGCGCACCTCGTCGGCCTCGTAGCCGAGGCTGGCCAGGGCCTGGCGCACCTCGGCCCGGGCCGGTGGCGCCCCAGCCGGGAGGCGGGCGCCGTCGGCGTCCAGCCTCTCGCCCTCAGGACCGGACGGAGCCGGCCCGAGGCGGTCCTTCAGCTCGATGAGCAGGCGGGCGGCGGTCTTGCGGCCCACGCCGGGGACCAGGCACAGCGCGCCCACGTCGTCGTCGGCCACCGCCCGGCGGAGCGCGTCGGGCGTGTGGACCGACAGCACGGCCAGGGCCAGGGCCGGGCCCACTCCGTGCGCCCCGATGAGCGCCTCGAAGCAGGCCCGCTCGTCGCGGTGGGGGAACCCGTAGAGGGTGAGAGCGTCCTCCCGCACCGCCAGGTGGGTGTGGAGCACCACGCCGGCCCCGGGCGAGCCCAGGCCGGGCACGGCGACCGGGGGCACCGCGACGCGGTAGCCCACCCCGCCCACCTCCACCACGACGGTGCCGTCGAGGCCCGCCTCCAGCAGCGTCCCTCGCAGGGAGCCGATCACGAGCGGGCCTTGGCGGCGGCCAGGCGGGCCCGAAGGGGGGCCGTGGCGTGGTGGCACAGGGCCAGGGCCAGGGCGTCGGCGGCGTCGGGCGGATGGGGTCGCTGGGCCAGGCCGAGCTGGGCCTGGACCATGCGCTGGACCTGCTCCTTGGGCGCGCCCCCGAAGCCGGCCACGGCCCGCTTCACCTCGTTGGCGCTGTACTCGACCACCTCGCACCCCCGGGCCGACGCCTCGGCCAGGGCCAGGCCGCTGGCCTGGCCCACCGACATGGCCGTGCGGGCGTTGACCTGGAAGAACACCCGCTCCACCGCCACCGCGGCCGGGGCCAGCTCGGCCATGAGCGCCCGCAGGCCGGCCTGGAGCTCGGCCAGGCGCTCGGGCAACGGAGCGGCGACGTCGGTGGTGAGGATCCCGGCCCGAACCGCACGCAGGCCCCGCCCGTCCCGGGCCACGGCGCCGTAGCCGCACCGAGTGAGGCCGGGGTCGACACCGAGCACGAACACTGGTTCGACAGGCTAGCCCACCAGGAAGGCCAGGAGGTGGACCCCGACCGCCCCGGCCCGCCCCGACCGCCCCGGCACCTCGTTTCTGGCAGTGGGACCGTTGCGGTCACCGCCACGCTTCCACTGCCAGAAGGTGGAGGGCGGGCGGGTCAGGCCTCGACTGCCTGGAGGACGTCGTCGGCCACGTCGAAGTTGGCGTAGACGTCCTGGACGTCGTCGTGGTCGTCGAGGGCGTCGATGAGGCGCAGCACCTTCTTGGCGTCCTCGGCTCCCTCCAGGGCGACGGTGGAGGTGGGCACCATGGTCACGTCGGCCGAGACGACGTCGACCGCGGCCGCGTCCAGGGCGGCCCGGACGTCTCCGAGCGCCGAGGGGTCGCACGTCACCCGCCAGGTGTCGCCCTCCTCGACCAGGTCGTCGGCCCCGGCGTCGAGCACCACCAGCATGAGGTCGTCCTCCGAGCCCGCCTCCTTGGGGACGATCACCACCCCCTTGCGCTCGAACTGCCAGGCCACCGCCCCGGGCTCGGCCAGCGACCCGCCGTTGCGGCTGAACAGAGAGCGGATGTCGGCACCGGTGCGGTTGCGGTTGTCGGTCAGCACCTCCACGTAGACGGCCACGCCGCACGGCGCGTAGCCCTCGTAGGACGCCGGCTCGTAGCGCACCCCCTCCAGCTCGCCGCTGCCCCGCTTGATGGCCCGCTCGATGGTGTCGAGGGGCACCGAGGCATCCCTGGCCTTCTGGTACATCGTGCGCAGGGTGGCGTTGGAATCGAGGTCGCTTCCTCCGGCCCGGGCCGTGACCTCCACCTGGCGGATCAGCTTGGCGAAGAGCTTGCCCCGGGCCTTGTCCTTGGCCCCCTTCTGGTGCTTGATGCTGGCCCACTTGGAGTGTCCGGACATGTTCAGATCCTTTCCAGGAACGACTGGTGGAGGCGGAGGTCGCCGCCGAGCTCGGGGTGGAAGGCGGCGACCACGACGCCGCCGGAGCGGCACAGCACCGGGCCCTCGGGCAGGCGGGCCAGGACCTCGACCTCGGGTCCGGCCCGGGCCACGACCGGAGCCCGGATGAACACGGCCGCGAAGGGGCCGCCGGCCAGCTCGTCGATGTCGAGGTCGGCCTCGAAGGACTCGCGCTGGCGCCCAAAGGCGTTGCGGCGCACGGTGATGTCGAGCGCGCCCACGCTGCGCTGGTCGGGCCGGCCACCGAGGACCTCCCCGGCGCACATGATCATCCCGGCACAGGTGCCCAGCACGGGCAGGCCGCCGGCCACACGGTCCTCCAGGGCCGGGCGCAGGCCCGAGGATCCGAGCAGGAGCGAGAGGGTGGTCGACTCCCCCCCGGGCACCACCAGGGCGTCGACCCCGGCCAGGTCGGCGGGGGTGCGTACCTCGACCGGGGTGGCCCCCAGCTCAGCGAAGGCGGCGACGTGGAGGCGGGCCGACCCCTGCAGGGCCAGCACGCCGACCCGGGCCCCGGGCACCTGGTGGCTTCCCGGCCGTGGCCGCCATGGACACGCTCACCCTCACCAGCCCCGGTCGGCCAGGCGGGTCTCCAGCGAGCCGACCTCCAGACCGGGCATGGCCTCGCCCAGGCCCCGGCTGACCTTGGCCACCAGGGCGGGGTCACCGTGGTGGGTGGTGGCCTCGACGATGGCCCGGGCCATGCGGGCGGGCTCGGCGCTCTTGAAGATCCCCGAGCCCACGAACACCGCCGCCGCGCCGAGCTGCATGACCAGGGCGGCGTCGGCGGGCGTGGCGATGCCCCCGGCGCAGAAGAGGGGGACGGGCAGCACGCCGGCCTCGGCCACCTCGTTGACCAGCCCGATGGGAGCGGGCAGGCGCTTGGCCCAGTCGTAGCGCTCGGCCGGGTCGGCCACCGAGAGGCGGCGGATGTCGCCGGTGATGGCCCGGAGGTGGCGCACGGCCTCGACGATGTTGCCGGTGCCCGCCTCACCCTTGGAGCGGATCATGGCCGCTCCCTCGCTGATGCGCCGCAGGGCCTCCCCCAGGGTGGTGGCACCGCACACGAAGGGGACGTCGAAGGCCCACTTGTCGATGTGGTGGGCCTCGTCGGCGGGGGTGAGGACCTCGGACTCGTCGATGAAGTCGACCCCCAGGGCGTCGAGCACCTGGGCCTCGGCGAAGTGCCCGATGCGGGCCTTGGCCATGACCGGGATGGTCACCGCTGCCTTGATGCGCTCGATCATGGCCGGGTCGCTCATGCGGGCCACGCCGCCGTGGCGGCGGATGTCGGCCGGGACCCGCTCCAGGGCCATCACGGCCACGGCGCCGGCGTCCTCGGCCACCCGAGCCTGGTCGGCGTCGACCACGTCCATGATGACGCCCCCCTCGAGCATCTCGGCCAGGCCCCGCTTGACCCGGAAGGTGCCGGTGAGCGATCGGTGTCTGGGTTGGCCGGGCTGGGTGGGCTCGGTGGGCTCGGTGGGCTCGGTGGGCTCGCTGGCCTCGGTCATGGCCTCGAGTCTACGACCCGCCACCCTCCCTCTCTCCCCTCGTTCTTTGTCGCGTTCTGGACCGCATGGGTACGCAACGCGACAAAGAAGGGCGGGCTACAGGGGGGTGGCCGAGCCCGGGGGGGCCAGCTCTACCCAGGTGCGCCCCGGGGTGAGGCCGATGGGGGCGCCGGCACTGTCGGTGTAGGTGGTGGCGGCGGCCAGATCGGGCCGGGACCACCGGCCCCGGATCAGCTTGCCCCCGGTGAGCACCCAGGCCTCGCCCTCGCCCACCAGCACGGCCTCGGGTGAGGGGGTGCCGGTGACGTCGACGAAGCCGGAGCTGGCGTACTCGACGAACTGGACGATCACGTTGGCCGGTTCGATCCGGGCGCCCGACTCCTCGGTGAAGGGCGAGCCGTCCTGGCTGCGGGCCCAGCCCGCCGGGCTGGCCTCGTAGCTGACCTGGGTGTTGGTCAACCCGCCGTAGCTCAGGGTCACGCCGCGTGCGTCCTCGGCCCCGGCCGCGGTCACCCCGGCACCGCCGGCGCGGTAGGCGAACAGCGGCGGCGGCGGGCCCGCCCCCGGCGCAGCCAGGCCGAAGAAGGTGGGGCTGGCGATGTAGAAGCGCAGCACGCCGCTACCCCGCACCTGGTAGGCCCCGGGCTGGACGTCGAAGCCCAGGTCGACCAGGTTCGCGCCCCGGACGATGTCGAGGACGCCGGCTGCCGCGCCGGAGTAGGCGAACAGGGGGCGGTTCAGGTTGGCCGTGAGGGCGACGTCGCTGGTGCGGGCCGAGCGGACCGGACCCACGGGGTCGGCGTCGGTCGAGTGGAAGACCGCAGCCAGGCGGGTGGCACCCCCCTCGACCAGCTCCACGTAGACCAGGTCGGCGGCGGCCAGGCCGGCCTGGCGGCCCCGGGCCTTGCTGGTGTTGTCGACCTTGACCACCTGCGCCGGCCGCCCGGCCAGAGCCGGGTCGGCGACGGGGAGCCCGGTGAGGGGGAAGGTCGGCGGCGGTGGGGTGGTGGTCGTGGGCGCCACCGTGGTCGACGTGGTCGTCGTCGCCGGCGCCGCCTCCTCACCCCCCTGGCCCGCCACCATCACGGCGGCCACCACCCCGCCCAGCAGGACCACGGCCACGGCGGCGGCGACAGCGATGCGGCGGGCGTCCATCGGGGCAGTATCCCGCGGCGGTCGGGTCGGGGCCACGTCGGGTGGGGGAGGTCCGGCGCCTACAGCTCGCGCAGGGCGCTGATGCGCTCCTCCAGGGACGGGTGGACGTCGAACTGCCGGTCCAGCCAGACCCCCCGTCCTTCGGCCGAGTCCCGCCCCAGCGGGGGTGCGATCCACAGGTGGGCGGTGGCCCGGGTGGCGGCGCGGACGGTGGTGGCACCCTCACGCAGCTTCTCCAGGGCCCCGACGAGGCCGGGCGGGTAGCGGGTGAGGGCGACACCGCTCGCGTCGGCCAGCAGCTCGCGGCGCGGGCCCACGGCGACGCGAAGCAGCCGGCCCACCAGCGGGGCCACGGCGAGCAGGGGGATGGCCAACAGCCCGAGCGGCGCGATGCGACCGTGCTCGCGCTCGGGCTCGTCCGGGCGACCGGGAGCGGTCCGGTGCCGCCAGCGCACAGCGAGGTCGGACACCAAGGTGGGCCCCGCCACCAGGGTGACGGCGAGGGTCGTCACCCGGATGTCGTAGCTCTTGACGTGGCTCAGCTCGTGGGCGAGCACCCCTTCCAGCTCCACCCGGTTGAGCCGCTCGAGCAGGCCCATCGTCACCACCAGCGAGGCGTGGTGGGGGTCTCGGCCGGTGGCCAGGGCGTTGGGAGCACGGTCGTCGACCACGTAGAGCCGCGGCTTGGGCAGCCCGTCGGCGACGCACAGACCCTCGACCAGGTTGTGCAGGCGGGCGCAGTCGACCTCGCCGGCGGGCCGGGCCTGGCTCACCCGCACGACCACGATGTCGCTCTTCCCCCACGCGGCCACGGCGACGGCGCCGGCCACGACGGCGGCCACCACCAACCCCGGCCCCCCATAGCCCAGGACTTGGCCGGTGACCCCCCCGGCAGCCGTCACCGTGACCACGAAGGCGACCACGAGCAGCGCCGACCGGCGCTTGTTGGCGCGGATCTGGTCGTACAGGGCGATCTCGGGATGGACCGGGGGTGGGGCCAGGCGGGCTAGGAGGACACCACTGCCGGCTCCCGCGACCCGTCGTCGACCTCGAAGCGCTCTCGCGCCCCGAGGCGGAGGGGGCGAGCGAGGAGGAGGGAGGGGAACGAGCGGATCCGCGCGTTGTAGCTGGCCACGGTGTCGTTGTAGAAGCGCCGGGCGTAGGCGACACGGCCCTCGATGCCGCTCAGCTCCTCCTGGAGCGAGAGGAACCCCTGGTCGGCCTCGAGATCGGGACGGGCGGCGACCGACGTGGACAACGACGCCAGCGCGGCCCCGAGTGCACGCTCGGCCCCGGCCTGCTCGGCCACGCCACGAGCGTCCAGGGCTGCGGTCCGGGCTCGGGCCAGGCGCTCCAACAGGTCGCGCTCGGAGCCGGCGTGGCGCGCGGCCACCTCGATCACGGCAGGGACAAGCTCGTGGCGGCGCCGGAGCTGCACCTCGATCTGGGTCCAGGCCGCGTCGACGCGACGTCGCCAGGTCGTCAAGCCGTGGGCGAGCACGACGAGGCCGAGGACGAGGGCGACGACGACACCGAGCAGGATCCAGCCGGTCATGCTCCGGCGACCCTACCGCTGCCGCCTCGGCCAGGCGGGGATGCTCCTGCGCGCCCTCGTCACGATCGTCACGCGATCGACACCTTCCGGTCCTCAAGTGCCTGCTCCTGCTTCCCGACACCTCATGTGACCGATCCATCACGCCACGCCCGCCGCTCCGGCACGTGTCGTCTGCCCCGGGCGGGGAGAAACGGATGAGACCTCCATGCGCATGAAGCGAGTTCTTGGCGCGGCGACCGCCGCCGCCCTGTTGCTGACCGGCCCGCTGGCGGTCTCGGCTCCCGCCCAGGAGGAGGATCCGCCAGCGGTCCCAACCGGGGTGGGTTCCGGCCTCGTCAGCTCGACCCTGCTCGGCGTCGACGTGGGCGACTTGCTCGGCCTCGACCTGCTCGACGACCAGAGCCGCTCGACCATCGACCCGGTCGACGGCGAGCCCATCTCCAACGCCGTGTTCAACCCCCTGAAGGTGACCTCCACGGTGCTCGACCCGCTGTCGCTCGGCAGCGTGGCCACCAGCTCCACCGGTGCCGAGGACCGCAAGTCGGTGTCGAAGAACCTGGGGAGCAACAACATTCCCGTGCCCATCGCCAGCGGCGTGCTGAACGGCGCGCTGTCGTCCGTCGTCGACGGCAACGGCGCCCGCTCCAGCCTGCTCGCCGGCATCGGCGACCTCGACCTGGTCGGCGGCCTCCTCGGCATGAGCGCCAACCCCGAGGCGGTGACCTTCACCACCAACGCGGCCCCGGCCAACGCCGGGGGCGTCCGCAGCCTCAACATCCCCTCCATGGAGCTGCTCAACCTGGGGAACCTGCTCTCCGGCATCGGCACACCCCTGGAGAGCCTGCCCCTGGTGGGCGACACCACCAGCATCACCGGCCTGCTCGAGGGCCTGGGCATCGACAGCGTCCCGGTCGCGGGCGAGGACATGGCCACGAGCGAGGTCGTCACCATGGTCACCGATCTGGTCGACTCCCTCGACGTGCTCAACGCAACCGGTGAGGACACCCCGCTCACCGACACGCTGTGCAGCACGCTGCAGAGTGCCGCCGGTCCTGTGCTCGGTGGTGTGCTCGGTGGCGGCGGCATGGACGACGACGAGACGTGCACGACCGCCCTCGACTCCGAGGGGACGATTCCGGTCGTCGGTGAGCTGGTCGCCAACGTCGAGGACCTCCTGACCCCCATCCTGGAGGGGTCGCTGCCCGTCCTTGACGACCTCAACCTCCTGGAGGCTGAGGGCATCAGCGCCGCCATGCAGGCCACGGCCACCGAGTCGGTCGACTCCTCGGTGGCCGACGTGGTCGCCAGCATCGGCTCGCTGAAGGTCGCCAACCTCGACGTGCTCGAGGACCTGGACCTGACCCAGGGCCTCGACGTCCTGGCCGGCGTGGGCGACACCATCAGCGAGACGCTCAACACCGGCCTCGGCATGGAGGGCCTGCTCGACGTCGACGTCCTCGAGATCACCGAGACGATCGCCCCCGACGGGAACTACACCAACGCCCTGTCCGGTCTGCGCACCCTGGGGGTCAGCCTCGACCCCGCCAGCATCGTCGGGGGCGTCAGCGCCATGCAGGTCGGAGGCGGCGTTCCCGTCGTCAGCGACGTCCTCGACACCGCGCCGCTCGGCCTGGGTGTCGACATGCTCGCCCTCGACGGCCTGCTCGAGGGCGTCACGTCCATCCTCACCGAGGGCCTCGGCATCGAGGTGGGCACCATGGAGAGCGAGGGCTTCTTCACCCCCGTGGCCGCCCTGCCCCCCAACATCGTGCCCCCGCCCGCCCAGCCGGTGACCCCGGCCAACGGCACGCTGCCCCGCACCGGGGCCGACACCGCCCTGCCGGCCATGCTGGCCGTGATCCTGGCCGGCGCCGCCGTGGGCGTCCGCCGGGTGCTGCGCAGCGAGCCCACCCCCGTGGGTGAGCAGCGCAACAGCTGATCGGTCGTCCGGCGCCGCAGAGGAGGGCCTGCGGGCCCTCCTCTCCGCGTCGGGGCCGCCAACGACTGGCGTACGATCCGCCCCATGTCCCCACGTCGACGACGGCTCCTCGGCCCCATGCTGGTCGCACTGGCCACCCTGGTGGCCTGCGGCGACCAGTCCACCACCAGCGACGTGGCCAGCGGCCCCTCCACCACGGCCGCGTCGACCACCACGAGCGAGTCCACCACCTCGACGTCGGGGAGCCCGAGCTCGTCGACGACGGCTGCGCCGCCCACCGACTCCTTCGACGGCGCCACCACCCCGGTCTCCTTGCCCGCCCCCGCCGAGGGGTCCGTGGCCCTGCTGACCGACGTCGAGGTTGGGGGTGACGCCGGGATCGACCGGGTCCGCTTCCGCTTCGCCGATGGGCAGGTGCCCGGCGTCGACGTCGCCTACCTCGATCCGCCGGTGCGCCAGGACGGCTCGGGCGACGTCGTCGAGGTGGCCGGCGGTGCCTTCCTCGAGGTCCGCATGGCGCCCGCCTCCGGCGTCGATCTGGGCGGCAGCCTCGAGCCCACCTACACCGGGCCCGAGCGGGCCACCGGCGACACCACCGCCGTGACCGAGGTGGTCCGCACCGGCGACTTCGAGGCCAACCTCACCTGGGTGATCGGCGTCGACCAGGAGGTCCCCTTCCGGGTCACCGCCGACGCCGGGAGCGGTGCGGTCGTGGTCGAGCTCGACGCCTCCTGATCCGGCCCACCTCAGCGTTCTCTCGTCGCGGCGATCGGAACGACTCAGCCGACTCGGGCCAGCGCCTGGTAGCGCTCGAGGTAGCGCTCGGCCAGGCGATCCATGGAGAGCTCCTCGGCCCGGACCCGCCCGGCCGCCACCAGGCCGGCCGCCCGGTCCCGGTCCTCCAGCGCCCTCCGCAGGGCGGCGGCCAGGGCGCGGGCGTCGCCGGGGGCCACGAGCAGAGCCTCTCGCCCGGACCGGGCGACGTCGGCGTAGCCGGGGATGTCGCTGGCCACCACGGCGGCGCCGGCGGCCATGGCCTCGAGCAGCACGATGCCGAAGGACTCACCTCCGAGGGAGGGGGCGGACAGCACCTGGGCGCCCCGCAGGCGCCGGGCCCGCTCGTGGTCGCCCACCCGGCCCAGCCAGCTCACCCGGGGGTCCCCGGCGGTCGCGGCCCGCAGCCGCCCCGTCTCTGGACCCTCGCCGGCCACCCACAGGCGGGCCTCGGCCGGCAGGTCGCGCAGGGCCTCCACCAACACGGCCAGGCCCTTGCGTGGCTCGTGGCGACCGAGGAACAGGATCGTCGGACCCTCGGTCGGCCAGGGTACTACGTCCCGGAAGCGCTCGACCTCCACGCCGTTGCCGAGCACCTCGTAGCTGCCGCCGAGGTGGGTGCCGGCCAGCGCCGCCGCCGCCTGCGACACGGCGCAACGCCAGGCCAACCGTCGCGCCGCCCAGCCCAGCGGCCGTCCCGCCCACCGGTAGGAGGCGCTGGAGCCGGCGGCGTGGAAGGTGCCGACCAGGGGCGTCTCGGCCACCACCAGGGTCGTCAGGCAGGGCCCGGGGACGAGGGGCTCGTGGAGGTGCACGACGTCGAGGTCCTCGTCGTCCAGGGCGGCGATGGTGCGCAGGGCACAGGCGGGGGAAGGGGCGATGGGCGCCACCGACCCGTTGGCCGCCAGGGGGATCGAGCTGCCGAGCGGCGTCACCCCCGGCTCGGGAGGGGGGCCGTCGCACGGGCCCAGCACCCGGGCCTCGTGGCCCCTGGCCCGCAGCGCCCGGGCCAGCCCGAGCACCTGACCTTGCACCCCCCCGGGCAGGGTCAGGCTGTAGGGGCTGACCAGGCCGATCCGCACGCCCGGAGGGTAGGCGAGCGCCGGTGTCGGCCAGCCGGGTCGGGGGCACACTGCCCTGGTGTTCCTCTTCTTCTCCAACCGCCTGGGCTGCCTCGGCTCGCTCCTGCTCTCGCTGGTCGTGACGGCGGTCCTGGTGCTGCTGTTCAGCCTGTTGTGACGAGCTGAGGAGCAACGAGGCTCACCACGCCTTGTGCGTTCGAGCCTCTGCCGCCACCCTTGAGCTTCAGCGGAGCGACGACCCGCACCAGCGCCAGCGACGACCGGTCGCTGGCGCTGCTGCGTGGCGACTCAGCGGAGCACGAAGTTGGCCCTGTGGGTCGAGCCATCGTCGAGGCCGACCACGAGCTGGCGGCAGCTGGTGGACCAAGCCCGGTCGGTCTTCCAGAGGTAGGTGTACTGGGCGCTCTCGGGGTCGTAGGTGAGGCCGCTGTTCCCCACCGTGGCCGCCGGTACAACCTCACCGGTCACCGTCCCCGAGGCGCAGTCGATGGAGTGCGACGTGGGCGACCCCGCGGCCAGGACGTCGAGCCCCTGGTCGCCTCCGAGGCACGAACTTCACCGACACGACCTGGCCCGCCCGCACCGAGTTCATGCTGGGCAAGGGGCGTATCGGGTCGAAGAAGCCGCTGAAGTCGTAGTGGACCGCGTAGTCGACGGTCTACACCGCCGTGTTCCCGACGGCCCGAGCCGACCAACAGCTCACCGAGGCCGAGCGCCAGCGCATCTTGGCCGTGCTGCGCTCCGAGAAGTACTGCGACCTGGCGCCGGCGCAGGTGTGGGCCCGGCTGCCGACGACGGCATCTACTTGTGCTCGATCTCGATCATGTACCGGCTCCTGGCCGCCGGGGAGAACTGCAAGCGCCGGCGCCAGCGCACCCATCCCGCCCGCCAGCGCCCCGAGCTCCTCGCCCGGGGACCAACCAGTGTGGTCCCGGGATAGAACGAAACTCCAGGGCCCACCCGCGGCGTGTACTACGAGCTGTTCGTGATCATCGACATCTTCAGCCGCTATGTCGTGGCCTGGATGGTGTCGCCGGCCCGAGACCGCCGAGCTGGCCGAGGCCTTCATCGCCGACGCACTGGCCCGCCAGGGCATCGGGCGTGACCAGCTCAGCCTCCACGCCGACCAGGGCACGTCGATGACCTCCAAGCCGGTCACCCAGCTGCTCGTCGACCTCGGCGTGGCCCGCAGCGACAGCCGTCCGCACGTGAGCAACGACAGCCCGTTCAGCGAGGCCAACTTCAAGACCCTCAAGTACTGCCCGGCGTTCCCCGGCCGCTTCGGCTCCATCGAGGACGCCCGGGCGTTCTGCTCGGTGTTCTTCGACCACTACAACCACGTCCACCGCCACGCCGGCATCGGTCTGCATACGCCCGCGTCGGTCCACTACGGCACCGCCGGCGACATCCGTGCCCAGCGGGCCGCCACCCTCGACGCCGTCTACGCCGCCAACCCCGGCCGCTTCCGGCACCGGCCACCGTCGCCCCCGAAGCTCCCCACTGTCGCCTGGATCAACGAGCCGACTGCCGAGGCACTCATCAGATCCGCATGAGAAGAAGTTGTCTCACAGGCCTTGACACGTTCCGTTCCCGGACAGAGCTGGCCCCGGGTCCCAGCCCGCCGAGCGAATCCACCAAGCGGCGCTCGACGAGGCGGTCATGCTCGCCCTGCCTCGAAGGGGTGCTCGTGCTCAGTCTCGATGCCCGACACGACGCCGCCCTCGTGCACGCGAGGTTGGAGGGACCGATGGGCGGCCTTGGCGATGGCCGACCATGGTCCTGATCCTCCATGCCGATCCTCGACCGGCCCCTCAATGACCGACATCGCCGTCACCGAGATGGAGCCCGGCCACTTCGGTGTCCAGGTGGAGGAAGGAACGCTCACCACGAGCCGTCGCGTCAGTGTGTCGACGGGCTTCATCGATGACCTCCAGCTCGGGGAGGTCGATCCCGTACTGATCGTGCAGGAGTCGGTCGCGCTTCTCCTCGACCACGGCCGGCCACGAGCCTGCCACCGGAGATCTCTCTTGACGACCGCGGTCGCGACTACCCGGAGTACTACGAGCTGCGAGCTCGCTTGCCCGCGTCTTGACACCGGTCCGAGCGCACGGCTGTGCAGCGGTGACGCCCCGGTACGAGTTCCCTCACGCGCCGCCGAGCAGCGAGGGCGACATCGAGCACGCCAGCCGCAAAGCACATGGGGTCGGGTCGTCCTTCGCCCGAGATCGAGCTCGAAATCGACGCGGGGCGGGCTACGGAGGTGGGGCCGAAGCATCGATCACGAGACGTGACCGCGTCAGTGGAGGCGGGTAGGAGCGTCTCAGTGGACGCGATCGAGGACGTCGGCCCTTCTGAGCACCAGGATGGCGAGCCGTTGGAGCCCGTACTCGCCACATCCGACCACCCGAGCGTGCCCGAGGCCGACTACCTCGAGCAGTCACGGGAGGTCGTCATGAGGGAGGACGAGGCGTCGTCGCCGAGCGACGACCCCGAGATCCCCGAAGCCGACGCGCTCGAGCAGGCGATGGTCGTACCGCTCGACGAAGGCGAGGATCTCCGGGCCTCTCCCTGACAACGCCCGGCACCGAGGTTCCCGTCACGAGCCACGACGGCCTCGGCCTCACCCTGGGACCGCCGCCACGCCCTGGTGCGTGAGCTGCCCAGCCCAGTTCGCGTCCGTGATCGAGGGCCAGACGCTTGCTTCGCCGGAGCGTCGCCCCGAGATCAACGGGCAGGTGAGATGGCCACGTTGGACGTGCAGAAGGGGGCCATCGTCAAAGGATCGGTTCGGTTCGGCACTCCACGTCCGGACCATCGCCCAGGCAGTACAGGTGGTAGGGCTGGCCGATGACCGGCTGGGCCACGTTGCGGACGTGGATCCCTCCAGGCGTGAGTCCCTTCTCGCTGCCTGCATGAGCATGGCCGTGGATCACGAGGTCGGCGCCGGCCCGGTCGATGGCTTCGCCCAGGAGGTGACTGCCGAGGAAGGGGTAGATCTCCAGCCGTTCGCCCTGCAGGGTGGCATCGGTCGGGGCGTAGTGGAGCAAGGCGACGCGAACGTCGGCCTCCAGGGCGCAGAGGCTCTCCTCCAGCCGGCTGGCCAGATCCTTGGTGTGGCGCACGAAAGCCTTCATCTCCGGCTCCCCGAAGTCGCTGCCGGACGCACCGACGAACCCTCCGCCGAAGCCCTTCGTGCCGGCCACTCCCAGCCGAGCGGAGCCGACGTCCACCACGACACCGCCGCCTTCGAGGACCACCACGCCGGCGCCTTCGAGCACGTCGGTCACCTCGGCCTGCTGGTCGCTGTGGTAGTCGTGGTTCCCGAGCACGCCGATCTTGGGCAGCTCCACGTCGGCCAGCGCGTCGGCGAGCACCGCTGCCTCGGCGGGATCACCAACCCGAGTGAGATCACCAGCCAGCAACAGCGCGTCGGCCTGCGACGACAGCTGGTCGAGGTGGTGCTCGAAGGTCCCGACGGAGTCGAGTCCGATGTGCAGGTCGCCGACGGCAGCGATGCGCATCATCACGAGAGGTGTTCGGGCTCGATCCGGCCGGCCGCCGACTCCGCTATCTGCTCCACGGACATCTGATTGTCGATGTTGTGGTCGGGCAGAAGCTCTTCCACCACCGCCGAGATGGTGGTTGCTCGCTCGTCGGTGGTGACCGTTCCGCTCAGGACGACCCTGTTACCCGCCACCTCCACCCCTACGTCGAGCACGCCCGTGCGTGGGTCCTCGGCCAGCGCTCGTCGGATCTGTTCGACGAGGTACTGGTCGGGAACGGCGGAATCGACATCCGGTCGGCGGGGGACCACGAAATCGAGCCTTCCCTGCTCAGGAGCCCTCGAGGGACGCGAACAGCCCTTGCACGACCCGCGAAGGCACGGCGAGGTCGTTCGACTGGGCATACAGCAGGAGGCTGAGCACCCGCCGGGGCCCGTGCTGGGCCCGTTTCGCCAGGTAGTCCCAGTCGAGCTGACAGGAGGCGATCAATGACAGGGCGTCGTGCCAGTGCCGGGGGCTGTACTCCGCATGGGCCAGAGCCTTGATGACCAGGAGGTCCTCGGGGGGGACGATGGTGATCTTCCGGCCTCGGAAACTGGTGGTGGTCGCTCTCTTGAGCATGTCGTCGTCGAGGAAGATGTCACCTTGCGACCGGAAGATAACGTCGACGAGCACGTCGTCGAGGAAGGCCTTGAACAGCCAGTACTCGTCGAACTCCTCCGTGCGGAAACCCACCTCACGCAGCGCGGCCAGCACGTCTCGGGCGTTCTCGGGCCGGACGAAGAGGTCGATGTCGTGGGTCCAGCGGGGGCGACCGTGGCTGGCCGAGGCGATCCCGCCCATGATGAGGTAAGGCAGGGAAGCCCTCTCCACGGCAGCGACGACCCGATCGAGCACATCGAGCAAGTGCTGCTCGTCGACCTCCCACTGCCGGTCGCTTGTCTCCACGTCCGCACCGCTACCCCCATCTGGCAACGCTCATCCGTTCGCGACCCCTCGCAGGCGCGAAGAGGCCGAGCGTAAGGCCGAGCTTCGCAACGAACGAGAGGCGCAGCAGGCTCGAGAACCTGGAAGTCGACCAGAGGGATGAGCGACTTGGCAGACCACCGGACGGATCGAGCGCGAGCGGCCCGACGCCGATGCACCCGTGCGTCGCGCGCGCCGCCAGATGGCTCCTGCTGCTCGACGGCCGCTTCCATCTATGGGTCGACCATGGGGAGGGGCCTGATCGAGCGGATCGACAGACCAGGCGACGAGAAGGAAGGGAACCCTGAAGAAGGGGCCGTTCCGTAAGTGCGCCCCCAGGGATTCGAACCCAGAACCTGCGGATTAAGAGGGGCTTGCCGGCCCTCAGGGCAAACCCCGCTTCCCGACCCTCGAGTGCGCGTGCTGCTCTGCCGCCGGTGGCGATCGGGAACCGCTCAGGTCCTCGACCATGACGGCCCTCATACTCGGCTCCGACGCATCAGCCATCGTGTGAACGGGCTCGCCGTGCGGGCGCTCGGCACTGAACTCCTCACCGTGCGCATCGACCTCGATCCCGACAAACGCCAACCCGGAGCCGTTGAGACTCCCAGACGATCCAGCGGAGGCCAGCACAGTCCGGGAGCGCCGCCCGGAGGTTCCGGCCACCGAGAGCTTGCTGGGGCCGCCGCGAGCCCGCTGGTCCTACTGCGCGGTCACCCAGTGGGCCCCGACCCCGAAGACGCTTCGAGGTCTATCAAGCATCGTGGCCGGGGTCGAGATCTCGGACGTCTTGGAACCCGAGAGGGACGTCGTCGGCGTGTCGGGCATCGCTGGCCACGGGGTCGAGCAGGAAGGCGACATGGTCGCCACAGTCGAAACGCTCGATGATCCGCGCGGCGACCCATCCGCGACAGTCACGAACGATGGGGGCGCCGCCCGGTCCCGGCTCCCACGTGCAGCGGGCGAACTTGTCGACCTCGTCACCGGTGTTCTCACCGAACAGTCTCGCAAGGTCGACGTTGCCGCCACCGAGGAAATGCACGACGACCACCTCGGCCCGTCGGGCCACCCGAAAGGTGTGGTTACGCTTGGAGATGCATACCAGTAAGCGGGCTGGCTCCAGGCTGCACTGCGTAGCGAACCCGACGAGGCAGCCGGCCCGCTCTCCGTCGGCGGCTGCCGTGGTGACGACGAACATGGGGTAGTCGATGGTCGCTACCAGGGCTTGCAAGGCGGTGTCGGGGCCGTCACCGGGCATGGTCGCTCCGTTCCGCCCGTGCAAGGTTCAGCGCCGCGCCAATGAGTCCGACGTGACTGAAGGCTTGCGGGAAGTTCCCGAGGAGTTCGCCCGTGAGCGGGTCGACCTCTTCGGCCAGCAGGCCGACGTCATTGGCGCAGCCGAGTAGTCGTTGGAACAGCTCCCGTGCTCGACCGGTCTGGCCGGCCAGCGCCAGGTTGTCGACCAGCCAGAAGCTGCAGATGACGAACGTCGCCTCCCCCCCGGGAAGTCCGTCGTCGCCCTCGAGGTACCGGTAGACGAGGCCGCCGGGGGCGAGGTCGGCCGCGGTGCGGGCGATGGTGGCGCTGACGCGGGCGTCCTCCGCAGGCAGGAAGCGCACCAGCGGGATGAGCAGGTTGGACGCGTCCAGCGCCGAGCTGCCGAAGGACTGGACGAAGGCCCCGGTGGCGGCGTCGACACCTTCGGCCTCGACGCTCCGGCGGATCTCGCTACGCAGCGCCGTTGATCGGTCCAAGTCGGCGGGGAGCCGGCGGGCACGTGCCAGACGGATGGCCCGGTCCACCGCCACCCAGGCCATGACCTTCGAGGAGACGAAGTGGCGGGCGCCGCCGCGGACCTCCCAGATACCCTCATCGGGGAGCCGCCGGCGGGCGGCGACGACCTTCACCACCCCGGTGAGCAGGCCCCAGAAGGAAGCGGTGATCTCCCCGCCGGCGCGGTGGTAGAGCCAGGCGGTGTCGAGGAGGTAGGCGTAGACGTCGAGTGGACTGCTCGGCAGCAGCGTTGCCGATGCGCATCGGGCTCGAGCTCCTGTACCCGTCGAGGGCAGCGAGCTCGATCTCGGGGAGGAGGCGCTCGCCGCCCACGCCGTACATGATCTGCAGATCCCTCAGCCCGCCCCGCCGTGGTTCGCTCGACCCAGGCCATGAAGGCGTGGGCCTCCTCGGTGTAGCCCAGGCTGAACAGTGTATAGAGGTTGAGGGCGGCGTCGCGCAGCCACGAGTAGCGGTAGTCCCAGTTGCGCACGCCACCCGAGCTCCTCCGGCAACGACATGGTCGGAGCGGCGAAGATGGCACCGGTGGAGTGTTGGTGAGGGCCTTGAGGACGAGGGTGCTGCGCAGCACCCTCGTCGCGGTACGGGCCTTCGTAGGTGCAGGCGCTCGACCAGTCCATCCAGAACCGACAGGTCGCCTCGATGCGTTCCCGCATCCCGTCGCGGCCCGTCCGGTGGGCTTCCAGCCGGTGGGGCAGCGAGTAGGTGAGCGCAAGGAAGACTTCTCGCCGGCGGCCAGCTCCGCTCCCCGCCGCAGCCGCATACCTCGACCTGGGTAAGGGGCAGCTCGGACTGGAGCACGAGGGCGTCGGCGCCGCCGTAGACGACACCGATGTCGTCCCCCCGCATCTCGAGGCGCGGGATGGTGAGTCCGTAGTCGAACGGGGGGCGAACCCAACCGCATCCTCACACAGCCTGCCTCGCCGCGCACGAGGCGGAGCAGCTGGTGGTGGGAGTTGGTGCCGGCGGCGTCGGATGCGCCTCGGCGGATCGCCATGCAGTCGACCACCACGACCTCGTCCTCCTCGTGCTGAAGCGGGTCTCGAGCACATTCGTGCCGGGCCGGTAGCGCCGGGCCACGGTGTAGGGGCCGACCGGTGCCAGGCGGAAGTGGCCGTCGCGGTGCCAGTCGAGGAAGCGGGCGAACACCGGGCGGGCGTCGAAGCGGTGGAAGCAGCACCCGTCGATCGACCCGTCCCGGGACACACCAGGGCGGCCGAGTGGCCGTCGCTGAGCGGGGCGTAGTCGCCAATGGGCGGATAGGAGGCGGGAGGGCAGGCACCCGCCATGCCCGCCGACGAGTCCTGGCGGGCTGTTGCTCCTGTAGTCAGTCTCGAAGCGGGTCCGGCCAGACCGCCGGCGTCGCCGAGAGCAGCGGTGATGACCGACAGGGCGCGGGTCAAATTGGCCGGGCCGTGCCTGGCGGGCACGCCAGGGACCGGCTCCGACACGACCTCGCCGCCGCGTCCCTGCTCGCTCGTCGACGCGACGACGTTGCCCGCACTGGGCGCTCGAGGGAACTCGCTCATCGGCGAGCGAGCTCCGCCCGCTTGGCCTCGAGCGTCTCCAACAGGCCGTCCAAGCTGGCGGTGAAGCTGCCCACTCCTTGGTGCTCGAGGGTGGGGCCGACGTCGGCCATGTCGATGCCGACCGCCTGAGCCGGTCGAGCACGCTCCGGGCGTGGTCGACATCCTCGTCGATGGTGCGGCGAGGGCACTGTGGTCTTCGAAGGCGTCGAGGGGCCGAGGACGCTCGCAGCGGCGCAGTGTCGGAATGGATCATGGTCACCTCCCGGCCCATCTGGCGCACCGAGGCCGCCACCTCGGCGCCGATCCACCCGCCGCCCACCACCGCCACCCGAGTGGCCGTCGCGAGGGCTCGGCGGAGACGGTCGGCGTCGGCCCTGTACCGGAGGTAGAAGATGCCGTCGAGCTCTGCGCCGGGAAAGCGCAGCCTCCGGGCCGCGGCCCCAGTGGCGACCAGAAGGCGGTCGTAGCGCGTCCGCTCGCCGGTGGCGTCGATGACGATGCCGCTGGCCCGGTCGATGGTCGTCACCGGCGACCCCGTTCTCAGCTCGATGTCGTGCTCGGTGTAGAAGCCCTCGCCGTGGACGTAGAGCTTGTCGGCCTCGGCCTCGCCCCGCAGGTAGTCCTTGACAGCGGCGGGCGTTCGTAGGGCCGATGGGGCTCCTCACCGATGAGCACCACTCGGCCATCGAAGCCCTCGCTTCGTAGAGCCTCTCCAGCCTTGGCGCCGGCCAGGCTGGCGCCGACGATGACGAACACCTGCTCCTTGTTCATGCAAGCCTCCGATCCGTTGCGGTGATGGCCATGAACGCTTGGTCGCCGTCGTAGCCGTCCACCCCGGCGATTCCGGCGCGCGCCAATGCGACGTCGAGCACGGCGGCGGCCTGGCTACGGAGCTCGGCAAGGGGCCGGTTGCGGTGAACGCGCTCGCCGAGGTCGACCTGGGCCAGGCAGCCGACGCCGAACCGCCGCGCGACGTCGATGAGCATCGCCAGCTCCACGCCGTAGCCGTCGGCGAAGTCGACCTCTTCGAGCACCCGGCGCTGGGCGGCGCACTCCCCGGCCAGCGGCTGGACGACGCCGCTCAGGTGGGGGAACAGGCGGGCCAGCAGTGGACGAGCCACCAGCTCGCTCACCCGTCCGCCCTCCCCCCGTCGTCCGTGCAACGGGCGGCGATAGAACGCCTTGACGAAGGCGACTTCGGGGCGGAGCAGGAGCGGCCCGAGGAGGCCGGTGACGAAGTGAGGCCCGAAGTTGCGCACATCGGCGTCCAGGAAGACGACGATGTCGCCGGTGGCTTCCACGGTGGCCCGCGCCAGCGCCTGGCCCTTGCCGGAGCCGTCGCCTGCTCCGGCCGTCGTGGGGATGAGGGTGACCACGCGCGCGCCGGCGCGTGCCGCATGGTCGGCGGTGCGGTCGGTCGAGCCGTCGTCGACGACGACGATCTCGTCGACCAGCCGTACGCGCTCGATGAGGTCTCGTCGGACGACGGCGACGATGTCACCGACCGTCGCCTCTTCGTTGCGGGCCGGCAGGCACACCGACACCGACCGGCCGTGCTTGGCCTCCACCAGGGCCGCAGCGCGGTACTGGCTGTGGTCGAAGCTGGCGATCGACTCAGGCGATCGCCCGGGGGCGATCAACGGTGTATCCCGGTCAAGGCGAAGAACTCCTGGCGGGACCGGCCGTCGTCGCGCAACAGCCCGTGCACCGCAGAGGTCACGGTCCGGGTCCCCGAAGCCTGGACCCCGCGCAGTGACATGCACAGGTGCTCCGCCTCGACCACCACCCCGATCCCCTTCGCCCCGAGCTGATCCTGGAGCCAGTCGGCCACCTGCTTGGTTAGACGCTCCTGCACCTGAAGTCCCCGGGCGAACCTCTCCACCACCCGGGCGAGCTTCGACAGCCCCAGGATCCGCTCGCCAGGGAGATAGCCGATGTGGGCGACGCCGACGAAGGGCAGGAGGTGGTGTTCGCACAGCGAGTGGAAGGGAATGTCACGGGCGAGGACCAACTCGTCGTAGTCCGCCTCGTTCGGGAATGTCGTGAGGCTGAAGGGACGAGCCGTCAGGAGCTCGGCATAGGCCGCCGCCGCTCGACGGGGTGTGTCTCGCACCCCGTCGCTCAGCTCGATGCCGAGGGCAGCGAGCAGCTCGGCGACGGCGCGCTCTGCCCGCGGCAGGTCCACGGGACTGCCGTCCACGACGTGCACTCGCTCGGCGCCGGCGCCGGAGGTGGCAGTCGTGGTCATCATGAGATCCGGTCCTTATCGCTCGAGAGGGGGCAGCGTCGGCGGGCGCCGCCCAAGCGGAGCGACCACCACCGCCGAGGCGGCCGCCGTAACGCGTCACTGTCCCACACCTGGCCCCGTAACGGGTGCAGCTCGGCAACGGCCTTGTCGTTCAAGCGTGGGGCGCTGCGTACCGCGGTCCTGCCGGCGCCCGCCGCTGACAGAACGCCCACCTCCGACGGCCGGCCGTGCTCGCCGAGCCCGGCGTGCATGCCGGCCTCGACCGCAGCGAGGCTGCTGCTTCTACTGGTGTGGGCCACCGCGATCTTCATGATCGCCTGTGCCTCCCGAACGTCGTCACCGCCATGGTCCTCGCCCCTTTCTCCGCCCATTCCTAAAGTGTAGTCTGATTGAGTATAGAAAGCTCAGTCGAGGTGTCAAGGTGCTCCTTGAACCACTTGGCTCCACCACTGGAGGACCAGCATCGACGGTGTTCGCCGACGGGGACCTGGGCGGACACTGAGTCGATGCTCGCTCGGGGCCTCGAAGCCTCAGGCGAGCTCCGCCTTGGAACCCCCGCCACTCCTCAAGTCGATCTTCCCCGATGTCGGCACCATGACCCGCACCGCCCAGCGCCGCCCAACGACCGGAGGCCCACATGCGCCAGCTCTTTCCCGTCAACCGAGACAACATCGATGTCGAGGAGCTCTACCGAGGCGGGCGTCCGCCCCGCCCGAAGCGGCCCTATGTCGCCGTGAACATGGTCACCAGCATCGACGGAGCCACCGCCGTCGAAGGCGTAACCGCGAAGCTCGGAAGTCCGGGTGACAAGCGGATCTTCTTCCTCCTGCGAAGCCTCGCCGACGTGATCCTGGTCGGTGCTCAAACCGTCCGCGCCGAAGGATACGGCCCACCTCGCCTGGACCGGACGGCAGTAGCCGCCCGCCTGGCTCGAGGCCAATCATCCCTGCCGGCCATCGCCGTGGTCTCCAGGAGCCTCAACTTCGACTGGTCATCGTCCTTGTTCACCGACCCCGCGACGCGACCGGTCATCCTCACGCCAGCATCAGCGCAGGCAGAGGAGCTCCGCCGGGCCCAAGGGCGGGCGGACGTCGTGATCGTGGGAGACACCAGCGTTGACCTCGCCCAAGGCCTCGAGGCGCTCTCCGCACGGGGCGCCCGCCTCGTCCTCTGCGAAGGGGGCCCAACGCTCAACGGGGAGCTGGCCTCTGCAGGCGTGGTGGACGAGCTCTGCCTTACCGTGGCCCCCACCGTCGTCGGTGGCGGGGGGGCGGCAAGGCTGATGGGCGCCCGCCCCCTCAAGCGGATGCTCGACGCCGCCCTTCTCCACATGTTGGAGGAGGATGGCTTCCTCTTCCTCCGTTACGGCCTCGCCCAGGGGACCGAGGACGAGCGCTAGTGGAATCGGCAGGACCGGGCCCTGGCCGAGACGCCCGATAGGGTCAACGGCAGTACATTTTAGTGGTGCCTGGCGACGAGGAACTCGAGAGCCAGATCGAGGGGATCGCCAGCCTGCGCGAGCCTCTCCGGCGGGCGTTGTACCTATTCGTGGCGAGAGCCGGACGCGACGTGAGCCGCGAAGAGGCGGCCGAGGGCGTCGGCGTCGGTCGTTCTCTTGCTGCGTTCCACCTCGACAAGCTCGCTGATGAGGGCCTGCTCGACACCGCGTTCCGGCGCCTGTCGGGGCGAACCGGCCCCGGCGCTGGTCGCCCGTCGAAGCTCTACCGGCGCTCACGGCGCCAACTGCAGGTGAGCCTCCCGTCTCGCAACTACGAGCTCGCCGCCAGCCTCCTCGCCGAAGCCGTCGCAACCGCCGGCGAGGCGCTCTCGCCGCTCGAAGCCCTGCACGACGCCGCTGCCACTCTCGGGGTGAGGATCGGTGAGCGGGCGCAGGTAAAGCCCCTCGGCCGCAGCCGCGACGCCCGGCTGGCGAAGGTTCTCGAGGTCCTCGAGGAGTACGGGTTCGAGCCGTACCGAGAAGGCCGCACCCTCTATCTGCGCAACTGCCCGTTCCATGCTCTGGTTGAGCAGCATCCCGACTTGGTGTGCAGCATGAACCACGCGCTGGTGCAAGGAGTTCTCAGCGGTCTCCGTGCCACCGGACTCGATGCGCTTCTCGCACCGGCACCTGGGCGATGCTGCGTCGCCATCGCCGCGGACGCCGGCTCGAGGCGACGGTAGGGCAGTAGGTCAAGATGCAGGAGCCCCGAGATGAGGGCGAGGTAGAGGCGTGACGCCAGTCGGTATCGCTGGAGGTGCCTAGTGAACTGGCCCCAGGACAGGCTGTCCCCTTGCAGCTTCGGATCCCGCCAGAGGTCGGTGTCGTAGTCGGCAGGTTGTCGCGCGATGGCACGTACACGCAGGCGGCTGGCTCGTGTCGTCGCTGATGACCCCGATCTTGTTGACTCGTAGCTGCCATTGATCGGTCGTTGTCCACGACCATCATCTGTTCGCGCTACTCGCGGGTCAGGCAGGCGCAAAGCTGCAGAGTGAGCTTGCAGCCATCTCAGTGTTCACCACGTCAGGTTGGTACTACCGCCTGGCGCGGGCAGCTCGCGACAGAAGCTTCATTGGGTCGCTCTCGGGATCGAAGAACTCGTCAACGTCACCGTGCGCCTGGTGGGTCGTGTGGGCGGCGCCCTGCCGGGGCGCAAGGTCTTGACCCTGGTGCACGCCATCGTCGCTGGCGGCTCCCACATCGACCACGCCGACGTGCTGCGCTCGGGTGCAACCCAGGCCGTGCTCGATCACCGGGTCATGGCCCCCTCCACGCTCGGGACCTTCCTGCGGGCCTTCACCTTCGGCCATGTCCGCCAGCTCGAAGCGGTGGTCGGCAAGGTGCTGGAGCGAGCCTGGGCTCAAGGTGGCGGCCCCGGGGACGGCCGACTCGTGGTGGACGTCGACTCCACCATCTGCGAGGTGGCCGGCCCCGACAAGGCCGGGGCCGCCTTCGGCTACACCAAGGTCTTGGGCTACCACCCCCTGGTGGCCACCCGCGCAGAGACCGGCGAGGTGCTCCACGCCCGCATGCGCAAGGGCTCGGCCAACACCGCCCGGGGGGCCAAGCGCTTCGTCGAAGAGCTCATCGCCCGGGTCCGCCGGGCCGGGGCAGCCGGCGAGATCGTGCTGCGCTTCGACTCCGGGTTCTGGTCCAACAAGACCATCGAGGTGCTCGGTCGCCTCAACGTGCGCTACACGATGGCCGTGCGCGCCAAGGCGCCGGAGCGGGTTCTCACGGTCTGGCGAGAACGTGTCCTTGCGCCATCCGCTGGCGTTATTGACCAGGATCGACACCGGGCCGAGCGTCGCCTCGGCCTCGACGAACACCTGCGCTGGCGTGTCGGCGTCGACCAGGTCAGCCTCGACGGCGACGGCCCCTCTTCCGACCTCCTCGGTTGCAGCGACCGTGGCCTCGGCACGCTGTTCCCGGTGCGAGCGGTATGCCGTGGGTCGACCGGGATCGTGGTCGTGGGGAGTTTATGCGAGGTAGGTGACGGCGACATCCGCGCCGAGCCGGGCGAGCTCAATTGCGGCGGCAGCCCCGATGCCGTGGTTGGCGCCGGAGACGACGGCTACGCGACCGCTGAGCGGAAGGCGGGGCATGGCAGGTGAACCTTTCGACGAACGGATAGGGCTCGGCGCTCGTCAACGGCCTGCCATGGACGAGGACAGTACCAACGCCGGCTCGGGTCAAGCAGCTGTATCATGCGCGCGGAAGCAGTCGGATCTGCCCCAAGCAGCGCCACGGCGCATCGCGCGACGCTCGTCGGATGTCACCTCGGGACTGCGTGATCTGTCGAGGTCCTACGGATGTCATCGGCGAGCTGCGATCGGTGTGGATCACTGCGCCGACGCTGGCCCCGTGCCCGGCTACGTGTGCGTGATCGCCGAGCGCCCCGTGGAAGAGCCGTTCGAGCTGAGCGACACCGAGGCGGCAACCTTCTGGCGGGAGACGATGGCGGTAGCCAAGGGCGCTCCACACACGGGTTCGTCCACGCAAGATGAACTGCGAGATTCACGGCAACACGATCCGGCACCTGCACGTCCATCTCTTCGGCGGCGGGGCCGGGCCGAGGACAGGATGCAGGTGCGCAGGATCGGGCACGCCGGACTCTTTTGCTTCGACATCAACCGTTTCCGGGTCCTCATCTTGACTTCTTGCCAAGGGTGACCTGACCCACAACGACACCGGCTGCTGACACTGTGGCATATACGAAGACGAGCCAGCCGAGCCCGCCCACGAACATCAGCGGACTCCCAGCGACAACGACCTCGATGAGGATCAACACGACGGTGGGAACGACAGCGGCGAGGAGGTGCTCGCCCATTGGATCTGGGCGCAGTCGCCCGGCAACGATCCCTGACGCGCCGAGGAAGAGTCCGACCACAGCAAGGAAACGGGCGTTGTTGTCGAAGGCGTCCCTGTCCTCTGCAAGCAGGCTGAGCACGATCCAGACCGCAACCCCGGTTCCCCCCAACAGGGCCGGTGTGAACAGCCGAAGGCCAGGCGCAAACCAAGAGCGCCTCACCTGGAAGGTGGACGGGTGCTGGTGATCATGGCCAGGTGATCGAACAGGGCGAGGTCGTGCCGACGACATCTCGAGGTCCGAGGATGGTCAACGGCCAGCCGCCGGATTCACTCGACCAGCTGAGGAACCGACAGCGAGCACCCGAGGACCTCAGTTCGCTCGTCCATGCGACACCATGCCCCTTCGAACCCACTCGAAGCCAAGGGCAAGAGCCTGGCTTGACAGTGGCCATCAGCTGGCTGGGAGACCCGGGCCGCTGTCCTCACCAGTCCCCGGTTGCCGTCCGACGTTATTCGGCGGTCATCCATCTCGCAGGCTCGCATACCCCAGTCGGGAACCAATTACCCCGGGGAGTGCAGGGTGGAACTGATAGACGATCTCCCCGCTTGCCTCGGCTCCAGATGGATCCGGCCTGAGCGTGCTGTTCGGTTGGGCAGCCTTCCTGCGACTTCGTGCACTTCTTCACCGACCGCGACAGCGCTCAGACGCCACGCATGAACCAGATTCTGACCCTTGCGTTGTGGACGATCGGCGAACTCGCCGGCGTCTCGACCTCAGCGATCCGCTCGCACGTGTGCTTGCAGATGCGTCGGTGCGTCAGCGAGCCAACCAGGCCCGCCAGCCGCCATAGGCGGTGATGTCGGTGGCACCAGCCAGCCCTCCGGCCTCGACCACGAACCCTCGGAGCGCCCTCCCATCGACCAGCTCCACGGTGCCGATGGCCAAGGGCGGTCCCAGCGCCGCCACCAATGACCCCAGCGCCCGCTGTTCGAGGGCCCAGACCTCCACGTCGATCGCCACACCGCCGTTCGAGACTCGCTCCAGCGCTGGTCGCTCGCCGTCGGGCAAGGCCCACAACCGGTAGGTGGATGCAGTGGTCGTCTGCTCGACCAGCGCCGCTCCCAGGGCCGCTAGTCTGCGGTTGCGGGGTTGGCCTTCCAGGTGGGCCCCGACCACCACCACCTCGACCCCGGAACCGGTCTGGCCCGGCGGCGGCTCACCGATGAGCGTGGCGGCCCACCGGAGGAGCCGAGCGTCGGAGCGTGCCGGGGCATGGAGGGTGATCCCCATTCCAGGCCGGCGGGCGTCGTGGTCGGGGAGGGTGACGGCGGCCAGGTCGAGCAGATTCGTGAAGGCGGTGAACCGGCCCAGCTCGGCGTTGGTGGCGAGGGGCTCGCGGGCCACGGCGTCCACGGTGGGAGCATGGGGGACCGTAGGTAGAGCCAGCGCGTCTACCCGGGCCCATACCTCTCGGTTGGCGGCCCGTAGCTCGCGGATCCGGCATCGCGCCAAGTGGTGCTCGGCAGCCGACCAGCGGGCTCCATCGGCGATCACCCTCCGGGTCACGTCCTCGACCGATTCCGGGGACCTGTCCAGGAAGTCCCTGATCGAGGCGTACCGCTCGGCCAGGAACGGACCTTCGTAGAGCAGCGTGCCCGCTTCGAGGAAGGGGGCCGTATCGACCTCCACGACCTCGGCGCCGCCGTCGGCCATGGCGGCCACCATGCGCTCCCACGAAGCCAGAATGAGGAGGTCCACCCCCTCGAGAGCCTCCGGGGGAGGAACACCGACGACGGTTCGGTCGAGGCGCAGGGGCGGGCGCTCGTCGCGATCGACCCGGGCCCACGGGTCATCGCCGTCCTCGCCGGCGAGCAAGTTGTAGAGCTCGGCGGAGTCGCCGATGGTGTGGGAGAACACCGAGACGCAGTCGAGCGACCGGCAGGCGGGGAAGACGCCGTTGCTCGACACCAGGCCACGGGTGGGCTTCAGGCCGACGATCTGGTTCATGGCCGCGGGGACCCGTCCCGACCCGGCCGTGTCGGTACCGAGAGCCACCGGCACCAATCCGGCGGCGACGGCCACGGCCGAACCGCTGCTGGAGCCACCGGGAACCACCGCGGGATCGAGCACGTTGCTGGGCGCGCCGTAAGGTGACCGGGTGCCCACCAGCCCGGTGGCGAACTGGTCGAGGTTCGCCTTGCCCACCACGAGCGCCCCGGCTTGGAGCAACCGCTCGACAACAGTGGCCGAGTGCTCCGGAGTGGTGGCGAAGTCGGGGCAGGCCACCGTGGTCGGAAGACCGGCCACGTCGATGTTGTCCTTGACCGCCACCGGGATCCCGAACAGGGGCAGGTGTCGGCGATCGGACCGGACGTCGAGCGCGGCCGCCCACTGGTCGAGACCGGGGGCCAGCCCCCCGATGAAGATGGCGTCGTCGGCGAGCTCGGCCATCCGCCGGCGGAGGTCGGCCACCACCTCGGCCACCGAGGCCCCGTCGGCGTAGGCGGCGCGGTGGTCTGCCAGGGTGCGGAGACGGCGCGTCATGATGACAGCATGAGGATGGCGCCGGATGCTTCGTCACGATCGAGACGGCGCGCGCTCACCGGCCACCCGTCCGGCGAGCGGCCGAACCTCGTAGCGCTGTCGATCACCCTGGAGTGGAGGCCACGGTCGGCTCCGCCTCGATGGCCGCCAGCAGCTCACGCTTTCGGGCGTTGAACGCCGCGGAGGTGGGGTCCCGGGGGTGCTTGAGGTCGATGGCCACCGTAGCTCCGATGTGGCCGGGGGTGTCGTGGCGGGGCCCGCCGGTCATCACGACCACCCGGTCGGCCAGGTAGACCGCCTCCTCCACGCTGTGTGTCACAAAGAGGATCGTCGAGTTCAGTTCGCCCCAGAGCTGGTGGAGCTCAGCTTGCATGGAGCTGCGGGTCAAGGCATCGAGCGCTCCGAAGGGCTCGTCCATCAGGAGCACGCCCGACCCGTTGGCCAGGACCCTGGCGATGGCAACCCGCTGCTGCATGCCCCCGGAGAGCTCGTGAGGGTACTTGTCAGCGAAGGCTGCCAGGCCGACTACGCCGCAGAACCGCTCCACGACCGCCTTGACCTCGGCGCGCCCGATCCCGCGACGCCGAGGTCCGTAGGCGATGTTGCCGGCGACGGTCAACCAGGGAAACAGCCCGTAGTCCTGGAACACCACGCCCCGATCCGGACCCGGCCCACTGACCACTTGACCATCGACCATCAGCGTGCCGGTCGTCGGCTCCTCGAAGCCGGCGATCATCCTGAGCAGCGTGCTCTTTCCGCAGCCCGATGCTCCGACGATGCAAACGAACTCGCCTCGGGAGATCGAGAGGCTGACCGACCGCAGCGCCTCCAGGGCGCCGTACGACTTGCCCACGCCGTCGAGGTACACGGCGGAAAGAGCGGTCGTCGCACACGAGGGTTCGGAGACACGCGTGGACACGACGGTCTCGGAGTGGGGGGCACCCATGGTTGGTAGCGGGGATGACGAGGTCATGTTCCTCCAGGGGTCACAGGAGTGGGCGGTCGCGGAGCGCGACCCGGATCAGACCGGTCATGGCCTTGTCGGTTGCGAACCCGGCCAGTCCGATGAACGCCATGCCGGCGACGATCAGGTCAGTCTTGGAGGTCTGCTGCGCCTCGATGATCACCGAGCCAAACCCCGTAGTGACCCCGACCGTCTCGCCGACCACGACGATGACCCAGCCGAAGCCCAGGGCCACCCGCATCCCCGTCAGGATCGACGGCAGCGCAGCCGGCAGCACCACGCGCCACAGCCTCGCCACCGGCTTGGTTCCGAGCATGTCGGCCGCCTCCATGAGCCTTGGCGGGACGGCCTTCACTCCGGCGATGGTGTTCAGCAGAATCGGGTACACGCAGGCCAGGAACACGAGCACGACGGTGGCCCTGCTTCCCAGGCCGATCACGATCAGCACCAATGGCACCCAGGCCGTGACCGGTACGGGGCGCAGCAGGCTGATCGTGGGTTCGACCGCCGATGACACCAGCCGGCTCCGTCCCATGGCTACCCCGGTCGGCACGGCCAGCAGTGCGGCCCAGGTGAAACCGGTCAGCACCCGGCTGGCAGACGCCCACAGGTGGGTTGCGAACGTCCCGCTGAAGGCGTCGTCGATCACACCGCCGAAGGCGAAGTCGCGCAGGCGGTTGAGCACGGCGAGCGGCGTCGGCACGTTGGCCATCCGGATGTCGAGGGGGAGCTCCCACTGCTGGGTCACGCCCACCTGCCACAGGCCGATCAGGACGAAGGGAAGGGGGAGCGCCAGCAGCACCTGTCGCAGGCGACTCACAAGTCGACCTTCCCCACGAACGTGGTGTTGAAGAAAGTCTCGTAGTCGGGCTCCTTGGCGATCTGGTCGAGGATCACGTTCTGCTCGCCCAGCACCCTGGCCTGGGCGATGTAGTCGTCGTCCATGCCCCAGCGAAGCTCGATGTTGGGGATGGCGAGATCGAGGTGCTCGGGCGAGAAGCCGTACTTGTCGATCACCGCCTGGGCCCACTCCTGCGGGTTCGCCTTCATGTACTCGGTCGCCTCGGCGTGGGCCTGGACCATCTGCTGCACAAGCTCGGGATCGCTGTCGATCAAGGCCTGGCGGGTGACCATCACGATGTTGATCTTCTTCATGGGTGTGTCGTAGGGCCGAACCACGAGGGCGGCGCCGTCGACCAGCGCGATCGAGGGACCGACCTCGGCCCCACTGAAGGCGTCGATGTCGCCGCGCTGGAGCTGGTCGGGCATGTCGGCGAAGGAGACCTTGACAAGGTCGACATCGTTGTCGGGATCGATGCCTGCCGCGGTGAGGGTGAGGCGGAGGAGGATGTCCTGTGCCGCTCCAGGGACGTAGCCGATCCGCTTGCCCGCGAGGTCGGCGACGGTGTTGATGCCCGGTCGAGCCACGATCCCCGACCCTCCGTCGGCGGCCGAGGCGACCACCACCACGGGCTCGTCCCGGGACGCACCCTGGATCGAAGCAGTGATGCCGGTGACCCCGAAGTCGACCGATCCGGACACGACGGCGTTCTTGATGTCGGTGGAGTTGGCCAGCGGTACGACCTCGATCGTGGTGCCGGCAGGGACGAAGCGCTCGTAGAAGTTTGGATGGAAGAGGTGCGGCTGTCGCAGCGTCGCAACCTTCACCGTGCGGGTCTGTCCCGCGGACGCGGTCGAGGAGGAGTCGGCGTCCTCGCTGGCACCTCCACAGGCGGCAAGGATCACCATGGTCAACAAGACGACGGCGGCGGTCAACATCCGGCGGGCCGTTCGCAAGGGCATGGTCATCCTGGGCTCCAGGTCTGCTCGTTGGGCTTGATGTGGGGTCCCCTGCGCGAACCGTTCGGCGCAGGCACTTCGACTCGGTGGACGGGTGGATGGCGCCGACGCGGTGCCGACGTCTCCGGGGCAGGTGCGGGGTCGGCCATGCAACTACCCGAGGCTCTGGCCAAGGCGATCACCGGTCGCCGGGGCTTGGACGGTGATCACCGGCCGTCCCTCCGGGCCGTGAGCATCCGGGCGATGGCTGTGGCTGCCCGTTGTCGCACCACGGTCACGGACTCGTCGAGGTGGTGGTCGAGCGCCCGGCGAGCGCCAAGCCCGTCGCTGGCCACCAGGGTGGTGACGATCCCGATGTGCTGCGCGATGGTCGCCTCCACCCGCTCGGCGTCCAGGAAGTCGTGCATGCGGACGATGCGGATCCGCTGATTGACCCCGTGGAGGGTGGAAACGAGAGCCCGGCTGCCGGCGGCCCCGGCCAGGCGGAGGTGGAAGTCCTCGTCGAGGAGCACGAACTCGGGGTCAGGCGAGATCGAGGCGAGATCGTCGGCCAGCGCCTGCCACTCGTCCCGCAGGACTGCCAGGGCATCACGGTCGTGCTCGGGTCGGTCGATGGCGGCCCTCTCGAGCACGCCGCGCACGTGGTAGAGATCCTCGATCTCGTCGAGATCGGGGATGGCGGGAGCGTATCCCCCATCGGGATGGCGGTCGACCAAGCCCTCGACGTGGAGGCGCGACAAGGCCTCACGCACCGGGGTACGAGAAACCTGCATCTCTCTGGCCAGCCGCTCCTCACCGAGCCGGCCCGACAGCGGGAACGCTCCCGACAGCAGGGCTCGCTTGATCCAGGCGTATGCCACTGCGGCCCGGGAGACCTCAGGATGCCCGTCTGTATTCAGCGGCGTATCCACTGGCCCGACGCTAGGAGCGGGTCCGTTCGGCCCGGTTTCTGATCAGTGAAGGGACGATGTCGAGTGCCTGAACAAGTTCTGTCCCGATCCGGGCGGAGTCGCCCGCTTGGTCGTTAGTGGGCTCGACGTTGGCACGCCCAGCGGTCGGGGTCGACGGTGGATGACGGTGCTGAACGGCCCGTTGTTGCTTCGGTACCCATGGTTCAGCAAACGTGGCCTCGGGGGCGCCGATGTGGAGCCAGGTTCATCAGGGAAGAGGTGGCCGCTCAGTGCGGTCGCCCGCCGAGCTGCAAGCGATCACCCGGGCCTCGTTGTCATGCGGCGCAGAGGACGCGCCGTTACCGAGTGCCCCCGACCGGCACTTCGCCCATGCGGATGGCCGCTGCGCCTTCGCGCGTTGGGGGCGCCGTTGGCGACAGCCGTTCTGGGACACCAGCGGCGGTCGTCGAGCGCACCCGGAACCGTCGATCGCTAGCGCGAACAGCCCTCCGGCGAGTCGGCGACCATCACCATCGATCTGGGACGCGTTGGACTGACTGGGCGACCCAGCGGTGCCGACGGTACTGCAGCCCGACGGTCCCGTTGCTGAACTCGGTGCTGGCGACCAAGTCGAGCTGAGGGGTCCCCGTTGAGTGGTCCAGGGGCTATGCGAGTGCTGGTTGG
>JADDRA010000114.1 GCA_016781105.1 Actinomycetota bacterium | reverse complement strand
CAAGTGGTCGCCTTGTTGCCGGACGGGGAGTTGCCGATCCCAGCGGCGACGACGAGGCCTCGCTTGACCAGTTCATAGCGGCGAGGGCCGACGCTGTCGCGAATCCAGCCGAGGTAGGCAGCGACCTCGTGGTCGGTCGCTGGTCCGATCGCAGCCAGGGCGCTGAGGACCGTCGCTCGCCTGGCGCCGGCGGTAGGAGCTACCTTCGCCGCCGCGGCCTGGGATGTGGCGCTGTCAGGCCGGGCGGGGGGCGGTTGCGAGGGTTCTTGTCCCCAAAGGTCGACGCTCCTATGCTTGGACACAAGAGACCTCCTCGTGCCCGCCAGCCGACGGTCCTTGCCAGCGCCCCGGACTCGACGCCGGGGCGCTGGCGCGTTCGGGGGCCAGCAACGCGGCCACCTTGGTGAGCACGCCGGGGTCGGTGACCTTCTCGGCTAGACCCTGGGCGGCGCAGGTCCGGGCCACGAGGGCCTCGGCGGCGCTCATGCGACCACCGCGTCTTCATGGCTGAAGAGGTCGCCCGCTGAGCACCCCAGCTCGTCAGCCAAGGCACCGAGGACATCGCTGGGAGGACTGACGCGCGACCTCTCGTAGAGGCTGATGGTCTGTGCCGAGCGACCGCAGGCGATGGCCAGCTGCTCCGGAGACTTACCGGCGGACTCTCTTAGCCGCCGGAGCCGGCGGCCGTCGAAGCGTTGCATGGGCGTGACCCTCCACGCCGGCCCCGCTGAGGGTCAGCCGTGGAGGGGTTTCGCCTTGTGCCGGGATGGCCCCTGCCGGTCCCGCCGCGGGCCCCAATCACTGTGGGCAGACCGCAGTCTCTTTGGAATTACGTTACCGTAGTTCTCGTGACCAGGCAAATGAGCGAGGCAGAAAGGGAGCAGGCGTTCGCTGACTACTCAGCTTGGTGGCGCGACGCGGCGAGGGCCAGCGCCGAGCTGGCCGCCTGGACCAGTTCGCCTCAGGGCCAGTCGGCGCTGCTCGAGGACCCTGACCTGCTCGCGGAGGCGAGAACGGCGGCTGAAGCCATCAAGCAGTTCGCCGAGTCCGCGCGTAGCACGATCGCTGGTTCGCTCGGACCTCGCCTACCTCGGCTGAGAATCCTGTGTCCCAGGTGCGGCGTCACCATCACCAGCGCTACGCCGAGCACTTCCTACGCGATTGAGCACGAGGCCCCGCGCTACCTCGTGCCGGTAGGCGGCGGTCCCGGCCGGTGGCTCGACGCCAGTCCGCCGGGCGCCAGGAACACCCGGGTGCGGCTGGTTTGTCCACGCAGGCGCTGCGGGCGAACGGCCATCGTCACCATGCCGGCGCTGGTCAACCGTTTCGTCGCAGCGATCAACGCCGGTCGCAGCGAGCTGGTGCTGGACCTCTAGACCCGCCAGACCACGTCGACTCGGTCAGGATCGAAGAAGCTCCGGCCCTTCACCGCCGGGGCGATCACCACCCGGTCGATCACGGCGGCGAGCACGGCACGCTGACGATCGAGGCCTAGCGTCGGCCACGCGGCCCTGAGCGTCCCCTGAGCGCCTAGGAAGCCGTCGAGGGCGCTGGTGCGGGTGGTACGGGCCAGGGTCCTCCTGCTCGCCTCCAGACGGCTCTCCAGGGCGTTCCTGGCGACCAGCCACTCGGCCCTCGTTATCGTTCCGTTCGCCCACTCCTCGGCCAGCTCGACGAGACGGCGCTCGTCATCGGCCATGTCCGTGCCGAGGTCGGTTTCCCCGGTCCCGGATGCCAAGTCGGCCAAGGCGCCGGCGAGGGCCGGTGAGTCGAGGCGCTGCATCACCGCTTCGATGACGAGATCCTCGACCGGCTCCGACAAGGTACGGATCTTCCCGCAGCCGGAGAAGCCAGGGCCCGTCGAGCAGACGTAGCAGCGCCGCTTGTCAGCTCGGGGGCGCGCCACCAGCTTCGCTCCGCAGAGGCGGCAGCGGATCATTCCGGTGAGTAGGTAGCGCCTCGCGGATCGGTTCAGGCGTCGGTGAGGATCGAGCAGGAGCGAGCGGAGGCGCTCGATGGTGGTCCGGTCGAGGATGGCAGGCCAGACGGCCTCGGCGACCGGCTCGGCCCTCGTGGTCCCAGTGTCCTTCCCGGTGGAGCGCACCCCGCAGGTTCGCCAAGCGGTCAGCACGCGACGTAGGACGGTCGAGCTCCAAGCGGTCCCGGTGACCGTCTTGATCTCTCTGGCGTTCCAGTCGGCGCAGACACCACGCACCGTCTCGCCCGCCAGCACCCGCCGGGCGGCTTCCCGGATCAGCTCGGCCTCGTCGAGGTTAAGCGTCACCCGGTCGGCCTCCCACCCGAAAGCCCGGCCACCGCCGGATACCTTCCCGGCCTGGGCCAGCTCGAGGTGCTTGCGGCGCAGGCGGCGTGACTTGTCGTCGGACTCCTTCCGGGCGACGGCGCCGAGGATGCGGGCATGGAAGCGACCGTCGTTCGTGCCGAGGTCGACATCACCGGTCACGGTCGCCAGCTTCTTCACGCCAGCCCTGTCCACCACCTCGAAGAAGTGCTCCAGCTCAGCCGGGGAGCGATGGAGGCGGTCGAGGTGCCAGACCACAACGGCGTCGACCACCCCGGCCTCCAGGTCGGCGAGCAGGCGGTTGTAACCGAGCCGAGGCTTCCCGCTGTACGCGCTCACGTCGTTGTCGATGTAGACCTCGGCCACGGCCCAGCCCTTGCGCTCGGCCAACTCCCGGCAGTCGGCTTCCTGGCGCTGGACACCGGCGGCGCTCCCGTCCCTGTCATCGGAGATTCGGGTATAGACACCCGCTCGGGTCACGTGGTAACACTAGCCCACACCCGCCAGCCAGGGCGTGCTTTTCCTCGACGAGCTGGCCGAGTTCGCCCGACCCGTGCTCGACGCCCTGCGCCAACCCCTGGAGGAAGGGGTGGTGCGGGTGTGCCGGGCCCGAGCGGCGGTCTGCTACCCGGCCCGGTTCCTGCTGGTGGCGGCCATGAACCCGTGTCCCTGCGGCGAGGGTGGTCCTCCGGGAGCGTGCCGGTGCAGCGAGGCTGCCCGCCTGCGCTACGGCCGCCGGCTGTCGGGCCCGTTGCTCGACCGCTTCGACCTGCGCCTGGACGTCGCCCGGCCCGATGCCCTCCAGCTCCTCGGTGGCCCGCCCGGGGAGTCCTCGGCCGCCGTGGCCGCCCGGGTGGCTGCCGCTCGCGCCGTGGCCGCCACCCGGGGTGTGACCTGCAACGCCCAGCTGTCGGGTTGGGCGCTCGAGGAGGCGACCGCCCTCGACCATGACGCGGCTGCGCTGCTCGAGAGCGGCCTGCGGGCCGGGACCCACAGCGCCCGGGGCCTGCAGCGGATCCGGCGGGTGGCCCGGACGCTGGCCGACCTCGCTGGTCGCGACGGCCCGCTCGGAGAGGCTGACATCTGCCTGGCCCTGCAGCTGCGGGCCGAGCCCCACCACCTGGCGGTGGTCTCGTGAGCGAGGTGGCGCTTCCACCCGCGGCGTGGTTGGTCGCGCTGTCGGGCCTGGCCGGGATGGGTCCGGCCCGCCTGGGTGCCGTGCTCGAGCGCTGGGGCCCCGAGGAGGCGTGGCAGCGGGTCTGCCGGGGCGAGGTCCACCTCGACGCCCAGGTGGTCGCCTCGGCCCGCCACCTCGATCCCGCCCTCGGCGCCCGGTGGCGCCAGGAGGCGAGCCGCACCGATGTGGCTGCCCGTTGGGCGGTCCACGCCGCCGGCGGCGTAGGGATCGTCGCCCGGGGCGACGAGGGCTTCCCGGCATCCCTGACCGACGACCGGGAGGCACCGGCCGTGCTGTTCCACCTGGGGTCGCTGGCCACGCTCGAGCGACCTCGGGCGGCGGTGGTGGGAACCCGGCGCTGCACCCATGCCGGGCGGGTCACCGCCCGGACGCTGGGGCGCGAGCTGGCCCGGGCCGGCGTCTGCGTGGTGTCCGGGCTGGCCCGGGGCATCGACGGCGAGGCCCATCTGGGCGCGCTGGAGGCGTCGCCCGCAGGTGGTGCGGCCCCGGCCGCGGTGGTGGGCACCGGCCTCGACGTGGTGTACCCGAGGGCCAACGCCGAGCTGTGGTCACGGGTGGCGACGGAGGGAGTGGTGGTCTCGGAGTACCCGCTCGGCACCGGTCCCCAGCCCTGGCGCTTTCCGGCCCGCAACCGGATCATCGCCGCCCTGGCCGATGTCGTCGTGGTGGTGGAGAGCCACGCCCGGGGTGGATCGCTGCACACCGTCGACGCTGCCCTCGAGCGCGACCGCACCGTGATGGCGGTGCCCGGTCCGGTCCGCAGCCCGGCGTCGGCCGGGACCAACGATCTGCTCGTGGCCGGCAGTGCCCCGGTGCGCGACGCTGGCGACGTCCTGGCCGCCCTGGGCCTCGACGCCGGGGCGCTGGCCCGGTCCGGGGTCCGGCCCGCGGCAGCCTGCAGTGCTCTGGCGGCGACGCTGCTCGACGCCATGGGGTGGGAGCCGACGACCATCGAGGAGGTGGCCGGCCGGGTCAGGGCACCGCTGGCGCAGGTGGCCGTCGAGCTCGCCCGCCTGGAGCGCGACGGCTCGGTCATCCGCCACGGCGGTTGGTTCGAGCGCCGCTCCTGACCGTGATGAGCGAGGGGCGCGGGCGTCGGTCGGCGAAGCCCGGTGCATCCCGCCCGCACCGGCGCAGCGCGCTACATTCCGTCCTGCTATTCACGAGTGGGGGGAGAGCAGACGTGCGCGTGCACAGGGGTGGAACGGTCGCGCTGGTGGTTGTGGCGGTGCTGGGGGCTGGAGCCTGCGGCGGGGCCGACGAACCGAGGCTGACCAAAGCGCAGTTCATCGAGCGGGGAAGCGCCTTCTGCGCGGAGTCGAGCCAGCGGATCGATGAGCGGGCCCAGGCCACCTTCACCGAGCCCGGGGTGCAGGCGAGCGCCGACCAGGTGGCCACGTTCGCGACCGACGTGGTGGCGCCGACGATCCAGCGCGAGGTGGAGCGCCTGAGCGAGCTCCGGCCGCCGCAGGGCGACGAGGAGCGCATCGACCAGCTCCTCGAAGCCGGTCGGGACGGCGTCGACGAGGTCCGCCAGGACCCGACGGTGTTGCTCAGCAGCGCCGACGACGGCTTCGGTCGGTACCGGGAGCTGGCCACCGCCTATGGTCTGCAGAACTGTGGCGGCGCCAGCCAGACGACCCGCAATGCCATCGAAGGCATCAACCGGCAGGGGTAGCGGCCACAGGGAGGTCGAGGGTCCCGCTCCGGCCTGGGAGCTGGACGCCTATGTGCGATCGCTGACCTCGGCGTCGTCCAGCACGCTGCGGGCCTACCGGGCCGACCTGGTCGCCTTCACCGAGTGGGCGGGGCGAGGCGGCCTGGACGGGCCCCTTGCCGTCGATCGTCGTGTCCTGCGCCGGTACCTGGCCTACCTCGGCACCCGTCGCTACGCCCGGCGCACCGTCGCCCGCAAGGCCTCGTCGCTGCGCCGCTACTTCGCCTGGCTGGTGCGCAGCGGTCGCCTGGGGCTCGATCCGGCGGTCGGGCTGTCGGCCCCCGGCGGTCCCGGCCGCCTCCCCCGGGTGCTGCGGGTCGACGAGCTGTCCATGCTGCTCGACGACCCGCCGGCCGAGGTCGACCACGACGACCCCGGCGTTCGCCGGCGCGACGACGCCGTGCTCGAGCTGCTCTACGGGAGCGGGCTGCGGGTCGGCGAGCTGTGCGCCCTGCGCCCCGACGACCTCTGCCTCGACCGGGCCTCGGTCCGGGTGTGGGGGAAGGGAGCCAAGCAGCGCCAGGTGCCCCTCAGCACGCCCGCTGTCGAGGCCCTGCGGGACTGGCTCCACCGGGGTCGGGAGGCGATGGCGACGGACGTCTCGCCCGCCGACGCGGTGTTCCTCAACCGGCGTGGGCGGCGCCTGGGTCCGCGCGACGTACGTCGCATCATCGACCGGCGGGCGGCGGCCCCCACCCATCCCCACGCGCTTCGCCACACCTTCGCCACCCACCTCCTCGACGGCGGGGCCGACCTGCGCGCCGTCCAGGAGCTCCTGGGCCACGCCGACCTGGTCACCACCCAGCACTACACTCACGTGAGCAAGGAGCGCCTGCGGTCGGTGCACGAGGCATCGCACCCGCGGGCTCGACCGCCCGCCGACCGACCCGGCCCGGGCTGATCCGACCACCGACGCTCGACCGGGGACGACGTGGACCGACAGGACGTGGACCAGGGGACCGAGGACGGGCTCGACGAGAAGCTCGAAAGCTCACTCGATCGCGCCCTCGACCGGGAGAAGGTGGCCGGGCTCTGGGCCGACTACAAGGCGACGGGCCGGACCGAGCTGCGCGACCAGCTCATCGTCCACTACTCGCCGCTGGTCAAGTACGTGGCCGGCCGGGTGGCGGTGGGCCTGCCCCAGAGCATCGACCAGGGTGACCTGGTCAGCAACGGCATCTTCGGGTTGATCGACGCCATCGCCAAGTTCGAACCCGACCGGGGCTACAAGTTCGAGACCTACGCCATCTCCCGCATCAAGGGCGCCATCCTCGACGAGCTGCGATCCATCGACTGGGTCCCTCGGTCGGTACGGCTGAAGGCCCGGGCCATCGAGGCCGCCTTCAGCAAGCTCGAGGCCGAGCGCCGGCGGGCGCCCACTGACGCCGAGCTAGCCGCCGAGCTCGACATGACCGAGGCCCAGCTCCAGGCTGCGCTGGGCCAGATCTCCTTCGTGGGGTTGGTCGCCCTCGACGAGATCCTCGTGGTCAACAGTGACCGGGGCGAGGTCCTGACCCTGGGCGACACCCTGGCCGACCCGGCCGCCGGCCCCATGGCCACCTACGAGGTGGAGGAGATGCGCCAGCTCCTGGCCGACGCCATCAACCGGATGGCCGAACGGGAGAAGCTGGTCCTCACCCTCTACTACTACGAGGGCCTGACGCTGGGCGAGATCGGCCAGGTCATCGGCGTCAGCGAGAGCCGGGTGTGCCAGATCCACACCAAGGCGGTCATCCACCTGCGGGCCAAGCTGGGGGTCGGCCGCCAGATCGCCTGAGCCCGGAGGGAGACCGGGGACCGCTTTCCCTCCGAGTCCCAGCGCGGTAGCGTCCCCGGCGGGCATCGCCGGTCGCCCGGCCTCCCGGCCGACACCTCCCCCCGGCACTTCCCCCTCTGACGCCACCCTGTCCAGGGGGAAGCCATGTCCTCGTCCTTCCCGGGCTCGCGCCGCGCGAGCCTGCCCCGCCGTTGGCGCCGAACCTCCCGGCGCCCGTCATCCCTGGCCGCCACGGCCGTGGCGGCGGTGGTGGTCGCCGGCCTGGTGGCGACCTCGATGCCGCCCGCCGCGGCCGACGTCGCCGCCACCGACCCCGACGCTCCGGTCCACCGGGCACCGGTCAACGCCGAGGTCGTCGACCGGTTCCGGCCCCCGGTCACCCCCTACAGCGCCGGCAACCGGGGGATCGACTACGCCACCGTGCCCGGCCAGGAGGTGCGGACCTCGGCTGAGGGTGAGGTCACCTTCGCCGGGCGGATCGGGCCGTCCCACCACGTGGTGGTGCTGCACCCCGACGGCCTGCGCACGAGCTACTCCTTCCTCAGCGGTGTCACCGTCGACGAGGGTCAGCGGGTCGGCCCGGGCGCGGTGGTGGGCACCGCCGGCGCGGTCCTGCACTTCGGCGTGCGCGCCGGCGAGCGCTACCTCGACCCCGAGGCGCTGCTGGCCGGCGGTCCGGTGGAGGTCCACCTCGTCCCCGTCGAGCTGCGCCGGCCCCAGGGGAGCGCCCAGGAGCGGCGCTGGCTGGTCGAGCTGGTGGGCGAGGCGGTCGGGGCCGCCTGGCGGGGGATCGGCACCGGAGCGGAGCTGGCCGGTGGCGCCCTGGCCTGGGCCTCCGACGCCGCCGCGGTGGCCGCCGCCGAGGCTCGTTCCCTGGCCGAGCGGGCGGCGGCGACGGGTTGGGAGTCGCTGCGGGCCGAGGTGGAGGCGCGCTGGGCCCAGGCCGTGGTGCTCGCCACCTACGTCGGCCAGCTCCCGATCTCACCGCTGTTCGCCTTCCACGTGGCCGAGCAGTGGGAGCGAGCCGAGCGCTTCCGAGCCGCCCAGGCGGGGTGCACCCCGGCCTCCGCCCCACCTCCGCCGGCGAGCGGACGGCGCATCGCCGTGCTGGTGGCCGGCTTCGGTTCGTCCTCGGAGGGCGCCGAGGTGCTCGAGGTCGACAGCGAGGCCCTCGGCTACGCCCCCGGCGACGTGGCCCAGTTCTCCTATGCGGGCGGGCGCACGCCGGGGACCGGGAGCCTGGCCGGGCCCGCGGTCAGCGAGTACGGCCCCGCCGAGTCGGCCGGCGACCTGGAGCTGGCCGGCCAGCGGCTGGGCGAGCTGATCGACGCCGTGGCCGTCGCCCACCCCGGCGTGCCCATCGACGTGCTGGCGCATTCCCAGGGCGGGCTGGTGGCCCGCCTGGCCCTGGCCGAGGACCGGCCCGTGAGCAACCTGGTCACCCTGGGCACGCCCCACCACGGCGCCGACCTGGCCACCGCGAACCTGCTCTTCGGTACCACCGGCCCGGGAGAGCTGACCCAGTCGGTGGCGCTCGAGGCCACCGGGGGGACCCTCGACGGGGCCTCCACCGCGGCCGAGCAGCTGTCGGAGACCTCGGCGCTGATCGACGAGCTCGACGATCGGGCCTTGCCCTCCCGGACTCGGGTCACCTCGATCGCGGCGCGCGGCGACCTCACCGTGGCCGGGCTGCAGAGCTCACTCGACGGCGCCACCAATGTGATGGTCCCCCTCGAGGGCATCTCGGCCCACGCCGACCTGCCCGGATCACCCCTGGCCCAGCGCGAGCTGGCCCTCGCGCTGGCCGGGCGAGGGCCGACGTGCCGGGCCCTCGGCCAAGACCTGGCCCTGGCCGGCGGGATCAGCCTCGTCGAGGACGGCCTCGGGCTGGCCACGGGACTCGGGGCCATGTGGCTCGACCGCCAGGTGCCCACCCCGGCAGGGGCCTTCCGAGGCCGCCGCCTCCCCCCGGACCTGCCCCCGGACCGCTCCCCACCGGCTCGGGTGCCGGCCGCCACCGGCGGGCGGTGAGCGCCGGTATGCTGAGCGCCCCCCGTTCGTTCCCTCCGACGCCTGTCGACGGTCGCTCCCTTTGGAGCGCGGCGCCCGGAGCCCGTCAACCGTCCAGCGAGGAGGCACCCGTGGCGCCGGTCGTGACCATGAAGCAGCTGCTCGAGGCGGGGGTCCACTTCGGACACCAGACCCGCCGGTGGAATCCCAAGATGAAGCGGTTCATCTACGGCGAGCGCAACGGCATCTACATCATCGACCTCCAGCAGACCCTGCGCCGGATCGAGACGGCCTACCTCTTCGTGCGCGACCTCGTCGCCGACGGCGGCTCGGTGCTCTTCATCGGCACCAAGAAGCAGGCCCAGGATCCCATCGCCGCCGCGGCCACGGGCTGCGGCATGCCCTACGTGAACGAGCGGTGGATGGGCGGCATGCTCACCAACTTCGCCACCATGAACGGCCGGGTGAAGAAGATGCAGGAGCTCCAGCGCATGCGCGCCGTGGGCGATTTCGACGCCATGCCCAAGAAGGAGGCGCTGCAGAAGAGCCGGGAGCTGGAGAAGCTCGAGCGCAACCTGAGCGGCATCCGGGACATGGCGGCGCTGCCCGACGCGGTCTTCGTGATCGACACCAAGAAGGAGCACATCGGCGTCACCGAGGCCAACAAGCTGAAGGTGCCGGTCGTGGCCGTGGTCGACACCAACTGCGACCCCGACCTCATCGACTACGTGATCCCCGGCAACGACGACGCCATCCGCTCGGGCACGCTGATGTGCCGGATCATCAGCGACGCGGTCAAGGAGGGTCGCTTCATCGCCGAGCGGCGCGGGACGGCGCCCAAGCCCGTCCCGCCCCCTCCCTCGCCCGAGCAGGAAGCCGAGCGGGCCCGCCAGCAGGCTGCCGCCCGGGCCGAGGCCACCCGCCAGCGGGACGAGCGTGAGGCCCGGCTGGCCGCCGCCTCGACCGCCCCGGCTGCGCCCGAGCCGGGCTCCCCGGAGGAGACAGAGGCGGTGGCACCCGCGCAGTCGTCGCCCGAGATGGGCCAGGAGCGCGGGGGGGAACCGCGACCCGACGTCCAAGCCCCGCCCTCCGACGCCGTGGAGCCCAACCCCGGGGCCATCCCCGCCCGCAACGACGACGTGGCCGTGGCCGCCCAGTTCCCCGAGACCCAGCCCGGCTCGGCCACCGAGGCCCCGGTGGGCTCCCACGGGGCGAGCATCGCCCCGGCCGCCGGCAAGGGTGACGACGCCCCCGAGGCGCCGGTCACCGCCGGAGGCACGGCGGAGGACCTCGCGCCTCCCGCCTCGGCCGAGCCCGACGGCGTCATGGCCCACGAGCCCCCCACCAGCGAGGAGTAGGACATGGCCGACTTCGATGCCAAGGACGTCAAGCGCCTGCGGGACCAGACCGGCGCGGGGATGATGGACGCCAAGCGGGCCCTCACCTCCAGCGACGGCGACTTCGAGGCCGCCGCCCGATGGCTGCGCGAGCAGGGCCTCGCCGCCCAGCAGAAGCGGGCCGACCGGGAGAACGCCGAGGGGGCGGTCGCCCTCGCCGTCGACGACTCGGTGGCCGCCATCGTGGAGCTCCGCTCGGAGACCGACTTCGTGGCCAAGTCCCCGGAGTTCACCCGCCTGGCCGACGACCTGGCCGCGGCCGTGGCGGCGGGAGGCGAGGAGGCCGTGGGCGAGCTGGCGGGCCGGCTCGACGACCTCAAGGTCACGCTGAAGGAGAACCTCGAGGTGGGCCGGGTAGTACGGGTGGAGGCGGCCGAGGGCAACGTCCTCGACACCTACCTCCACGTCCAGAACGGCCGGGGGAAGAACGCGGTCGTCGTCGAGCTGGCCGGGGGCGACCCGGCCCTGGCCCACGAGGTCGCCGTCCACATCGCCTTCGCCCGCCCCCGCCACCTGCGGCGCGACGAGTTCCCCGCCGACGTGGTGGCGGCCAAGCGGGCCGAGCTGGAGGCGCTGTCGCGCAACGAGGGCAAGCCCGAGGCGGCCCTGCCCAAGATCGTCGAGGGCCGTCTGAGCGGCTTCTTCAAGGAGGCACCGGGCGGCGCTCTGCTCGACCAGGCCTTCGTCAAGGACGAGAAGCAGACGGTGGCCCAGGCTCTCGGCGGGGCGAGCGTGGTCCGCTTCGTCCAAGTCGAGATCTGACCGTTCGCGCCGCTCGCCCGCCCGCTCTCGGCGGCCCGTCGCCGGCGCCTCGGGTACCATCTCCGACCCGATGGCAGACGACGAGCTGGGTGCGGCCCGGTGGAAGCGGGTGGTGCTGAAGCTCTCGGGACAGGCGTTCTCCCCGTCCGGGGGCTCGGGCGCCGACGGCGCGTCGATCGACGGCGACGTGGTCAGCCAGCTGGCCACCGAGATCGTCGATGCCCGGCGCAACCTCGGCGTCGACGTGGCCGTGGTCGTGGGCGGGGGAAACATCTGGCGGGGGATGACCGGGGCCGGGGCGGGCATGGACCGGGCCCAGTCCGACTACATGGGAATGCTGGCCACGGTCATCAACGCCCTGGCCCTCCAGGACGCCCTCGAGCGCCTCGACCAGCCCACCCGGGTGCAGACCGCCATCCAGATGGCCCAGGTGGCGGAGCCCTACATCCGAAGGCGGGCCATGCGCCACCTGGAGCGGGGTCGGGTGGTGATCCTGGCCGGGGGCCTGGGCAACCCCTTCTTCACCACCGACACGCCCGCAGCCCTCCGCGCGGCCGAGATCGACGCCGACGCCATCCTCAAGGGCACCCACTCGGGCATCGACGGCGTCTACTCCGCCGACCCTCGCAGCGACCCGGCGGCGGTGAAGCTCGACGAGCTCAGCTACATGGACGTGCTGAACCGGGGCCTCAAGGTGATGGACCCCACGTCGATCACCTTCTGCATGGACCACGCGCTGCCCATCGTGGTCTTCGACGTGCTCCACCACGGCAACATCCGCCGTGTCCTCGTCGGGCGGGAGCGGATCGGTACCCTGGTGAGGTGATCGAGGACATCCTTGCCGACACCGGGGCCAAGATGGCCAAGGCGGTGTCGCACGCCCAGAGCGAGTTCGGCTCCGTGCGCACCGGGCGGGCAACCCCGGTCCTGGTCGAGAAGCTCTCGGTCGACTACTACGGCTCGGAGGTGCCGCTGCAGCAGCTGGCCGGCTTCAGCGTGCCCGAGGCCCGCCTGCTCGTGATCCAGCCCTACGACCGGGGCGCCATCGCCGCCATCGAGAAGGCCATCCAGAACTCCGACCTCGGGATCAACCCCAGCAACGACGGCCAGGTGGTCCGCCTCGCCTTCCCGCCGCTCACCGCCGAGCGTCGCAAGGACTTCGTGAAGGTGGTCAAGCACATGGCCGAGGAGGGACGGGTGGCGGTGCGCAACCTGCGCCGGGCCGCTCGCCACGAGCTGGAGGCGCTGGAGGACGGCGGCGGCGCGTCCGCCGACGACCGGGAGCGAGCCGAAAAGGAGCTCGACAAGCTCACCACGCGCTACGTCGGCGACATCGACGTCGCCCTCGAGCACAAGGAGCGGGAGCTCCTGGAGGTGTAGTCCCCACCCTGGAGGATCCACCCCGCACACCACCGACCGAGGAGGTCCGATGGACGAGCGTCCGTTCTGGGAGCGACCCGAAGACGACACCGATGCCTGGCCCACCTCTCGCAGCGGCGGGCGTGGCAACGAGGGTGGCGAGGGCCGGGAGGGCGCAGAGGGGGTCCGGATCATCGGGGCCGACGAAGCGGCCGAGGCCATCGAGCGGGGAGAGGTGGCGCCCCGCCGGGGCATGGGCACCCCCCGCTACGGGGATCGCCCCGAAGCCCCGCCCGACGACGTCCGACCGGCCATGCGCTTCCCCCTGACCGCCGGCAACGAGGCCAACGACGTCGCCCGGCCCCGGGTCAGCGGCTCCGCCCAGACGCCGCTGCAGCCCTGGACCGAGCCTCCGAGCGGTGAGGTGCCGGTCATCGTGCCCGAGGCCAAGGGCGACGAGGCCGCCGACGACCTGGAGGCGTGGTCGAGCTTCGCCACCTCCGGGCCCCGCTGGCGTGACCAGTCGAGCGACTGGGCCGAACCGGACTACGACGACGCCACCATGCTCCACGACGACCAGACCCGCATCGGCGCCCTCGACACGTCCGACCGGCCCGACCCCGACGACTTCTTCTCCTTCGACGAGCCGCCCGAGCCACCTCCGGCGCCGGTGGCGGTGGGCCGGCGAACCCGTCGTTCCCCCGGCGAGGCGAGCGAGGCGCCACCCCGGCGCGAGCGCGGCGGCCGGGGCGGCGGCGCGCGCAGCGCCACCCTTCCCCGGCGGCCCCCGTCGGAGGGGCCGGCCGCCGAGCGGGACCTGCGCCAGAGCGCGCTGACCGCGGGCATCTTCGCCGTGGCCGCCCTGGCGATCTTCGCCCTCGGGTCGGGGCCGGCCACGATCCTGGTCGGCGCGGTGGTGGCGGTGTGCGCGGCCGAGCTCTTCGACGGCCTGCGCCGGGCCGGCTACCAGCCCGCCGTCCTGCTGGGCCTGGTGGCCTCGGTATCGATGGTGGGGGCGGCCTACTGGAAGGGGGAGACGGCGCTGCCCCTGGTGATGGGCCTGACCGTGGTGTTCACCCTGCTCTGGTACATGCTCGGGGTGACCAGGGCGGCGCCGACGATGAACCTGGCTGTCAGCGTGTTCGGGGTGGCCTACGTGGGGCTGCTCGGGTCCTTCGCCGCGCTCATCCTGACCTTCCCCAACGGCGTCGGCGTGCTGATCGGGGTGGTGCTGGTCGTGGCCCTCAACGACGCCGCCGCCCTGCTCATCGGCAAGCGGCTGGGCCAGCGACCGCTCGCCCCCGACATCAGCCCGGGGAAAACGATCGAAGGCGTCCTCGGAGGAGCGGTGGTGGGTGTCGTCGTCGGGTGGCTGGGCCTGGGCATCATCGGGCTCCACCCCTGGTCGCCGGGCAGCGGGATCGCCCTGGGTCTGCTGGTTGCGGTGATGGCGCCGCTCGGCGATCTGTGCGAGTCGATGATCAAGCGTGACCTCGGGTTGAAGGACATCGGCAACGTCCTGCCCGGCCACGGCGGGCTCCTCGACCGCTTCGACGCCCTGCTGTTCGTGCTCCCCGCGGCCTACTACCTCTGCCGCCTCCTCGAGATCTTCTGAGCGGGCGGCCGCCGGTGCCGACCAGCGTCGCCGTCCTCGGCTCGACCGGTTCGATCGGGACCCAGGCCCTCGAGGTGGTCGAGGCCGAGCCGGACCGCTACCGGGTGACCGCCCTGGGCGCGGCCTCGTCGGTGGAGGTGCTGGCCGCCCAGGCCCGGGAGCACCGGGTCGCGCTCGTGGCCATCGCCGACGCCTCCCGGGCGCCCGAGCTCGAAGACCTCCTCCCGGCGGGCACCGAGGTGCTGGCCGGGCCCGAGGCGCTGGCCCAGGTGGCCACCGCCGCCGAGGTGGTCCTGAACGCCGTGGTCGGCTTCGCCGGCCTCCCGGTGACCCTGGCCGCCCTGTCGTCGGGCCGGCGCCTGGCCTTGGCCAACAAGGAGTCGCTCATCGCCGGGGGCCCGGTGGTCCAGCGGGTGCGCGCCACCCCGGGGGCCGAGATCGTCCCCGTCGACTCCGAGCACTGCGCCCTGCACCAGTGCCTGCGAGCGGGCCGGCACGAGGAGGTGGCGCGCCTGGTGCTCACCGCCAGCGGGGGACCGTTCCGGGGCCGCTCACCCGCCGAGCTGGCCGAGGTCACCGTCGACGACGCCCTGGCCCATCCCACCTGGCGCATGGGTCCCAAGATCACCGTGGACTCGTCCACCCTGATGAACAAGGGCCTGGAGGTGATCGAGGCCCACGAGCTGTTCGGCGTGGGCTACGACGCCATCGACGTGGTGGTGCATCCCCAGTCGGTGGTCCACTCCATGGTCAGCTTCACCGACGGCGCCACCGTGGCCCAGCTCTCCCTGCCCGACATGCGCCTGCCCATCGGCTACGCCCTGGCCTGGCCCGAGCGCAGCGGTCGGCCCTGGGGCGCCATCGACTGGGCGGACCTGGCCCGCCTCGACTTCGAGCCCCCCGACCTCGAGGCCTTCCCCTGCCTGGAGCTGGCCCGTGAGGCGGGGCGGATGGGCGGTTCGGCGCCGGCCTGGGTCAACGCGGCCAACGAGGTGGCCGTGGCCGCCTTCCTCGACGGCAGGATCGCCTGGTCGGCGATCGCCTCGGTGTTGAAACAGGCGCTGTCCGAGCATGATGGAACGGAGATGGAGACTGCCGAGGCCGTGGTCGAGGTCGACCGCCGGGGTCGGGAGCTGGCGACCAAGATCGTGGAGAGGAGCACGGCGTGAGCGAGCCCACCCGCACTGAGGCCGGCCCGAGCGAGGGGCCGGACGGGAACCAGCCCGGCCCGCGCCGAGCGGCCGGGGCCGAGGGCGAGGTCACCAGCTGGGTGCGCCGGGCGCTGATCGCCGCCGCCGTGGTGGCACTGGGCGTGTGGGTCTCCCTGCCCACCCTGGCCATCATCGTCGCCCTCGTGGTGATGATCTTCATGCACGAGCTCGGCCACTACGTCACGGCCAAGGCGGCGGGCATGAAGGTGACCGAGTTCTTCCTCGGCTTCGGCCCCCGCCTGTGGTCCTTCCGCCGGGGCGAGACCGAGTACGGGATCAAGGCCATCCCCGCCGGGGCCTACGTGCGCATCATCGGCATGAGCAACCTCGAGGAGGTCGACCCGGCCGACGAGGATCGCACTTACCGCCAGAAGCCCTACTGGCGGCGCATGTCGGTGGCCCTGGCCGGCTCGACCATGCACTTCCTCATGGCCATCGCCCTGTTCTTCTCGGTGATCAGCCTGGTGGGCCAGCGCGACGCCACCTCACCCCGCTGGACGGTGGGCACCGTCAGCCCGGGGAGCGCGGCCGAAGCCGCCGGCTTGCAGGCGGGCGACCGCATCGTGGCCGTCGACGGGGTGCCCTTCGCCGACTTCCAGGCCCTGTCCTCGGAGCTGCGGGGGCGCGCGGGCGACGAGGTCGACCTGCGGGTGGTGCGCGACGGCCGGGAGCTGACGCTCGAGGCCACCATCGGGGCCACCGAACGAGCCGGCGAGTCGGTCGGCTTCCTCGGGGTGGGCGCCGAGTTCCCCACCACCCGGGTCGACCCGCTCACCGGGATCGTCGAGTCGGTCCAGGCCACCGGGGAGACGATGTGGCTGTCGGTCAAGTCGCTCGGCTCGTTCTTCTCCCCCGACGGGCTGTCGGGCTACGTCGAGACCCTCACCGGCGGCGACCCGAGGTCCGACGGCGAGGCCCCCGCGGGTGACGACCGCATCGTCTCGGTCGTGGGCGCCGTGCAGCTGGCCAGCCAGTCGGCCGACATCGCCGCTGCCCTGTACTTCCTGTTCGCCATCAACGTGTTCCTCGGGGTGTTCAACCTGGCGCCGCTGCTGCCCTTCGACGGCGGCCACGTCGCCATCGCCACCTACGAGCGCATCCGCAGCCGCAAGGGACGGCGCTACTTCGCCGACGTCTCCAAGCTCATGCCCGTCACCTACGCGGTGGTGGCGCTGCTGGCCTTCGTGTTCGTCAGCTCGGTCTACCTCGACATCGTCGATCCCGTCTCGCTTCAGTGAGCGTCCCTTCGACGATCCGGCGGCCCACCCGCCCGGTCGTCCTGTCCCACCCGTCGGCGGCGGTGGTGGTGGGCGGTGGGGCGCCGGTGAGCGTGCAGTCGATGACGACGACCAGGACCGCCGACCACGAGGCCACCCTGGCCCAGATCTACGCGCTGGCCGCAGCTGGAGCCGACATCGTGCGCTGCACCTGCAACGACGAGGCGGCCGCCGAGGGCCTGGCCCGCATCGTGCCCCGCTCGCCGGTGCCGCTGGTGGCCGATATCCACTTCCAGCACCGCCTGGCCCTGGCCGCCCTGGAGGCCGGGGTCTCGTGCCTGCGGCTCAACCCGGGCAACATCCGCAAGCCCGAGCACATCAAGGCCGTGGCGTCCGAGGCCCGGGACCGGGGCGTGCCCATCCGCATCGGGGTCAACGCCGGCTCGCTCGATCCCGACATCGAGGCCCGCTTGGGCACCACCCCCGAGGCCCTGGTGGCCTCGGCCGAGCGGGAGCTGGCGCACTTCGCCGAGGTGGGCTTCGACGACGTCAAGATCTCGGTCAAGGCCTCCGACGTGCGCCTCATGGTCGAGGCCTACCGCATGCTGGCCGGGGTGGTCGACCACCCGCTGCACCTGGGGGTCACCGAGGCCGGACCACCGCCGGGGGGCCTGGTCAAGGCCACCGCCGGCATCGCCACGCTGTTGCTGGAGGGGATCGGCGACACCATCCGCTACAGCCTGACCGCCGACCCGGTGGAGGAGGCCAGGGCCGGCCGCCAGCTCCTGGAGGCCCTGGGGTTGCGGGAGCGGACGACGGTCGACCTCATCGCCTGCCCGAGCTGCGGCCGGGCCGAGATCGACGTCATCGCGGTGGCCGAGGAGGCCATGGCCGCCTTCGCCGCCCGGGAGCTGCCGGTGCAGGTGGCGGTCATGGGCTGCGTGGTCAACGGTCCCGGCGAGGCCCGCTCGGCCGACCTGGGCATCGCCGCCGGGCGCCGGCGGGGTCACCTGTTCATCCGCGGTCAGGTCGTGCGCGTCGTCCCCGAGCACGAGATGGTCGAGGCCTTGGTGGCCGAGGCCGAGCGCCTGGTGGCCGATGGCGTCGAGGCTCGCCTGGCCGCGGCCGACGCCGGCGCCGCCGCCGAGGCCGAGGCCGACCGCGCCGCCCTTCTCGCCGACCAGGGTGCCGACGCCAACGCCAGCGAGGCCACGGTCGAGCTGATCCGCACCCGCACCACCGCCTGAGCCCGCCCCGCCCCCCTTCCCCCTTCTGGCAGCACCGGTGGTTGCTTTGTCGACCACTCGTGCTGCCGGAAGCGGCCGGCCGGGGTTTGTGTCGGAGCCTCTCGTTACCTTCTGCTCATGCTGTCCGCGAGCTCGACATCGCCATGCGGGCCGTTGCCGCCCGCCAGCACGGCCTGGTCGGCGTGCTCCAGGCCCGCGCCCTCGCTCCCAGCCGGGCTGCGTACCGCAGCCGTCTACGCTCCGCCGCCTGGATCCGAGCGACACCCTTCGTGCTCCGTCTGGCCGGAAGCCCCACGACGTTCTCCCAACGCTGCTTGGCAGCCGTGCTCGACGCGGGAGAGGGTGCCGTCGCCTCGCACCTGGCGGCCGCGACCCTGTGGCGGTTGCCGGGTTCGAGCCCGGCCCGATCCACGTCAGCCGCCCTCGGGGCCGAGGTGGGCGCGCGAGCGGGCTGGCCACGGTGCACGAGCCGCGGCTCCTCCCTCCATACCACTGCCAGACGCTCGAGGACATCCCGTTGACGAGCGTCGCCCGCACGCTGTTCGACCTGGCCGGCTGCGTGCATCCGTTGCGGGCCGAGCGAGCGCTCGACAACGCCCTGGCCCGAGGGCTGGTCACCCTGGAGGCGCTGCGGAGGATGGGCATCGAGCTCCTCGAGCACGGCCGGACCGGCAGTGCCCCCGTGCGCCGGCTCCTGGCCGATCGCGGTGCCGGCTTCGCCCGCGAGTGACCTCGAGGCTCGGTTCTTCGCCCTCCTCGTCGCTGCTGGACTGGAGTTGCCGGAGCGCCAGGTCGACCTGGGCGGCGATGTGTGGGTGGGCCGGGTCGACTATTACTTCCGCCGGCACCACCTCGTCGTCGAGGTCGACAGCGAGCGTCACCACACGTCGAAGCTGGACGTCGAGGCCGACGCTCGCCGCGACGCCGCCCTTCGCTCGGCCGGCTTCCGGGTCCTGCGCATCGGGGAGCACCAGCTCCTGGACCGGCGAGGCGAGGTCGTCGCCGTGGTCCGACGCGCCCTCGTCGTCGCCGCCTGATCCCTCCCACCATCTGGCGGCTCCAGTGGCTGCCTTTTCCGATCACTCCTGCTGCCAGAACGTGGGGCGTGGGGGACGAGAAGGGGGCCAGAACCTGGGGAGGGGGCCAGAAGGGGCGTCAGGAAGGGCCGGGGAGGCGGCAAAGGGCGTCCGGTAGCCTCGGGCGTCGTGGTCAGGGCAGCGGTGCTCACCCCCCGAGGGCAGGACTTCCCCCGTTGGTACCAGGACGTGGTGGCCAAGGCCGAGCTGGCCGACAACGGCCCCGTGCGGGGGACGATGGTCATCCGGCCCTACGCCTACGCCATCTGGGAGCGCATGCAGGCCGAGCTCGACCGACGCATCAAGGCGGCCGGGGCCCAGAACGCCTACTTCCCCCTGTTCATCCCCGAGAGCTTCCTGCGCCGTGAGGCCGAGCACGTGGAGGGCTTCAGCCCCGAGCTCGCGGTGGTCACCCACGGCGGGGGCAAGGAGCTGGAGGAGCCGGTGGTGGTGCGGCCCACCAGCGAGACGGTCATCAACAGCTACTTCGCCAAGTGGATCCAGAGCCACCGCGATCTCCCCCTGCTCGTCAACCAGTGGGCCAACGTGGTGCGCTGGGAGCTGCGCCCCCGCCTGTTCCTGCGCACCAGCGAGTTCCTCTGGCAGGAGGGCCACACCGCCCACGCCTCCCGGGCCGAGGCCCGGGACTACGCCCGGCGCATCCTGAACGAGGTCTACGAGCCCTTCATGGTCGAGGTGCTGGCCCTGCCCGTGCTCACCGGGCGCAAGACGGCTCGAGAGCGCTTCGCGGGGGCCGTCAACACCCTCACCTGCGAGGCCATGATGGGCGACGGCAAGGCCCTGCAGATGGGGACCAGCCACGAGCTGGGCCAGAACTTCGCCCGCGCCTTTGACATCACCTTCTCCGACGAGACGGGCAGCCAGAAGCACGTGTGGCAGACGTCGTGGGGTGTGTCCACCCGCATGGTCGGCGGGCTGATCATGGCCCACGGGGACGACGCCGGGCTGCGCCTGCCCCCGGCCCTGGCCCCGATCCAGGTGGTGGTCGTGCTGGTGCGGGCCGAGGACGGCGCGGCCGAGGCGGCCGCGGCCCTGAGGGCCGAGCTCGAGGCTGCCGGGACCCGGGCCGCGCTCGACGACCGGGTCGACATGGGGTTCGGACGCCGCAGCGTCGAGTGGGAGCTCAAGGGCGTCCCCGTGCGCCTCGAGGTCGGTCCCCGGGAGCTCGCCGCAGGCCAGGTCACCCTGGTGCGCCGGGACGACGGGACCAAGGACCCGGTCGTGGTGACGGAGGCCGTCCGGCGGGTCGGCGTCGCCCTCGACGACGCCCAGGGATCGCTCCTCGAGGGTGCCCGGGCCCGTCGGGAGGCGGCCACGACCGACGTCGGCGACGCCGACCAGGCGCTGGAGGCCGCGACGGGCGGGTTCGGGCGCCTGGCCTGGGCGGCCCTCGGCGAGGAGGGTGAGGATCGGCTGGCGGCCAAGGGGGTGACCGTGCGGTGCCTGCACCGCCGGGACGGGACCGTGCCCGAGACCGGGGACGAGCCCGAGCTGGTGGCGGTGGTGGCCCGGGCCTACTGAGCGCCGACCGCGTCCGGGCCCGGAGGCGGGCGGGACGAGCGGGGCGCGCCGTGAGCGGGAGGGCTATACTCGACCCAGACGTGTTGGAGTCGCGGTCCGCAGGACCGTCCCGGCGTGGGCTCTGGCCCACGCCTTTGTTGTTTGAGGAAGGGCGACAGCCGGACGAGAGGAGGACGACATGACCACGCTGACCGAGCGGGTGGAGCAGTTGGTCGTCCCGCTGCTCGACGAGCGTGGCCTGTCCCTCTACGACGTCGAGCTCGTGGGCGCCAACCTCCGGGTGCTGGTCGATCGGCCCGGTGGGGTCGACCTCGACCTGCTCTCCCAGGTCACCCGGGCCCTGTCGTCGGTTCTCGACGCCGAGGACCTCCTGCCCGGGCGCTCCACCCTCGAGGTGTCCAGTCCCGGAGTGGAACGACCGCTGCGCCGCCGGGCCCACTTCCAGGCCGCCGTGGGCGCTCGCATCCGGGTCAAGACCCGGCCGGGCACCGAGGGGCAGCGCCGGATCGAAGGCGTGCTGGTGGCCGCCCACGACGACGCCGCCGTGGTCGAGGTGGGCGACGACCGTCGCCGGCTCGCCTACGGCGAGATCAGCGCGGCGCACACCGTGTTCGACTGGCAGCCGGCCGGGCCCCGACCCACGCCCAGTCGAGGCAGTAGCCGAGGAAAGGCAACGACGCCATGAGCACCAGTTTCGAGATGATGGAGGCCCTCCAGGCCCTGGCCGTCGACAAGGGGATCACCGTCGACACGCTGCTCGACGCCCTGGCCAACGCCCTGGTCTCGGCCTACAAGCGCATGCCGGGGGCGGCCGAGGAGGCCTACGTCACCATCGACGCCGAGTCCTTCGAGATCCGGGTCTACGGCCAGGAGCTCGACGAGGACGGCAACGTGGTCCGCGAGTGGGACGACACCCCCGACGACTTCGGCCGCATCGCCGCCCAGACGGCCAAGCAGGTCATGACCCAGCGCATCCGCGAGGCCGAGCGGGACATGAAGTACGAGGAGTACGCCGGGCGCGAGGGCGACATCGTCACCGGCATCATCCAGCAGACCGACAGCCGCTTCACCCTGCTCGACCTGGGCAAGGTGGAGGCCCTGCTGCCCCAGGCCGAGCAGGTCCCCTACGAGCGCCCCGAGCCCGGCAACCGGCTCAAGGCCTACATCGTCGAGGTGCGCCGCAACCCCCGTGGCCCTCAGATCGTGGTCAGCCGAACCCACCCAGGGCTCATCAAGCGGCTCTTCGAGCTCGAGGTCCCCGAGATCGCCGACGGGATCGTCGAGTTCAAGGCCGTGGCCCGCGAGCCCGGACACCGGACCAAGATCGCGGTGTGGTCGAACGACCACAACGTCGACCCGGTGGGCGCCTGCGTGGGGGCGCGGGGGGCCCGGGTGCGCATGGTCGTCAACGAGCTGCGGGGGGAGAAGATCGACATCGTCCCCTTCACCGACGACGTCCAGGAGTTCGTCATGAAGGCGCTCTCGCCGGCCAAGGTCAAGGAGGTGCGCCTCGACGGCGAGTCGGGCACGGCCGAGGTCATCGTGCCCGACTACCAGCTCTCGCTGGCCATCGGCAAGGAGGGCCAGAACGCCCGCCTCGCCGCCCGCCTGACCGGGTGGCGGGTCGACATCAAGAGCGAGTCCCAGCTGGCCGAGGAGGAGGCCGGCTACGAGGGTGAGGAGTGGGCCAAGGGCGAGTGGGTCACCGACCCCGAGACCGGTGAGCTCACCTGGCGGCCCGAGGAGGGCGGCCCGGCGGTGACGGCTGAGGAGTGGCGCCAGGGGGGCGACGTGCTGATCCCCTCGGAGGTGGTGGCCGGCGACCTGGTGGCTCACAGCGACGTCGTCGCCGAGCCGGAGGTCCAGG
>JADDRA010000020.1 GCA_016781105.1 Actinomycetota bacterium | reverse complement strand
CCGGTGCGCACGGCCTACGACCAGTGGACCCAGTTCGAGGAGTTCCCGCAGTTCATGGAAGGGGTCGAGTCCGTGACCCAGCTCGACGACACCCACCTGGTCTGGGTGGCCGAGATCGCCGGCGTGCGCCGGGAGTGGCGAGCTGAGGTGACCGAGCAGCACCCAGACGAGCGGGTGGCCTGGCGGGCCACCGACGGCGCCCACAACGCCGGGGTCGTCACCTTCCACCGCCTCGACGAGGGCCGGACCCGCGTCATGCTCCAGCTCCACTTCGACCCCGAGGGCCTGGTGGAGGCGGCAGGCGACAAGCTCGGAGTGGTGCAGCGCCGGGCGGCCGGCGACCTGGCCCGGTTCAAGGAGTTCATCGAGGCGCGAGGGTCCGAGACCGGCGCCTGGCGGGGTGACGTGGACCGACCGGGCGCGTAGCCGGCTTCGGGGCGGCTCGCCCGCGGCCTCGTGGGGGCGGGCACCAGGAGGTGCCCGTGTGCCGTCCTCGCCGGTGGGGTAAGGGAGCGGTTGCGACGACGAGCGAAAGGTGGACGTCATGACCGAGCAGGCTCAGGGTGAAGAGCTCTCCCCCGACCAGATGCGGGCTGCCCCCAAGACCGGGCGCGACAACCTCGAGCCCACCGAGATGACAACCTGGGACGGGGAAGGCAACCCCATCCGCAACGTCTTCACGGACAACGCGGAGGGTCGTCTGGCCGAGGGCACCGGCCGGAGCACCGAGGATGCGCTCAAGGATGCCCAGGCCGATGGCAAGGTCATCGGCGAGGACTCGGGGCCCTACGAGCAAGGCTGACCGCCGGGCCTCGGGGCCTGCCGCCCCGGTGCCTGGGCCGTGGCGACCAAGGGGCGGGCCCAGCGATCCGATGACCGGCCCCAGGCCGGTCATCGCCGCGTGCGGGGGGCTCGGGCCTCGTCGCTGAGCAGGGCCCGGGCCGTCGCCCTCCCCGGGGTGCCGGCGATGCCCCCGGCCGGGTTGGTCCCCGCTCCCGAGACGTACAGCCCGGTCACCGGTGTGCGATGGTCGCCCAAGGCCCGGGTGGGGCGCAGGGGGCCGAGCTGGTCCAGGGCGATGTCGAGGTGCATGGGGTGGGCGCCGGGCCAGCGCGCCACGGCGGCCATGACGTCGGGGGTGTGTGCCGCCACCCCCTTCACCGCAGCGCCGAAGCCGGGCGCCCGCTCCTCCATGGTGTCCAGGCAGCGCCGGACGAGCTCGTGGCGCCGGGTCGGCCAGCCCCCTTCCACCGAGGCCGGTGCCGCCGGGCAGGCCACGTAGACGGTGTGGTGCCCGGGTGGGGCCAGACGCTCGTCCAGGGCGGAGGTGGTGAAGGCGTACAGGGGCAGGGGGTCGGGCAGGCGCCCGGCCTGGGCCTGGTGCCAGGCCGAGGTGAGGTCGTCGAGGCGGTCGACGTAGCTCTGCAGGCCGTTCCAGTCCCCCGGCCGGGCGTCGGGATAGGCGGGCAGGGCGGTGGTGGCGACGTGGACCACGGCCTGGACGACGTTGCTGCGCCGAGCGGCGGCCAGGTCGGTCCCGGCCGAGCCGGCGAGTGGCGGGTCGAGGAGCTCCAGCAGCGCCACCTTGGGATCCACGGCCGTCACCACCGCGGCGCAGGCGAGCCGCTCGCCCCCCTCGGTCACCACCGCCCGCACCCGACCCCCGGGCGCCTCGATGCGCGCCGCCGGCGCCGAGCAGCGCACCTCGACGCCGAGCGAGGTGGCCCGGCGCACCAGCGCGTTGGTGAGCCCCTGGGCCCCGCCCTGGGCGTGCCACTGGCCGAAGAGGTGGTAAGCGGCCTGCCAGAAGGCGTAGAGGGCGCCCCCGGGGGTGGACGGGCCCACGCCGGCGTGGGCGGCGAAGGCGGCGACGGGCCCCCGGGTCAGGTCCGAGGGCAGGCGGCGGACCAGCAGCGACTCGTAGGGCCCGAGGACGTCGCGCACCGCGCCGAGAGGACCTGGGCGCAGGGCCCGGGCCAGGTTGGCCAGCCGACGGGGCAGCTCCCGCAGCGAGACGTCGCCCCGCACCGCGGGCAGGATCGTGCGCACCACGGGCACGGCCTGGTCCAGGAAGGCCCGGTAGGCCCGCGCCTCCTCGGGGCTCGTCTCTGCGATGGAGTCGACCGTCGCCTCCACGTCGCGGAAGAAGCGCACCCGGCGCCCGTCGGCGTGGACGGCGATCGAGAACGGGTCCATCTGCTGGTAGACGAGCCCGGCCCCGGCCAGGTCGAGCTCGGCGGGGATGTCGGTCATGTTGATGATGTTGTGGGCCACCGAGTGGAGGTCGAAGCGGTAGCCGGGAACGGTCTCCTCGGTGCGGGCCCCTCCTCCCGGACGGTCGAGCTGCTCGAGGACCACCACCTGGCGACCGGCCCGGGCCAGGTAGCAGGCAGCGATCAGGCCGTTGTGGCCGGCTCCCACCACCACCACGTCGACGCGCTCGCCTGCAGCCACTCCTCGGCCCTCAGCCCTCAGCCTCGGCCCTCAGCTGAAGAGCGGGTCCTGGCCGGGCCACGGCGCGGCCGGGACGGGCGGGACCTCGTCGGAGGGTGAGGGGGTACGCCGGCGGAAGTGCTTGCCCAGCGTCTCCTCCTGGCCCTGGTAGCTGGAGCCGATCCGGTCGCCGTAGAGCTTGTCGGGCACCTCCAGCATGTGCTCGAAGGTGAGCTTGCACACCCGCTGGCGGTGCTCGATCATGAAGGGCACGTCGTGGGCTCGCACCTCCAGGGCAGCCCGCGACCCCTTGAGGGAGCCGCTCGGGTGGTAGCCGAAGCCGGGATCGAAGAAGCCGGCGTAGTGCGTGCGCAGCTCGCCGCTGGTGGGGTCGTAGGCGGTCATCTCGGCGGCCAGATCGGGTGGCACCAGCACGCTCTCCTCGGAGAGCAGCAGGTAGAAGCGCTCGGGGACCAGGACGACCCGATCGCCCTCCTCGCGGGGCACCGGCTCCCAGTAGTCGTCGGGATCGAACGCGTCGCTGCGCTGCATGTCCAGCAGCGGCGCGTAGCTCTTGGCCCGGTAGCCCACCCGCCCGGTGGCGTCGCCGCGCAGGTCGAGACCAAGGAACAGCCCGTCGGCGGTGGCGAAGTCGGCGTCGGGCACGGGCGCACCGGCGCGGAACAGCAGGGGGCGCGCGGCGTGGAGCCGGCGCAGCTCGTCGTCGTCGAGCGAGGCCCGGCCGCGCACCAGGCGCAGCTGGTTGAGCGCCAGCCCCTGGCGCACCCGCACCGTGAACGACAGGGGCACGACCTCGAGGTAGAGCTTGCCCCGGTAGCCGGGGGCGATCTCGTCGAAGCGGTAGCTCCCGTCGCTGATCACTCGGGTGAACACGTCCAGGCGCCCGGTCGAGCTCTTGGGGTTGGTGCGGCCCCGCACGCCGGCTGGCAGCGCCAGCTCCTCGATGAGGGGGATCAGGTAGGGCCGGTTGGTCTCGAGGACCGCGCCCTCGCGGCGCAGGTCGAGCTCGTCGACGATGTGGTCCTTGAGCTTGTGCTCCACCAGCTCACGGTCGGGCAGGAAGCTGCAGCGGATGCGGTAGGCCAGCTCCCCGAGGCGCAGGTCGAGGCTGGCGGGCTGGATGCTGGACTCAGGGATCGTGTAGTCGCCCCCGCTCACCCACCCGGACTCGATGGCGCCCCGCAGCCGGTGGCTCGGGAGCACGCCCGAGCTGCGCTCGGGCCGGTCGACTCCGGCCCGTCCCCCGAGCGCGCTCATCCGCCCCGAGCGTACCCCTGGCCCCCGTGAGGCCGAGGTGGCCCGTCCCGGTGCGCACCCTGGTGGCCACCGCGGTCGCCGTCGCCCTGTCCGCGACTGGTCGCTTCGGCCGGCGGGGGGCGCTGCGGGGCGCAGGTTCCGCCGCGGCCACCCGGGCCTGCCTCGGGCTGGTGGCGCGCCGGTTGCGACCGAACGAGGTGACCACGGCGCTGGCCGGAGCCTTCGCCGCCGGTACCGGCCTGGAGCTGCCCTGGGCCGGCGGGGTCCTGGCCGGCGCGTCCGCCCTGGTGGCCGCCACCGAGGTCCACGCCGGGCGCGCTCGGGCCGGCCCGGTCCTGGCCGGCGCGTCGGCGGGCGCCGGCCTGGCGCTGAGCAGCCACCGGTTGTGGCCCCTCGCCCCCCACACCCCGGCCGACCTCCGCCCTGCCGGTGGCGCCCGTCACCACCTGTCCACCCCCCACGGTGAGGCGGTTTGCGTGGTCGTCAACCCCGGCGCCGGGAGCGACGAGGGCCGGGACTGGGGGGACGACCTGCGCCGGGCCCTCCCCGACGCCCGTGTGGTCGAGCTCGGCGAGGGTGACGACCTGCTGGCCGCCCTCGAGGAGTCCGCCGAGGACGCCGCCGTCCTCGGGGTCGTGGGTGGTGACGGGTCGATCAACGCCGCCGCCGGCATCAGCCACCAACGGAGCATCCCCCTGCTGGCCCTGCCCGGAGGGACCCTCAACCACTTCGCCCGTGACGCCGGTCTCGATTCCGCCGACGACGCCCTGGCCGCCCTGTCCGCAGGGGAGGTGGTGGGCGTCGACCTGGCCTCGATCGATGGCCGGTGCTTCCTCAACACGGCCAGCTTCGGCGCCTACGTCGAGCTGGTCGACGCCCGGGAGCGGCTGGAGGGACGCATCGGCAAGTGGCCGGCGATGTTCGTCGCCCTGGTCCAGGTGCTGCAACGGTCCCGGCCCACCCGGCTCGAGATCGACGGGAGGCAGCGGCGGGTGTGGCTCGTCTTCGTGGGCAACTGCGCCTACCTCCCCCAGGGCTTCGCCCCGAGCTGGCGGGCTCGCCTCGACGACGGTCGGCTCGACGTGCGCCTGGTCGACGCGTCCACCCCCGGCGCCCGGGTCCGCCTCGTCCTCGCCGTGCTGACCGGGCGCCTCGGCCGGTGCCGGGCCTACGAGCAGTGGTCGACCGAGCGCATCCGGGTGAAGCGCCTCGACGACGACCGCCGCCTGGCCCGCGACGGCGAGACCTTCGAGGGCTCGGCCGAGTTCACCGTCGCCAAGTGCGACGAGCCCCTCCTCGTCTACGCCCCCCACCGGTGAGGGGAGCCACGACCTCCGCCTGCGGAGGGTCGTCCCAGTCCCAGTGCGCCATCTGCGACGACCACCCCGACAGCCACGCGTCCACCGGCGGTTGGAGCCGGTAGGCGGGCAGGTCGGACGAGCCGTGGCCGGCGGCGGCCAGGGCGTAGGCGGCGGACATCGACGACGGGCGGCGGGACAGCCCGGCGTCGAGCCAGTAGACCCCGACGGGGTCGAGGTGGCCGGCCGCCCTGGTCAGGATCGAGTCCCAGTCGCAGGAGTCGACGAAGGGGAACCAGCAGTGACCCTCGACGGGAACGCCGCGGGCCCGGGCGATCTCGCACTGCTCGAGGGTGTAGCGCAGCCAGGTGGCCCGGTCCGAGGCGAAGCCCCGGATGTTGGTCTCGGCCAGCAGGCACGGCCGGCGGTAGCGCTCGAAGGCCTCGACCATGAGCTCGGCCAGGGGTGCCGGCTCGGGTGAGGGCCGCGCCGCCCGGCCCGAGGCGTCGAGGTAGTGCCACTGGTTGTGGGCGTAGTAGTCCAGGCCGACCACGTCGACCCGGCCGGGCTGCAGCTCCAGCAGGCGGCTCCCTCCGGCGGCCACGACCTGAGCCACGAACGGTCGCTCGTGCGCCAGGGGACGGCCGAGGAAGGCGTCGAGGAGGAACCAACGGCGGTCGTTGGCCAGCTCGGCCCACGATTGGGCCTCCTCGGTGGCCGAGGCCCGCTCGCAGGTGTCGACCCAGACGTGGCGGGCGCCGGGCAGGAGCTCGGCGCAGATGCGACTGGCCTCGGCCAGGGCGGGAAGGAGGTTGGCGGCCACGGCCACGAATCCCCGGACACCCCGCAGGTACGGTGGCCACCGGCCCTCGTGGCCGCAGAGTAAGCTCGTGGTGAAGGGCTCGTTGCACAACGTGTACTCCCCCACCCAGGGGTAGCGGCGGGCGAAGGCGTCGACGAAGGCCACGTAGGCGCCGGCGAAGCGCCGATCGGCCAGGCCCAGGCGCAGCCACCTGGGGTAGCTGGTGTGGTGGAGCAGGTCGACGATCGGGTGCAGGTCGTGGTCGCGCAGGTAGCCGAGCACCCGGTCGGTCTCCTCCCAGTCGAAGGACCGCCGCCGGCGCTCGATGCGGTGCCAGCGCACGGGGTAGCGAAGGCGACGGACTCCGCAGGCGGCGACCAGCTCGAGGTCCTGGCGCCACCGCCGGGCATGGCCGGTGGTCTCGGCCACGTCGACGTCGTGGCCGGGCAGGTACGTCGAGTCGAATCCGGTGAGCACCTCGATGGGCGACTCGGGCGCGCGCACTCCGGCAGTCTCGTCGCTCGCACCCGGCGGGGAGGCGACGCACGTCGGTTGGAGCCCCGGAGGCCGCGTACACTTCGCCGATGGGCGAGGGCGCAGCGTCGACCCGGGCGAGCGACCCGGTGCGCCTGGCCGCGGTCGCGTCCTCGGGGCTGCTCGACAGCGAGCCCGACGAGCGTTTCGACCGCCTGGCCGGGCTGGCCGCGCTCCTGCTGGAGGCGCCCATGGCCTTCGTCACCGTGGTCGACGCCCGCCGCTCGTGGTTCAAGAGCTGCATCGGCATGGCCGCGGGATCGGAGCGCGAGGTCCCCCTCGCGCACTCGTTCTGCCAGTACGTCATCGAGTCGAGCCGGCCCCTGGTCGTCGCCGACGCCCGAACCGACCCTCTGACCGCGGGGAACCCGGCCATCGACAGCGCCGGGGTAGCTGCCTGGGCCGGCTTCCCGGTCACCGGTTCCGGGGGGGAGGTGCTGGGCACGCTGTGCGTGGTCGACACCGTGCCCCGCTCGTGGACCGAGCGCGACGTCACCGTGCTCGAGACCCTGGCCGACGCGGTCTCGGCCAACGTCGCCCTGCGGGCGGCGCTGACCGCCGAGCAGGAAGCCCGCCAGGTCGCCGAGGCGACGGCCGCCCAGGCGGCG
>JADDRA010000090.1 GCA_016781105.1 Actinomycetota bacterium | reverse complement strand
GGACTTTCGGTGATCGAAAGTGGGGAGTTTCGGCAATCCTCGGCCTCCCGGAAGAAGGTCGCACAGGGGTGGGGCCGACGGCCTCTCCCGCCGGCTCCGCGCCCGGCGATCACCCGGGGTCGAAGGGAGCGAGCAGGGGAAGCGCCCTGGGGGGAGGCGTCCTCGGGAGCTCACCCGACGGGCCACTACAGGGTCAAAACGACCACGACCGGCGGGCTGGGCCCGCCGGTCGTGGTTGACGTCGAGAGCGGCGTGCGCCGCTCGTGCTAGCGGCCCAGCCGCTCCGCCTGGGCGGCGGCCTGCTCGAGGCCGGCGGCGGCGCTGGCCAGGTTGGCGTTGATGCGGTCGGTGGCGGGGCCGATGACCGCGCACTGGGTCTCGACCGCTCGGACACCGAAGGTGATGCGGGCCAGGTTGGACGAGATGCTGTTGAGCTGGCCCGCCACCTTGTTCAGGAAGAAGGCAAGGACGAGGACCAGCAGCACGATCTCGAGGACGGTGAGCACGGGCTGGAGCAGCGGCATCAGCGGGCTCCCTGGTTGAGGAGCTGAGCGTGGCGCTGGACTTCGGCATCGAGCTCAGCGGTGCGGACGGTGGTCTGCTGGAGCATCCAGGTGGTGGCCGTGTTGGCGGCGAGACGGGTGGCCGTGTCCCAGACCTCCCGGACGTTGTCGTCGATGTCGTCGACCAGCGCGATCAGCATTGACAACAGGACGATGACGGCAATGATGACGACGGCCCCCAGACCGAGCGTCACCCACCACATGGTGATGTGGTCCTCGGCCAAGGCCAGGACGACGCCTGTGTTCATCGCTCTCCCTCCAGTGCCGCTCGTGCCTCCTCGGCACTGTTGATGATGGAGCGCACCCCACCGTTGATCTTGTCGACGTCCCACAGCGCCAGGGTGTTGATCCGGCCCTCGTCGAGCGCTTCGTTGGCGGCCAAGGCCTGGACGCCGATGCGCCGGGCCAGGCCCAGGATCGTTCCGACCAGGAGGACCACCACTACCAGCACCACCAACGCGATGACGTACCCCACGTACCAGCCCGTGAGTGAAACACCCATCGGCCCCCTCCGTTCCTTTGTGTGTGTGGCGCCTACCGGCACCTTTGCCGCCACACTAGGCTCAGTGACGGTACGTGGTCAACGCGAAGACCCTGGTGACTACCGGTTTCGACGAGAGGGAGCGAGTGATGGCGACACAGGCGGAGTCCGTGGTCGAGTCGCCTGGCGGTCCGCCGCCAGCGGGGGGCGACGAAGCCGGTAACGGCGACAAAGGGTGGTCGCGCGGGCGCGTGGCGATCCTGGTCCTGGCGATCGCCGCCCTGGTGGCGGTCTTCTTCTTGACGAGAGCCCCCGAACCGGAGGAGGCGGCGGCACCCGCCCAAACGACGCCGAGGAACTACGAGATCTACATCGACCCCGAGACGGGCTTCAGCCTCGAGCACCCCGACACCTGGATCCCCATCAGGCGTCCGGAGGGCAACCAGCGTCTCGTGCTGAGCGCCGGTGGCCAGAGCACCGTGTCGGTGCGCTTCAACGAGAACGAGCAGCCGGTCAACAACGTCGCCGACCTGGAGAAGGTGCGCGAGGTGACCGACCGCATCGCCGGGCCTTCCGGCGTCCAGGTGCTCAAGCGGGAGGCCCTGACGGTCAACGGCATGCCCACCATCTACTACCTCTCACGCTTCACCGACGAAGCGAGCGGTCAGAAGGGGGTCAACGCCCAGCACTTCATCTTCCAGGGCACCAACATGTACATCCTGTTGTTCCAGGGCTTCCCCGAAGAGGACTTCGACCGCCTCGCCCCCGAGTTCGACCGCATCAGAGCCAGCTTCCACGGCGACCCCGACTACGTCGCCCCCGAAACACCAGCCGAGCCCCCACCCCCGCCCCCAGGCTGAGCGAGAGCGCCAAGGCCCCGAGCCCGAGCGAAGCGAGGGGCGACCACCTCCAGGCCGACACTCAGCCGAAGGCTGTCCGCCAAAGCGGCGAGCGGAAGCGAGCCTTGCTTTGGCGGAACGGAGATGAGGGCCGCCGAAGGCGGCTCAGTGCCTCTCCGTCCGAGCGAAGCTCGTACTGCTAGTCGTTGTCGTTGAGGTAGTCGTCCATCTCGCTGGCCGCCTGCAGGCGCATGGTCCACAGGTCGTAGGTCACGAGCTCGTCGCCCTCCCAGATGGCGCCGAGGGCAAGGGCCTCGTCCTCGTCGTTGAGCTCAGCGGGCTCCTGCCCGGTCCACTGGAAGGGCTGGAACCCGGTGGCGCGCCGGGCCAGCACCACGCGATCGCCTTCAGCCATCAGTGGGTATCCTCCCGGTCGGGGCGGTCGGCGTCGGCGTCACCGTCGCCGTCCGCGAACACCCGGCTCTTCATGACGTCGCCGGCCTCGATGGTGACCAGCTCGCGCTTGGTCAGCTTGGAGCTGCCGTCCTTGGAGGCCTCCTCTCACAGGCGGATGGCGTGGCGCATGCGGAGGCGGTCGATGGCGTTGCGCGCGCTGCGCCCGTTGGCGAACCGGGGCTGTTCCATGCGCCGGGTCAGGTACTCCTGGAAGGCCTTCTCGGCGTCGGGGGCGAAGCGGTACTTCTGCTCGGCCACCATGAGGGCGGCGATGCCCATGAGGTCGTCGATGTCGTAGTCGGGGAAGTCGATGTGGTGGCCGATGCGCGAGCTCAGACCGGGCACGTCGGTGAAGAAGCGGTCCATGCGGTCGGCGTAGCCGGCCATGACGACCACCAGGTCCTGGCGGGAGTCCTCCATGACCTGGAGGAGCATCTCCACCGTCTCCTGGCCGTAGTCGCGCTCGTTGTCGACCCGGTAGAGGTGGTAGGCCTCGTCGATGAACAGCACCCCGCCCATGGCCCGCTTGAGCACCTCGCGGGTCTTGGGGGCTGTGTGGCCCACGTACTGGCCCACCAGGTCGTCGCGGGTCACGGTGACCAGGTGGCCCTTGCGCACGTAGCCGAGCTGGCGCAGGATCTCGCCCATCCGCTTGGCCACGGTGGTCTTGCCCGTGCCCGGGTTGCCGGTGAAGGACATGTGCAGCGTGGGCGGGTCGGACTCCAAGCCCATCGAGCGGCGGACCTTGTCGATGAGGAGCAGGGCGGCGATCTCCGCCACCCGGCGCTTGACGTCGTGCAGCGCCACCAGCTCCTTGTCGAGCCGATCGAGGACTCCTGGACCTGGGAGTTGCGCTTGACCTCCTCGAGGTCGGCCTCGGCGTCGTCGGGGATCTCGGCCAACGGGTCGTCGAGGTCGGCGAATCGCTCGTCGACCTCGACGCGCCCGTAAGACCGTTCGGCCTTCTCCTTGAGGTCGGCCCGCATGCCGGGGCCGGCGTCGGGCGGCCGAATATAGGCCCTTCCGATAAGAGTACGCTTATGCCATGACGCTGACCCAGCTCCGGGCCTTCGTGGAGGTGGCCGCCACCGGCTCGGTGCGCCAGGGCGCGGACCACCTCGTCGTCAGCCAGCCGGCGGTCTCGGCCGCGGTGGCCGCCCTCCAGCGCGACCTCGGTGTTCCCCTGGTGGCCAGGGGGGGCCGGGGCCTCGAGCTCACCCCCGCGGGGAGGGTCTTCGCCGGCTACCCGGCGGGTGCTGGGGCTGCTGGAGGAGGGGCGGGGCGCCGCCGCCGGCCAGCTCAACCCCGAGCGGGGCCGGGTCCGCCTGGCGGCGGTGACCACGGCGGGGGAGCACGTGCTGCCGCCCCACCTGGCCGCATTCCGGGCCCGCTGGCCCGAGGCCGAGGTGACCCTGGAGGTCGGCAACCGCAGCCGGGTGTGGGAGCTGCTCGGCTTCCGGGAGGTCGACCTGGTCATCGGCGGCCGCCCGCCCGCCGGCGGCCGCTTCGCCACCCTGGCCACGCGGCCCAACCGCTTGGTGGTGGTCGCCCGGGCGGGCGCGGTGCCCCAGGGCGACGACGCTCGGCCTGACGCCGCCGTGCGCGCGCTGGCCACCCAGGTGTGGCTGGTGCGCGAACCCGGTTCGGGCACCCGTTCCACCGCCGAGGAGCTCTTCGACGACCTCGGGATCGCCCCGGCCACGCTCACCCTCGGCTCCAACGGCGCCATCCGGGAGTCGGTCCGGGCCGGGCTGGGCGTGACCCTGATCTCGTGCGACGCAGTGGCCCGGGAGCTGGCCCGCGGCGCCCTCGAGGAGTGGCACCTCCCCGGCCTGCCCCTGGAGCGGAGCTGGCACGCGGTGGGGCGGGCCGAGGAGGACCTGGCCCCCACCGCCGCGCTGTTCCTGGAGGGGCTGGTCAGCGCCGGGGAGGCAGCCGAGGCCGAGCCCTTCCGTCAGGTCTGAGCGGCGCTGGCAGGCCGCCAGGGCCTGACGTAACCTCTCGGCGCACGACCACCCTCGAGAAGGAGCAGGAAGCTGATGGGTACAGACCTCACGAGCACGGCGCAGGCCATGGTGGCGGAGGGCAGGGGCATCCTCGCCGCCGATGAGAGCACCGGCACCATCGGCAAGCGCTTCGCCTCGGTCAACGTCGAGTCGACCGAGGAGAACCGGCGGGCCTACCGGGAGACGCTGTTCACGACGCCCGACCTGGCCGACGCGGTCAGCGGCGTGATCATGTACGACGAGACGATCCGCCAGTCGAGCAGCGACGGCACGCCCTTCCCCGAGCTCCTGGCCGGTCACGGCATCCTGCCCGGGATCAAGGTCGACACCGGGGCCAAGCCCTTGGCCAAGTCCTCCGAGGAGAAGATCACCGAGGGGCTCGACGGCCTGCGGGAGCGGATCGCCGAGTACGTCGGTCTGGGGGCCAAGTTCGCCAAGTGGCGGGCGGTCATCACCATCGGCGACGGCATCCCGAGCACCGGTTGCATCAACGCCAACGCCCAGGCCCTGGCTCGCTACGCGGCCCTGTGCCAGGAGGGGGGGCTCGTCCCCATCGTGGAGCCCGAGGTGCTCATGGACGGCGACCACAGCATCGAGCGCTGCTTCGAGGTGACCGAGGCCACCCAGCGGGCCGTCTTCACCGCCCTGGCCGACCAGCGGGTCTCGTTCGAGGAGATGGTGCTCAAGCCCAACATGGTGATCTCGGGCAAGGGCAACGAGCGCCAGGCCGGCGTGGAGGAGGTGGCCGAGCAGACGCTGCGCTGCCTGCGCCGCACCGTGCCCGCCGCCGTACCCGGCGTCGCCTTCCTCTCCGGGGGCCAGAGCGCCGAGGTGGCTACCGACCACCTCAACGCCATGAACGCCATGGGTCCCCAGCCCTGGGTCCTCACCTTCTCCTACGGACGGGCGCTGCAGGACCCCGCCCTGGCCGCCTGGAAGGGCGAGGCGTCCAACCGCGACGCCGGCCAGCAGGCCCTGGCCGCCCGCTGCAAGGCCAACAGCGCTGCCAGCCGGGGCGCCTACACGCCGGAGACCTCGGCCGCCTAGGTCCTTCTTCGGTCCCCCTGGGGACGGGACGCTGACGTCATGAGCCGCAGGGTCGAGCTGGTCCACTACGGCGACGCTCCTCCCTACGACCACGGCCCGGGTCACCCGCTGCGCCCGCAGCGGGTGACCCTCACCCGGTCGCTCATCCACGCCTGTGGCCTGCTGGAGGCGCCCGGGGTCACCGAGGTGGTGGGACGCGACGCCACCGACGACGAGCTCGCCCTGGTCCACGACCCGCTCTACATCGACGCGGTGCGCCGGGCGGGCCAGGGCCAGCGCGCTTCGTGGTGGGAGTTCGGCTTCGGTCCCGGCGACAACCCGGTCTTCCCGGCCATGCACGAGGCTGCGGCCCGGGTGGCCGGGGCCACGCTGGTGGCGGCCGAGGCCGTCCTGTCGGGGCGGGCCCAGCACGCCTTCAACCCCTCCGGGGGCCTCCATCACGCCATGCCCGCCCGGGCCAGCGGCTTCTGCGTCTACGACGACCCGGCCGTGGCCATCGCCTGGCTGCTCGCCCGGGGGGTGGACCGGGTGGCCTACGTCGACGTCGACGTCCACCACGGCGACGGCCCCGACGCCATCTTCGCCGCCGACCCGCGGGTCCTCACCATCTCCCTGCACCAGGACGGGCGCACGCTCTTCCCGGGCAGCGGCTTCGTGGCCGACTGCGGGACGGGCGACGCCCGGGGCACGACGGTCAACGTCCCCCTGCCCCCCGAGACCGGCGACGAGGGGTGGCTGGCGGCCTTCGAGGAGGTGGTGCCCCCGCTGGTGGAGGCCTTCGCCCCCGAGATCCTGGTCACCCAGCTCGGCTGTGACACCCACCACCTCGACCCGCTGGCCCGGCTGCACCTGACCACCGCCGCCTACCGCCGGGCCGCCGCGGTCCTCCACGAGCTGGCCCACATCGCGGCGGGGGGACGGTGGCTGGCCACGGGCGGGGGCGGCTACCAGTGGGCCCGGGTGGTGCCCCGGGCCTGGACCACCTACTTCGCCGAGATGACCGGGGTCGAGCTGGCCGACGACCTGCCGGCAGGGTGGGTCGACGAGGCGCGGGCCGAGACGGGTTCGCCCGACCTGCCCTCCCGGTTCTCCGAGCCGTCCCTGCCCGGGCCCGGCCCCGGCGACGACGCGGTGGCCGAGGCGGTGGCCGCGGTGGTGGCCGACGTCAAGGCCACCGTCTTCGCCGCCCACGGGCTGTCAGGGGGAGGTGCAGCGCGTAGGCTGAACGGCGGATCGATCGCGCCAGGAGGGAGCCCGTCGTGAAGGTAGGCATCGTCGGCAAGGGTGGGGTGGGCAAGACCACGACCTCGGCGCTCATCGCCCGGGTGCTGGCCGACCGGGGCAAGCGAGTGGTGGCGGTCGACACCGACTCCAACCCCAACCTGGGCATGTCGCTCGGCCTCAGCTTCGACGAGATCGAAGCGATCCCCCAGCTCCCCCGGGCGCTCATCGTGGGGGCCAAGGGCGACCTCACCGCCGAGGACGTGATCGACGAGTACGGCCGGACCACGCCCTTCGGCGTCACCCTCATCTCGGCCATCAAGGTGAACGAGGCCGGCGCCGGCTGCACCTGCGGCGGCCACGCCTCCGTGCGCAGCTTCCTCGGCGACGTGCTCGAGGAGCAGGCCGACGTCACCCTGGTCGACATGGAGGCCGGCCTCGAGCACCTCAGCCGCTCGGGTGGCACCCTCGCCTACGCCGACATCCTGGTCGTCATCATGGAGCCCAGCCGCAAGTCGATCATCACCGCCGCCCGCACCATCGCCCTGGCCGAGGAGCTGGGCATCCCCCGCACCGTCGGCGTGGGCAACAAGGCCCGGCTGCCCGACGACGCCGAGTTCTTCGAGAAGGTCTGCGCCGAGTACGGCGTCCCCCTGGCCGGGGTCATCCCCTACGACACCGCGGTGGTCGACGCCGACCGGGCCGGGGGCAGCCTCGACAGCGGTAGCGGCGACGCCGTGCGCCGCGCCGTCGAGGGCGTCGTCGACTTCCTCGACCGCACGGTCGTGACCGCTGCCTCCTAGCCCGCTCGCCACCGGCACCGAGGAGGAACGTGAGCAGGGTCGTCGGCGACGGGACCGCCTCGGCCGGCCGCTGGCCGTGAGAAGCCTCATCCCTCCCGAGTGGCTCGAGCGCGACGAGCGTGCGCTCGATCTGGTCGGTGAGGGGTACCTCCAGGGCCTGGTGCCCTCGGAGATGTCGGAGTCGTCCCCCACCACCGCCACCCAGCGCCGGGTGGTGATGCTGGCCGGCCTGGCCGACGCCCAGGGTGCGGGCGGGAGGGCCAGCGCCATCACCTTCCAGGTCGCCTGGGCCTCGGTGCACGGCTACTGGCGAGGGGTCATGCCCCTGCCCCCCGAGCGCTGGCGGGAGGGTCCCGAAGGCGAGGTGGTCGTGCTGGTGCTCGACCCCGAGGTGGCCGAAGGCCAGGACGTCGTCCTGCGCTCGAACCTGGCCTCCTGGGTGGACGCCTGCCGGGAGATCGGCATACCCGAGATCCTCGATTGAGCCCGGCCCGTCGCCGGCCACCGGGCCCCGACTCCGGGAGGAGGCGGTGAGGAAGGGCGTCGCCCTCGCCCTGGTCGTCGTCCTCGGCGTCCTGGCCCTGGCCGTGCCCCTGCCGGTGTTCGTCCTGGCCCCTGGGTCAGCGGTCTCGGTGGGAGAGCGGATCGAGCTGGGTCGCCCGCCCGACCCCCTCTCGGGAGAGCTGCTCTTGACCACCGTGGCGATCTTCCAGCCCAGCACCGTGGGCGTGGTGCGGGCGTGGCTGGACGACAGCCGGGACGTCTTGCCGCGCGAGCAGGTCGTGCCCGAAGGCGTGGACGACGCCGAGTTCGAGGAGGCGCAGCGCGCCCTGTTCCGGGAGAGCAGCGAGGTGGCGGCCGCGGTGGGCCTGCGGGCGGCCGGCGAGCAGGTGACGATCAGGGGCTCGGGGGCGATGGTGGCGGCGGTCCAGCCAGGTACCCCCGCGGCCGGGGTGCTGATGGAGGGCGACGTGATCGTGGGAGTCGACGGGACGCCCGTGGCCCTGGCCTCGGACCTGGTCGCCCTGCTCGGGTCCCGCGCCGCCGGCGACGAGGTGACCTTGCGGGTGCAGCGGGACGGTGGGGAGCGCGAGGTGCGCGTGCGTCTGGGCATGGTGGAGGGCATCGATCAGGCCGCGCTGGGCATCGGGGTCACCACCGTGGAGCTGGACGTGGCGCTTCCCTTCAGCGTCGAGGTCGACCAGGGTCGCATCGGCGGACCATCGGCCGGCCTGCTCATCGCCCTGACCGTCTACGACCTGGCCGACCCCGGCGACCTGGTGGCCGGTCGCACCGTGGCGGGCACGGGCATCATCGACCTCGACGGTGAGGTGGGCGAGGTGGGTGGGGTCTTCGCCAAGGTGGTGGCGGCCCGGGAGGCGGGCGCCTCGGTGTTCCTCGTCCCCGAGGCCGAGCTGGCGCTGGCCCAGGAGGCGGCGGGTGACGACCTCGAGGTCATTCCGGTGGCCACGCTCGACGAGGCCATCACCGCTCTCCGGGAGCCCTGAGGGCCGCCTGCCCGACGCTCGGGGTCAGCCCCCGGCGGTGGGTGAGAGGCTCAGGCTGTACTGGGTGAAGGTCTCGATGCCCTCGCTGAAGTCGGCCGGGGCGTCGAGGTTGTTGGCGGCGGTGGCGCTGACGGTGAGGATGCGCCCTGGTCGAGCCGCCAGCGATCCCGGAAGGTGTTGCCCCGATCTCCACCGGTTCGGCCACGAGCTCGGCTTCGGCCAGCTGCTCCACGTAGAAGTCGAGGACCTCGCTGGGGGCGGTGTCGCGCACCAGGTAGGAGCGGGGACCGTCCCGTCCTCCTCGTTGGGGGGCGAGAGGGGCTCGGACGTGGGCAGCAGGGGGATGTCGTCGAAGTCGCCCTGTTCGAAGGTGCTCACGTCGGTCCGGGGCTGGGTGCCCTCGTCGGAGGCGCTGCCGCAGCCGGCCACGGCGCCGGCAAGGACCAGGACGAGCAGGCAACGCAGGCGCGGGCGCAACATGGGTTGGCCCTTCCCCCGGCGGCCGGCGCTGGCCAACCGCAGGGCACCCAGGGACCGGAGATCGCCGGGCCGGGCGCCCCTACTAGTTGTGCTTGGCCTGGATCAGGTGGAACAGCAGGATGAGCTGGGTGATGGCCAGGGGCCCGTCACGCTGGCCGTCGATCAGTCCGAGCTCGTCCGACAGCGGCTCGGGGACGTCCATGAGCTTCCAGATCTTCTCCTCGGCCGTGCGGGTGGCTTCCTCGGAGGCGTGGGAGTGGACGTGGAGGGCGTCGACCGGCTTGCCGTCGTCGTCGCGCAGCAGCTTGAGGTGCATGGCGTCCTCGACGTCGTCGCCCACCACCGAGTGCAGGTCGGGGTGGGGGATCGTGGGCCGGAGGAGGAGGGTGGCGCTGAGCGGGTCCTCGACCGTCTCCCCCCGTGACCAGATGGGGGAGAACTGCACGACGATGTCGGCGTTGGAGCGCTGGGGGCGTATGAAGGCGGCCGACTCGGGCTCGCGCTTGTCGAGGTCGGCCAGCACCTGCTCCTCGGTGTAGCCCCGCTTGGAGGTGTCGCGCGCCACCTTCCAGGCCCGGCGGATCTCCTCGGGCGGGTCGAGGTACACGGTGGCGTCGAAGCAGGCCCGGGACTGCTTGCTCCAGAGGGGGAAGAGGCCCTCGATCACCATGAACTCGCTGGGTTCGACCAGGTGTGGCCGCTCGAGCATCCCGTTGCTGTGGTTGTACACCGGCTTGAGGATGGGCTGGCCCATGGAGAGCAGCTGCAGGTGCTGCTCCATGATGTCGAGGTAGTTGCAGTCGGGGTGCAACGGCGTGAAGGGCTTGTCCTTGCGCTCGTTGCGGTCGTAGCGGTGGTAGTCGTCCACGCACATGGCGGTGATCCGGTGGTCGCCGAGCGCCCGCACCAGGCCCTTGGTGAGGGTCGTCTTGCCCGCTGCGCTGTCGCCGGCGATGGCCAGCATGATGGGACGGGGGGCACCGTTGCCCTTGGAGGCTCGGTTGATGGCCATCTGCTTGTCGGGCATGTGCTACCTCTGGGCGGCTGGAAGCGGTTCCGGGCTAGCCCGCATCGTAGGCCCGGGGAGGCCCCGAAGGCACAAGCGCCTCCACGAACAGGGGCCGGTGCCGGGGGGTCACGATGATCGACGAGGTCCGCCACCCCTCGAGGGTGGGCCGGGGGGCGCGCACCAGGGCGCTGTCGGTGACCCCGGTGGCCACAAAGGCGCAGGCGTCGTGGGCCACGAGGTCGTCGAGGGTGAGCACGGCGTCGACGTCGACCGCCTCGGCCTCGAGCAGCGACCGCTCCTCGTCGCTCTGAGGTGCCAGGCGCCCTTGCATCTCGCCTCCGAGGAGCCGGGCGGCGCAGGCGGTCAGCACACCCTCGGGTGCTCCTCCGATCCCGAGGGCGACGTCGGCCCCCCCACCGGGCACCAGGGCCAGCAGCGAGCCCATGACGTCGCCGTCGCGGATCTCGATGACGCTGGCCCCCGCGGCCCGGATGCGCTCGATCAGCTCGACGTGTCGGGGCTTGTCGAGGACGATGGTCACGACCTCCTCCACCCGCTTGTCCAGCGCCTCGGCCACCCGGCGCAGGTTGTCCTCCACGGGCACGGTGATGTCGATGGCCCCGGTGGCCCGGGGCCCGACGATCAGCTTGTCCATGTACCAGCCCGGGGTGCCCCACATGCTGCCCCGGGGGGCGACGGAGAGCACGGCGATGGCACCCTCGGCGCCTCCGGCGCAGTAGTTGGTGCCCTCGAGGGGGTCGACGGCGAGGTCCCAACCGGCACCCGTGCCCGTGCCCAGCTCCTCGCCCTGGTAGAGCATGGGCGCGTCGTCCTTCTCACCCTCGCCGATGACCACCCGGCCCTGCCCGGGAACGCCGGCCAGGGCCGAGCGCAGGGCGGCGACGGCGGCCTCGTCGGCCGCCTCCTTGTCGCCCCGGCCCACCCAGGGCACGCAGGCCATGGCCGCCTCCTGGGTGGCGCCGAGCAGGTGGAGGGCCAGGCTCTCGGGGTCCATGGCCGGACCGGTCTGGCGGTCGGGGGTGTCGGTGCTGGTCATCACGGTCCTCGGGCAGGCGGTGCGGGGTGGGGGCGCGACACTATCCCAGGGGCGCGCCCCCGGCCCGATCGACGGCCCGCGCCGCTCAGGTGAGGGGCTGGAGGCGCACCTCGGCGATGGCCCGGCGGTTCATGGCCAGCACCTCGATGCGCCAGTCGCCCACCTCCACGCACTCGCCCGCCTCGGGGAGGTGGCCCAGGTGGTCGAGGACCAGCCCGGCGACGGTCGTGTAGGCACCCTCGGGAAGGGAGACGTCGAGGTCGACCAGGTCGTGCACGGGGAAGGAGCCGGGCAGCACGATCTCACCCTTCTCGTTGTGCTGGGCGGTGGCCAGGTCGGGGTCGAACTCGTCGTAGATCTCACCCACGATCTCCTCGACGATGTCCTCCATCGTCACCAGGCCCTCCACGCCACCGTGCTCGCTCACGACGATGGCCAGTTGCTGGCGGTCGTTCTGGAGCCGGCGCAGCGAGTCGAGGACGCGGGCCGTCTCGGGCAGCACCAGGGCGGGACGGGCCCAGGTGCCCACCGCCCCGTCGGCGCCGACGAGGTCGCGGATGTGCACGACGCCCACCACCCGGTCGAGGTCGCCCTGGTGCACCGGCGCCCGGGAGTGGCCCGTGCGCACCAGCCCGTCCAGCACCTCGGCCACCGGCTGGTGCTCCTCGAAGGCGACCACGTCGAGGCGGGGGATGAGCACTTGGCGCAGCGTCCGCTCGTCGAGCTCGAAGACCCCTTCGACGATCCCTCGCTGGTCGGGGCTGAACGCGTCCTGGGTCGCCACCATGTCGCGGATCTCCTCCTCGGTGATCTCCTCCCGCTGGGCGTGAGGGTCGCCGCCCAAGAGGCGCACGGCCACGTCGGTGGAGCGGCTGAGCAGCCAGACGGCCGGTCGGGAGACCACCGCCAGGGCGGAGAGCGGCCGCGCCGCCAGCATGGCCCAGCCCTCGGAGCGCTGGAGCGCCACCCGCTTGGGTGCCAGCTCGCCCAGCACGAGGGTGAAGTAGGTGAGCACCAGGGTGACCAGCACCAGGGCGACGGGTTCGGCGGCGGCGCCGAGGAACGACAGGGGCTCCTCGAGCATGATCGCGTAGGAGGAGGCGGCCGCCGCCGAGGCCAGGAACCCGGCCAGGGTGATGCCGATCTGGATGGTGGCGAGGAACTGGTTGGGATCGCGGGCCAGGCGGGCCAGGACCCGGCCTCGCGGTCCGGACTCGTCCAGGCGCTTGAGCTGGCCCTCACGCAACGAGACCAGGGCGATCTCACTGCCGGCGAAGGCGGCGTTGATCACGATGAGCACGGCCACCAGGGCCAGCTCCGGTCCGAAGAATCCCATGCCAGGACCCTTCCACGAACCGGGGCGGTCGAGACGGAGCGCCCACCATGATGGAACGCCACGGGGAAGAGCACCCCGCTCGAGGCCCCCAGCGAGGCGGCGCTGGCGGCGGTGAGCGAGCCATCCTCGGCCTCGCCGGGCAGCGCTCGGTCGATGCCGTCCTCCAGCACCTGGTGGCCGCCGCCCGGGAGCTGGTGGGGGCCACCTACGCCGCCCTCGGCACCCCTGACGCAAAGGGTGACGGGTTCGCCCGCTTCATCACCGCGGGCATGAGCGACGAGCTCATCGACGCCATCGGGCCCCTTCCCCGCACCCACGGCCTGCTGGGCTCCCTGCTGGTCGACCCGAGCCCCTACCGCAGCGACGACGTGGGACGGGTCTGCTCCCGACGGGGACGCCGACCTCGGCGAGGCCATCCACGGCGGGGCCATCGACGGTGAGGCCATCGACGGTGAGGTCGAGGTGGTGCTGCTGCGCATCGTCCAGGAGGCGCTCGCCAACGCCGCCCGCCACGCCCGCGCCAGGCGCATCGACGTCACCATCGAGGTGGGTGCGGCCGTGGTGGTCGAGGTGGCCGACGACGGCGTGGGCTTCGACCCCGAGGCCCGGGCCATGCGGGCCCGGCGCCTGGGGCTCACCTCCATGCGCGAGCGGGCCGAGGCCCTGGGTGGGCGCCTGGCCATCGCGTCGGTGACCGCCCCGTCGCCCGGGCACGACACGAGGGTGCGCGTCGAGGTGCCCGATGCCGAGGTGCCCGATGCCGAGGTGCCCGATGCCGAGGTGCCCGGTGGCTGAGGCGACGGGGGGCGAGGTGATCCCGGTGCTCGTCGTCGACGACCCCGGTGGTCCGCGAGGGCTTGCGCTCCTTCCTGTCGAGCCGGGAGGGCATCGAGGTGGTGGGGGAGGCCGCCGACGGGGAGCGGGCGCTGGCCGAGGTGGCCCGGCTGCGACCCGACGTCGTGCTCATGGACCTGGTCATGCCCGGCGCCGGTGGGGTGGCCGTCATCAGGGGCATCGCCGAGCACCACCCCGAGGTCGCCAGCCTGGTGCTCACCAGCTTCTCCTCGGAGGACGACGTCATCCCTGCCGTGGCCGCAGGGGCCACCGGCTACCTGCTCAAGGACGTCGTGCCCCGCCAGCTGGAGGCGGCGGTGCGGGCGGTGCATCGCCGCGAGGGCCAGCTCTAGGCCGAGGCCCTTCGGAGAGGGGGCGGACCCAGGGATAGCGTCGGCTGCGGTGATCGAGGTCCCTCGCTCGCGCTTCGAGGAGCTGGTGGCCGACGCCCTCGACGAGATCCCCGAGGAGCTGGGCCGGCTCATGGACAACGTGGTCGTCCAGGTGGGGGAGGACTCGCCCGCGGGCCTGCTCGGGCTGTACGAAGGGGTGCCCCTCACCGAGCGGGAGGCCTACGGCGGCCTGGTCATGCCCGACCGCATCACCGTCTATCGTCGGCCCATCTGCCGCCACTGCGACACCGAGGCCGAGGTGATCGAGGAGGTCAGGGTCACGGTGGTGCACGAGATTGCCCACCACTTCGGGATCGACGACCACCGGCTGGACGAGCTGGGCTGGGCCTGAGGGGCCGTGGCCCACGTCGCCGTCACCGCCCTGGGCCTGGACCAGCCCGGCATCGTGGCCGCGGTGACCGGAGTGCTGGTCGACCACGGCGGCAACCTCGAGGACAGCGCCATGACCATCCTCGGCGGGCACTTCGCCATCATGTTGGTGGTCGAGGTGCCCGACGACGAGGACGTCGCCGCGCTCGAGGCGGCCCTGGCCTGCGAGGTCGCCCCCCGGGGTCTCACCGTCGCCGTTCGGCCCGTGGCCGAGCCGGTGAGCCAGCCCGCCGAGGCCGACGCCGGAGAGGCTGGCGCCGGAGGGGCTGGTGCCGAGGGTCGGAGCTGGTCGGTCTCGGTGCACGGGGCCGATCGGCCCGGCATCGTGCACCGGGTGACCCGCCTCCTGGCCGACCACGGGGCCAACATCGTCGACCTGAGCACCCGCCGGCTGGGCGAGGGGAGCCGAGCCGCCTACGTGCTGTTGCTGGCGGTCACCCTGGCGCCGGGTACCGACGGCGTGGCGCTCGGCGAGGAGCTGGGGGTGGTGGCCGGCGAGCTCGGGGTCGACCTGCACGTCCGGGCCGATGACGCCGACGTCCTCTAGGCGTCCGGGGGAAGGTGATCCGGCCCGTCCTGGTCCTGCCCGACCCCGTGCTCGGGCGGGCGTGCCGGCCGGTGGAGGTGATCGACGGCGAGGCGGTGGCCCTGGCCACCGACCTGGTGGACACCATGCGGGCGTCGTCCCACAGCGTGGGCATCGCCGCTCCCCAACTCGGCGCCTCCTGGCGGGTCTTCTGCATGGACGTCAGCGGTCATCGCAAGGCCCGCTCGTGCCATGGCGAAGTCGTCCTGTTCAACCCCGTGCTGGTCGAGGCCGGAGGTGAGGTGCCCAGGGAGGTGGGACGGGAGGGGTGCATGAGCGTGCCCGACCTCACCGGGGACGTGGTCCGGGCCGAGGCCCTCGTGGTGCGGGGGATCGGTCTGGACGGAGAGGAGCTCGAGCTCGAGTGCGACGCCTTCGAAGCCAGGGCTGTCCAGCACGAGCTCGACCACCTCGACGGGCTGCTGTTCCTCGACCGGGTCGTCTCGCCCGAGCGGGTCTTCCGGCGCCGCACCTACCGGTGACGGACCGAGCGCGGCGAACCGAAGCTGGCCGGTCCCGGTGCGGCACCGAGGTGGGAGCGCAGCAGTAGCCTCCAGGCGATGGCCTTCCCCCGGAGGCTGCTCGACGACGGCGAGGACGTGGTCCTCGACCTGCGTCCCCACTGGTCCTTCTTCGCCCCGCCCGCCCTGGCCCTGGCGCTGGCCCTGGCCGTGTTGGTGGCGCTGGCCGCCGTCGACGCCCCTGAGCTCGTCCAGGTGGTGGCGGCGGCGCTGACCCTGGTGGCGCTGCTCCGCTTCGCCGTGCGCTACGCCCGCTGGGCGACGACGAGCTTGGTGGTCACCACTGATCGACTCGTCCACCGCCGGGGGGTGGTGGCCAAGGAGGGCATCGAGATCCCTCTCGAGCGGGTGCACAGCGTCTTGGTCCGCCAGCGCCTGCTCGAGCGGGTGCTCGGCTGCGGCGACCTGGTCGTCGAGTCGGGGGGGGAGGGAGGCCGCCAGAGCTTCAGCCCCATCCCCCGCCCCTCCCGGGTGCAGGCCGAGATCCACCGCCAGATCGAGGAGGCTCGGGACCGCTCGACCGGCTCGCGAATCGGGGCGCGAGCCGGTCGCGACCTCTCGGTGGTCGAGCAGCTCGAGCGCCTCGACGAGCTGTGCCGCCGAGGCGTGGTCACCCGCTCGGAGTTCGAGGCCACCAAGGCCCTGCTGCTGCAGCGCAGGTAGGCGGCCCGCCTGCGTCAGGCCCTGGCGCTAGAAGCGCTCCTCGCGCACGACGGTCTCCCGGTCGGCCCGGCGGGTGCCGTAGGCGGAGAAGCTGCTGAGGAACAGCGCCGAGATCAACAGCCCGAGGGCGCCGACGATCATGAGGATGACGCCGACGGTGTTCAGGTTGAGGCCCGAGACGGTGACGTCGACCGCAAAGGCCAGGATGGCCCCCACGGCCAGCAGGAACACGCTCACTCCGATACCCATGTCGGTGTACCTCCGTCGCCGGCTCGACACGCCGGCCTGTGGTTGTAGGGCCCGCCACGACGCCGCGACCTCTACCCCTGCGGCGGCCACGCTACACCCGGACCGGCCCCGGTGGGCGGAGCGAGGGGCAAGCCGGCGCCGTATTGTCCCGGGCATGTCGATCGTCAAGATCAACGCCATCACCGTCCCCGCCGAGCACGGCGAGGCCCTCGCCGGGCGGTTCGCGGCCCGGGCCGGCGAGGTCGACCGCCAGGACGGCTTCGAGGGCTTCGAGCTGCTGCGTCCCACCGACGAGCGCACGACCTGGCTGGTCGTGACCCGCTGGCGGGACGAGGAAGCCTTCCAGGCGTGGATGGCCTCCTCCGGGTTCCGGGACCAGCACCAGCGCCGGCCCGAGGGCCAGGCGCCACTGGCCATGACCAGCGAGCTGTGGTCCTACGAGGTGGCGACCGACGCGAGGCGTCCCTGATCCTGCTCGACCTCCACGTCGTGGGGGCGTGGATCGCCATCGTCGCCAACGCGCTGGCCGGGCTGTGGGCCCTGGTCGCCCACTGGCGCCCGCGGCTGCGCACCCGGTCGCTGTGGTGGTTCACGGTCGCGGCCGAGGTGGCCATCTTCGCCCAGGTCGGCCTCGGCGTGGCCATGGTGGCCGGCGAGGATCGCCAGGCCGAGCAGTTCCACATGTTCTACGGCTTCGTCGCCCTGGCCTCGGTGGGGATCCTCTACTCCTACCGCCAGCAGCTCGAGCGCTGGCGCTACCTGCTCTACGGCTTCGGCGGGCTGTTCCTCATGGGCCTGGGCCTGCGGGCCATCGCGGTCAGGGCCTGAGGAAGGGCCCTCGGCCGGTCACCCGGGCGATCACCGGCGCCCGGGGGCCACCGGTAGCGTGACCCTGGTGAGCGAGCTCCCCGGTCCCGACTCGGCCCGGACGTTGCGGGGCGCGCCGGTGACCGACGAGGCCGCCCTGCTCGAGCGGGTGCTGTTCGAGGCCAAGAAGGTGATCGTGGGCCAGGATCGCCTCCTCGAGCGGCTGCTGGTCGGCCTGCTGGCCCGGGGCCACTGCCTGATCGAGGGGGTGCCCGGGCTGGCCAAGACCCTCACGGTCGAGACCCTGGCCACCTGCGTGGGGGGGAGCTTCGTGCGCCTGCAGTTCACCCCCGACCTCATCCCCTCCGACCTCGTGGGCACCCGGATCTACCGGACCAGCACGGAGCGCTTCGACGTCGAGCTGGGTCCGGTGTTCGCCAACTTCGTGCTGGCCGACGAGATCAACCGGGCCCCGGCCAAGGTCCAGTCGGCCCTGCTCGAGGTCATGGCCGAGCACCAGGTGAGCATCGGCGGCACCACCCACCCGGTCCCCCTGCCCTTCCTGGTGCTCGCCACCCAGAACCCCATCGAGAGCGAGGGCGTCTACCCCCTGCCCGAGGCCCAGCGTGACCGCTTCCTCATGAAGCTGGTGGTCGGCTACCCCACCCATGGGGAGGAGACCGAGGTGGTGCGGCGCATGGGCGTGCGCCCACCCTCGGCCGAGCGGGTCATCGGGATCGACGACCTGGCCCGGCTCCAGGAGGCCGCCGACGCCGTGTTCGTCGACGCCGGGGTCACCGACTACGCCGTGCGCCTGGTGCTGGCCACCCGGGCACCGGCCGACCACGGCGTGGCCGAGCTGGCCCCCTACATCGCCTACGGCGCCAGCCCCCGGGGGAGCCTGGGGCTGGTCGCCGCCGGGCGGGCGCTGGCCCTGCTGCGCGGCCGCGACTACGCCGTGCCCCAGGACGTCTTCGACGTGGCCTTCGACGTCCTGCGCCACCGCCTCGTGCTCACCTACGAGGCCCTGGCCGAGGGGGTGGAGGCCGACGCCGTGCTGGCCCGGATCCTGTCGGTGGTGACCGCGCCGCTGGTCGAGTCCCGCCGGGCCGAGGCCGGCGCGGCGCCGTGATCCCGCTCCCGGCGCCCACCGCCGGGGGGGCGCGCCCGGGCACCGAGGAGCTGCTCCGCCGCCTGGAGCTGCGCGTCACCCACCGCCTCGACGGGATCCTCCAGGGCGACTACCAGGGCCTGCTGCCCGGGCCGGGGACCGAGCCGGGCGAGGCCCGGGCCTACCTGCCGGGCGACGACGTGCGCCTCATCGACTGGAACGTCACCGCCCGGACCACCGAGGCCCACGTGCGCATGCCCATCGCCGACCGGGAGCTCGAGACCTGGGTGGTGGTCGACCTGTCGGCCAGCCTCGACTTCGGCACGGCCTCCTGCGAGAAGCGCGACCTGGCCCTGTCCGCCCTCGCCGCCGTGGGCCACCTGACCGCTCGGGTGGGCAACCGCCTGGGGGCCCTGCTGGTGCAGGCAGGGACGACCTCCTCGGTCCCGGCCCGGCCCGGGCGCCAGCACGTCCGCGCCCTGCTCCACCGGGTGGCGACCGCCCCCCGGGACGAGGGTGGGGGCGCCACCGATCTGGCCGGCGCCCTGGAGGCCGGCGTGCGCCTGACCCGGCGGCGGGGCCTCGCGGTCGTCATCAGCGACTTCCTGGGCGCCGGAGGCTGGGAGCGCCCGCTGCGGGCCCTGGCCGCCCGCCACGACGTGCTCGCCGTGGAGGTCCTCGACCCTCGCGAGCTGGCCCTGCCCGACGTCGGCATCCTCTCGCTGGTCGACCCGGAGACGGGGCAGCGCCTCGAGGTCGGCACGGGTGACGCCCGGTTGCGGGCCCGCTACGCCGAGGCCGCGGCCGCCCAGCGGGAGGTCACGGCGAGGGCGGTGCGCTCCGCCGGCGCCGACCACCTGGTGCTGCGCACCGATCGCGACTGGCTGTTCGACATCGTCGCCTTCGTCGAGCACCGCCGGCGCCGGGCCGGCACCTCCGTCGCCCGGTGAGGTTCCTGGCCGGCGACCGCCTGCTGCTGCTCCTGGTGGTCGCCGCCCTGGCGGCGGCCTACGTGGTGCTCCAGGTCCGAGGGCGACGGCGCTACGCGGTGCGCTTCACCAACCTGGCCCTGCTGGCGTCGGTGGCCCCTCGCCGCCCGGGCTGGCGCCGCCACCTCCCCGCCGCGCTGCTGCTCGTCTCGCTGGCGGGGATGGTGCTGTCCCTGGCCCGCCCGGCCCGGGCCGAGCTGGTGCCGCGCGAGCGGGCGACGATCATGATGGCCATCGACGTCTCCATCTCCATGGACGCCACCGACGTCCGGCCCTCCCGCCTGGCCTCGGCCAAGGCGGCGGCCACCTCCTTCGCCCGGCTCCTGCCCGAGCAGATCAACCTGGGCCTGGTGGCCTTCGCCGGCACGGCCCAGGTCCTCGTCCCACCCACCACCGACCGCTCCCAGGTGATCGACGCCATCGGGCGCCTGGAGCTGGCCGAGTCCACCGCCATCGGCGAGGCCGTCCTCGCCTCCCTGGCCGCCGTCGAGTCGGTGCCCGACGCCGGCGACGGCGAGCCCGTGCCCGCCCACATCCTCATCCTCTCCGACGGCGAGACCCAGGTGGGTACGCCCAACGAGCTGGCCGCGGCGGCCGCGGTCGAGTCGGGCGTGCCGGTGACCACGATCGCCTTCGGCACGCCCGACGGCACGATCAGCTACCAGGGCCAGACCCTTCCGGTGGCGGTGAACGAGGCCGAGCTGGCCGCCCTGGCCGAGGCCACGGGAGGCTCGTCCTTCTCCGCGGCCACCACCGAGCAGCTCCAGACCGTCTACCAGGACATCGGCAGCTCCATCGGCTTCGTCACCGAGCAGCGCGAGATCGGGAGCTGGTTCACCGGCGCCGCCTTCACCTTCGCCCTGCTGGCGGCGGCCACGTCGCTGGTCTGGTTCTCCCGGCTGCCGTGAGGAGCGCCGGCGCTCAGGGCCGGTAGCGGACCCCGTCGCGGCTGGCCGCCACCGAGGCCGGACGGGGCCCGGGCACGATGCCGCCCCACACCAGCATCTCCTCACCACTCCAGAGGGTGTCGGGGATGAAGCGGCCAGGCGAGGGCGGCAGGGGTCGCCAGGCGTCGGCGCCGGGGTCGTAGGCGGCGCCGGTGGCGAAGAAGAGGGCGCCCGTCCCTCCGCCCCCGCCCCAGACGAGCATGTCGGTCCCCGTCCAGACCAGGGCGTTGCCCCGCCGGGCGTTGAGCGGCGAGGGGGCCAACGCCCGCCAGGCGTCGGCCACCGGGTCGTAGGCGGCACCGTCGGCCAGCGCCTCGGCGCCCTGCTCCCCGCCCCAGATCAGCAGCTCGCGCCCGCTCCAGACCCCGCGCACGACCCGGGGTGAGAGGGGCGAGGGCGCCAGCACCCGCCAGGCGTCGGCCTTGGGGTCGTAGGCGGCGCCGTCGGCCAGGTTGTCCGCTCCCGAGCGGCCACCCCAGACGAGAAGCTCCCCGTCGCTCCACTCGGTCACCATGTCGAAGCGCCCGGCCAGGGGCGAGGGGGCCAGCATCCGCCAGGTGTCGGCCTCGGGGTCGTAGGCCGCACCGTCGGCGAAGACCTCCTGGCCCGAGGCGTCCACCGTCCCGCCCCACACCAGCATCTCCCGGCCGGTCCAGACCGCCAGGCCGCTGCGGGCGGCCAGGGGAGCGGGGGCGAGCACTCGCCAGGTGTCGGCGTCCGGGTCGTAGGCGGCGCCGTCGCTCCGGGCTCCGGCGGGATCCCGGCCGCCCCACACCAACAGCTCCCGGCCCGTCCACACCCCGGCCGCCCCTGAACGGGCGGGCAGGGGCGAGGGCGCGAGAATCCGCCAGGTGTCGGCCGCCGGGTCGTAGGCCGCCCCGTCGGCCAGGGACGGGACGCCCTCGTCGTCGCACCGGCCCTCGGCGCAGTCCCGACCGCCCCACAACAGCATCTCCCGCCCCGTCCACACGCTGGCCGCGCCGATGCGGGGGGACAGGGGCGAGGCGGCCATCGGCTCCCAGCGCCCCCTCGCCGCCGGGGCCGCCTCCTCGCCGCCGTCATCGCCGGCGTCATCCCCGCCGAGCACGGCGAGCACCAGCACGCCGAGCACCACCACGGCCAGGGCGACGACGGCCGTGCGCCGCCGGGAGCGAGCCCTGCGGCCACCACCACGGCCGGGGCCGCGCCGATCCCCACCCCGGGCCCGCCAGTCGATCTCCCGGCCGGGGGGCCGACCCGGCGCCGGGGCCCGCCCGGGAGCCGTCACACCCGGGCGCCGGAGGCAGGCGTCACGCCGGGGGCGTGGGGCCGGGCCGGTCCGCACCGTCCCGGGGGACGGGCCTGCCCTCGGAGTCGAACCCCGGCGTGCCCATGTCGACCTCCGAGCCCAGGCGCAGGCGGGTGGCCCGCCCGGCCTCGTCGAGGTCGAACACCACCCGCTGGCCCTGGCGCAGCATGCGGAAGACCGAGCCGGCCAGCGCGTCGGCGGCCAGGTCGTAGTCGGTCATGTCGGTGTCGCAGATCAAGGTGCCCTGGAGGGTCCCCGGGTCGTAGGACTTGACCACGCCCTGCATGCGTTCGGGGAGGTCAGGACGCCGGGCGTCGGGCCGGCTTGGTGACCCGGCCGGCCTTGATGCACGAGGTGCAGGCGTGCAGCCGGCGGGAGGCACCGTCGACCTGGGCCCGCACCCGCTGGATGTTCGGGTTCCACCGACGCTTGGTCCGGCGGTGCGAGTGGCTGATGCTCATGCCGAAGGAGGGGTGCTTGCCGCAGAGCTGACAGACCGAGGCCATGGCCGAGAGGCTACCAGGGCCTGGTGGCCCGCCCCGGCCCGCCCCGGTCCGAGCGGGCGCGGCTCGATAACATCGCCGGCCATGGCTACTCTGGAGCGGCTCGAGCCCGCTGACCTCCGGGCGGTGCTGGTCGCCTACCGAGACGCGCTGCGGGCGCACCAGGAGGCGCTCAACCGGCTCAACGTCTACCCGGTGCCCGACGGCGACACCGGCACCAACATGGCCTTGACGGTGGAGTCGGTGCTCGGCGAGCTCGAGGGCACCGAGCCCGAGTTGGCCTCGGTGTGCAAGGCCATCGCCCATGGCGCGCTCATGGGCGCCCGGGGCAACTCGGGCGTCATCCTCAGCCAGATCCTGCGGGGGCTGACCTCGACCTTCTCCTCGGCCGAGGTGGTCGACGGCCCGACCGTGGCCAGGGCCCTGGTCGCCGCCAGCGAGGGCGCCTACCAGGCCGTGGGCCGCCCGGTGGAGGGCACGATCCTCACCGTCGTGCGGGAGGCGTCCGAGGCCGGCACCGAGGCGGCCGGCCAGGCCGGGGCCACGCTCGCCGGGGTGCTCGAGGCGGCCCGAGCCGGGGCCAGCTCCGCCCTGGAGCGCACGCCC
>JADDRA010000066.1 GCA_016781105.1 Actinomycetota bacterium | reverse complement strand
CGACCGAGGTGTCGGGGGTGGTCGAGGTGGCCGGCTTCGTCGAGCTGGAGGCCCGGCTCGTCCCGCCCGGCGCCGCCGCGGCCCGGACCTCGCACCACGTCCTCGTGCTCGAGAACCGAGGCGCCGCTGCGGCCCGGGCCACGGTCGAAGTCGGCCCCGAGGGGGCGGCGCTCGACGTCGTGGTCGACCCGGCCCGCGCCGAGGTGGCGCCCGGAGCCGTCCGCCAGGTCGACGTCACCGTGCGGGCTCGGCGCCGCCTCGTGGCCGGGTCCGCCCGCCGTCACCGCTTCCGCCTGGCCGTGAGCGCCCCGGGACCGGGCGGCGACCAACCCGCCCACGTGGTCGTCGACGGCCACCTGGCCCAGCAGCCGACCCGGGCGCTGGTGGCGGTCGCGGTCGTGGCCCTGGTCGCCGGGACCGGGGGCGTGCTCGGCGCCCTCGGCGGGGGCTCGAACCAGACCGGGGACGGGGCGGGAGGGGGACCTGCGCAGGTGGCCGAGTCCGCGGTCGCCCCCGGCGCCCCGGTCCCCCGCTACGCGGTGGGGACCCGCCGTGTCACCTTCGTCGACGCCAGCCGGCCCACCCTGGCCTTCGCCGCCAACCCGGCCCTGCCCACCAGGACCCTGGAGACCGTCGTGTTCTACCCGGCCGACGGGTCACCCGGTGAGGGAGCGCGCGAGGCCGCTCCGCCGGCGACGGCCGACGGGCCGTTCCCCCTGATCGTCTTCGCCCACGGCTCGGGGGGTCTGGGCGAGCGCTACTTCGGGCTGCTGCGGGCCTGGGCCGGCGCCGGCTACGTGGTCGCCGCCCCCGTCTTCCCCTTCGCCGCCGACCCCGAGGAGGCCAGCCCCCGACGACTACCCCAACCAGCCCGGCGACATGAGCGTGGTGATCGACGAGCTGCTGGCCCCCAGCGCCGACGGCACCGACGAGCTGGCCGGGCTCGTCGATCCCGAGCGCATCGGCGCCGCCGGCCACTCCCTGGGCGGCATGACGACGCTGGGCCTGGTGGCCAACACCTGTTACCACGACCCCCGGGTCGACGCCGGGGTCGTGCTGGCCGGGCGCCAGGTCCCCTTCCCCGGAGGCGACTTCTGGGCCCGCATCCGCACGCCCCTGCTCCTCGTCCACGGCGACGCCGACACCAGCGTGCGCTACGCCGACGGGCGAGCCGCCTTCGAGGAGGCACCGCCCCCCAAGCACCTGCTCACGATCCTCGGAGGCGACCACAGCGAGCCCTACCAGGGTTCTCCGGCGCTCCCTCAGGTCCGCGTCGTCACCACGGCCACCCTCGACTTCTTCGACCACCACCTGCGGGGCGCCGCCGACGGGCTCGACCGGCTGGCGCCCGACGCCAACGTGCGCGGCGTGAGCCGCCTCGACAGCGAGGCCTGAGGGACTCGCCGCCCGAGCCGGGTGCTAGCTGGTCGGGGCCTCGTCGGCCGACATCTCCTCGAGGCAGCGCCGGATCTCCGAGGCCCGGAAGCGACGGTGGCCGCCGAGGGTGCGGATCGCGTGCAGCTTGCCGGCCCGGGCCCAGCGGGTGACCGTCTTGGGGTTCACGCGGAACAGCTCGGCCACCTCGGCCGGGGTGAGGAGCGCCTCGGGCGTCTCGAGATCGTGGTGCTGGACGGTCATGGTGCCTCCCCGTTCGAACGGCTCTCCTCGCCTGCAGCACTAGGATACGCCGACTTGGGGAAAAAGGGACAGCGGGCTACCACGGCTCGTCCGCTCGCGACCACGGCTCGTGGGCGGGTGGAGGCCCGCCCAGGCCCTCGCCCGGCGGTCCCGGAGGTGCTCGAATGCCGGCCCGGCCAGGTCCCCCATCGGGTCGGCCCAGGCCGTCACACTATGGCAGGCAACCTCGAGGAAGGGACGAAGCCATGAACCGACGAGAGCTGGTCAAGGTGGTCGCCGCCCACGGCGACCTCGACGCCAAGCAGGTCGACGACACGCTGCGACGGCTCACCGAGGTCATCACCGCGGTGGTGGCCAAGGGAGAGCCGGTCAGCATCAGCGGGTTCGCCAAGTTCACCAAGGTGGACCGTCCGGCCCGCATGGGACGCAATCCCGCCACCGGCGAGCCGGTCCGGATCAAGGCATCGAAAAAGGCGCGCATCACCCCGCTCAAGGGGTTCAAGGACGCCGTGATGACGCCCCGCCAGGCTCCCAAGCTCGCCAGGGGCGTGTGGTCCCCGCCTCCGGCGGACTCGAGCGCGGGCGGCGGCACGTCGAGCGGGGGGGCCGGGTCGACGGCGAAGAAGAAGGCCGCGGCCAAGCGGGCCTGAGCGGCTCAGTCCTCGTAGCTGGCGCCCAGGTCCTCGGCGGTGACCAGGGCCCGGTAGGCGATGCCCGCCTCCCGGGCCAGCCCCGCCGCCGTGCCCCCCCGGTCGACCACGGGCAGCAGCAGCACCGGCGTGGCGCCGTAGCTGCGGACGACCTCGGCCGCCTCGAGCATCGAGACGCCCCGGGTCACGGTGTCCTCGGTGATCACCACCCGGTCCCCGGGTTGGACCACGCCGGCCACGCGGCCGCCACCGCCGTGGTCCTTGACCTCGGCCCGCACGCTGAAGCTGTGGAGCATGCGTCCGCGCGTGGCGGCCATCGCGGCCACGGCGAAGGCGACGGCGTCGGCTCCCATGGTCGGGCCCCCGATGGCGGTGGCGTCCCCGGGCAGGACCTCGAGGGCGGCCTCGGCCACCAGGAGCATGCCCTCGGGCCGGCACGTCGACTGCTTGGCGTCGACGAACCAGCGGCTCCGGCGCCCGGACTTGAGCACGAAGTCCCCGCTGCGCACGGCGTGGGCCAGGAGGTGGTCGCGCAGCGAGGGAAAGCCGGTGCTCACCCGTCGTCGGTGCGTGCAGCCCGCACCCGGCGGGTGACGACCGACACCAGCAGGCCCACCGCCACCAGTCCGATCAACAGCCCGGCGACGAGGGACGGCCCCTGGCGCTGGGCCCGCACCCGGTCCCCGGCCAGGTCGAGCCGGAAGCGCTCGAGCCGGTCGAACTGCTCCTCGTTCAGCACGAAGCCCCCGTCGGGCAGGGCATCGTCGAGGTTGACGGCCCGGCCTCCCGAGGCGGCGACGTAGAGCTCGATCGGCTGGTTCGCCACGCGCAGGGGCACCACCCACACCGGGATGGGGTCGGCCGTCGGCGCCTCCTCCTCCCCGACCCCGGCTTCCTCCTCGCCCTCGGGCACCGGGGTGAAGGTCTCGGCCCGGGGCTCGCCGCTGGGCTCCACCGGGCGGGCCCCGCTGTCGGTGAGGGCCTGCACGGCGAAGGTGCGAGCCTCGGCGGCGGTGAGCCTGGGCACCTCCCGGCCGGCGGCGTAGGCCCCGGCGATCAGGCTCACCACGACCACGAACCCCACGAGGAGCAGGACGCGCACGCCCTTCACGGATCGGGGCGCGGGGGGTGCTGGAGCGTCACACCGACCCACCCGGGTCGAGGATCACCTGGCCGCGGCCGGCCACCACCTCGCCGATCTCCACCGCCAGGTGCCCGGCGGCGCGGGCCAGGTCGAGGCTGCGGTGGACATCACCCGGCGGCACGGCCACCACCATGCCGATGCCGAGGTTGAACACCCTCGCCATCTCCTCGTCGGCCACCTCCCCCAGGCGCTGGATCTCTCCGAAGATGGGGGGCGTCTCCCAGGCCGCCCGGCGCACGACGGCGTCGGTGGAGGGCGGCAGCACGCGGGACAGGTTACCGATGATCCCGCCCCCGGTGACGTGGGCCACCGCCCGCACCTCGACGCGCTGCAACAGCTCGGCCACGGCCGGCGCGTAGATCACCGACGGCTCCAGCAGCTCGTCGGCCAGGGAGTGGTCGGCTCCGGGGTAGGCCGGGTCGCCGAGGGAGCGCCCGGCCCGGTCGAGGAGGACCCGGCGGGCCAGGGAGTAGCCGTTGCAGCGCAACCCGCGCGACGGCAGGCCCAGGAGGATGTCGCCGGGCCGCAGGGCCTCGCCGGTGACCAGGTGATCGCGCTCGGCCACGCCAACGGCGAAGCCGGCCAGGTCGAAGTGGCCGGGCTCCATGGCGCCGGGGTGCTCGGCCATCTCGCCCCCGAGGAGGGCGCACCCCGCCTGGCGACACCCCTCGACCACCCCCTCCACCAGGGCCTCCACGTGATCGGGGTCGAGGGTCCCCACCGCCACGTAGTCGAGGAAGAACAACGGCTCGGCCCCCTGGCACACCAGGTCGTCGACGCACATGGCCACCAGGTCGAGGCCGATGGTGTCGAAGCGCCCGGTCACCGAGGCCACCATGGCCTTGGTGCCCACCCCGTCGGTGGAGGCCACCAGCACCGGGGCCCGGTAGCGGGCGACGTCGAGGGCGAACAGGCCTCCGAAGCCGCCCACGTCGCCGATGACCTCGTGGCGGAAGGTCGAGCGCACCTTGTCCTTGATCCGCTCCACCGCCCGCTCGCCGGCGGCGATGTCGACTCCGGCCGAGGCGTAGGTCTCGGGAGGCCGGCGGGCTCCGATCACGCCTCCGCACCCGCCGCCAGGCTGGGCTCGCGCAGCTCCCGGTCGAGCCCCGAGGCGGGCATGTCGTTGCCCTCGATCACCCGGGGCCGCATGGCGACGGGGATCTCCACCGGGTACTCGCCGGTCAGGCAGGCGCTGCAGAAGCCGTCGCCACCGGTGGCGGTGGCCTCGACCAGGCCCTCCAGGCTGAGGTAGGCGATCGAGTCGGCGCCCAGGTAGTCCCTGATCTCCTCCACGCCGAGGTTGGCCGCCAGCAGCTCGTCGCGCGACCCGGTGTCCATGCCGTAGAAGCACGGCCAGCGGTAGGGCGGCGACATGATCCGCAGGTGGACCTCGGCGGCACCGGTGTCGCGCAGCATGCGCACCACGGCCCGCTGGGTGGTGCCCCGCACGATCGAGTCGTCGACCACCACCAGGCGCTTGCCCCGGATGTTCTCGTGCAGGGGGTTGAGCTTCATGCGCACGGCGTCGGCCCGGCGCTGCTGGTCGGGGGCGATGAACGTGCGCCCGATGTAGCGGTTCTTCACCAGGCCGTCGCCGTAGGGGATGCCGGAGGCCCGGGAGAAGCCCTGGGCGGCGGGCACCCCCGACTCGGGCACGGGCATGACCATGGCCTCGGCCGCCGGGCCGGGGGGTGGGGGCGGCAGCGGGGCCTGGCGGGCCAGCAGCTCGCCCATGCGCTGGCGGGCCAGGTGCACGTTGCGGCCCCGGAGCTGGCTGTCGGGACGGGCGAAGTAGACGAACTCGAACAGGCACAGGGAGGGCTCGGCGCCCTCGGGGGGGAAGGGGCGCAGGGAGCGCAGCCCGGCGGCGTCGATCACCACCATCTCGCCCGGCTCCAGCTCCCGCTCGAAGCGGGCCCCGACCACGTCGAGCGCCGGCGTCTCCGAGGCCAGCACCCAGCCCCCGGCCCCCTCGGCGCCCCCGCCGGCAGCCCCCTCCCCGTTGCCGTCCAAGCGGCCCAGGCACAGGGGCCGGAAGCCGTTGGGGTCGCGTACCCCGATCAGGTGGCCCTCGTCCATGAGCACGAGCGAGAAGGCGCCCCGCAACCGGGGCAGGACCCGGCCCAGGGCGTGCTCGAGGTCGCGCCCGTCGCTGCGCTCGCCGCCCTCCGCCCGGATGTCGGCGGCCAGCAGCTCGGCCACCAGGTCGCTGTCGCTGGCCACCGTGCCGGCCAGCATCCCCGCCTCCTCGGCCAGGGCGTCGGTGTTGACCAGGTTGCCGTTGTGGCCGAGGGCGAACTCGGCGTGGCCGACGTCGCGGTACACCGGCTGGGCGTTGCGCCAGGTGCTCGAGCCGGTGGTCGAGTAGCGGGTGTGGCCCACGGCCAGGTGCCCGGTCAGCGGAGCCAGGCGACGCTGGTTGAACACGTTGCTCACCAGGCCCATGTCCTTGTCGACGACGACGCTCTCGCCGTCGCTGACCGCCATGCCGGCGGACTCCTGGCCCCGGTGCTGCAGGGCGTAGAGGCCGAGGAAGGTCAGCTCGGCCACGGCCGCCCCCGGGGCGTAGACGCCGAAGACGCCGCAGGCCTCCCTGGGCCCGTCGTCGCAGCGGACCTGGGGCGGCGGGGGCGGCACCTGCCCAGGATGCCACGGCGGCGCCGTCCCAGGACCGGCCGGGGAGGCGGTGAACCGGGTCGCCCGGCCACCCCGGCCCGCCGGGTGACGATCAGGTAGCGGGATGATCGGATCCCCGGACCCGGATGGGGGTGGTCCGGCGGGAACGGCTGGCGACCGGGCGGGTGGTCGAGGTGCGGCCGGCCGAGGTCCGGGTGCTGGACGTCCGTGTGGCCGGGGTGGGCGGGGCCTGCGCGCCCTCGTCGGCACGGCGGGCGCTCTGGGAGCGGCCAGGCGTCCCCGAGCCCCGGCCGCTGGCCCGTCCCCCGGGCTCGGCGACGGGGCCCGGGAGCCGCTCGGCGAGCGCCTCGGCCACGGCGGCGGCCAGGGCCTCGAGATCGTGGCCGTCGAGGGACGCCACCGGGGCCGGATCGGGGCCGGCTCCGGTGCTCGCCACCAGGTCGGCCAGCTGGGAGCTCACGTGGCTCAACGTCTCCTCCACCGCCGCCAGCCGGATCTCGGAGCGGGACGGGCCCGCGCTCTCGGCTCGCCGCTCGTTGCGCTGCCGCTCGGCCGTCACCTCGTCGCAGAGCTGGCGCATGACCTCGACCCAGCGCTCGTCGTCGGCCTGGATGGTGGCCAGCTCCTCCATCCGCCCGGCCAGGCGCGCCAGGCTGTCCGCCGTCTCGGTGCCGGTGCGCCGCAGCTCGGTGATCGACGCCGCATGCATCCGGCGGTACTCCTCGAGGTCGGCGGCGCTGCTCTTGGCGACCCGCAGCACGGTCTCGGCGTAGGTGTCCAGGCGCTCGCTGAGCATCTGGCGGAAGCTGGAGGTGACGTCGTCGCCGAACTGGTCCCTGAGCTCGGCCCAACGATCGTCGTCGGCCTGGGTGCTCACCAGCTCGTCCAGGCGGCCGCCGAGACGGGACAAGGCGTCGGCCGTCTCGGTGCCGGTGCGCCGTAGCTCGGTGATCGACGCCGCATGCATCCGGCGGTACTCCT
>JADDRA010000024.1 GCA_016781105.1 Actinomycetota bacterium | reverse complement strand
TACACCACCATCCAGAACTGGTCCAACAACGTGTTCAACCTGGTCACCAAGCGGGCCCGGGTGGAGGCCGAGGGCCACATGGAGTGGATCGACGGCAACATCGGCAGCCGCCTGACCATGAAGTACCCGGCCGTGGTCATGGTCGGGCCCAAGGCCTCGGGCGAGGTGCTCTCGGTGGCCTACGCCGGTGAGGGCCAGCACCAGGACGCCGGGGCCAAGATGACCCACGCCGCCCCCGAGACCACCAGTCGCATCGTGTCCAAGTCGATCTCCAAGGACGGCGGGCGCACCAGCTACCGGGGCCTGGTCCGGGTGGAGGACGGCGCTCACGGCTGCAAGAGCCACGTGCAGTGCGACGCCCTCATCCTCGACGACCACAGCGTCTCGGACACCTATCCCTACATGGAGATCGGCGAGCGCGACGCGGTGGTGGGCCACGAGGCCACCGTCTCCAAGGTGGGCGACGACCAGCTCTTCTACCTGATGAGCCGGGGCCTGTCCGAGGAGCAGGCCATGGGCATGATCGTCAACGGCTTCATCGAGCCGGTGACCCGGACCCTGCCCATGGAGTACGCCATCGAGTGGAGCCGCCTGATCGAGCTGCAGATGGAGGGGTCGGTGGGGTGACCCCCCGCCGGTTCTGACGGGTCCTGTCACCGAGGGTTCCCCTCCCAAGGGTCCTCGCTTCGCTGCGGCCCTTGGGCCCCTCCCCTCGGCGCCACCCGTCACCACCGGCTACCCCACCTCTGGTTGAAGGAGTGGCGGTGGGCGTCTCTACACTTGGCTCTCATGCCGATGCGGGTGGAGTGCAAGCACTTCGAGAGCCGCAGCTATGGCAACGGGGAGACGGTGCGGAAGTGTGATCTCGACCTCGCACCCGAGGCGCCGTGGCGGTGCCCCGAGCAGTGCCCGCGCTTCGAGCGGCGCTTGGCCGACGCCGGGTGGAGCTACGGGACGATGGTGGCGCCGCCCACGCCCCCCGAGCCGCCCGGCGTCGGGGTGGGGGAGGGGGTCGGCCGGCTGCTCGACGAGGCCGAGGAGATCCTCAACGCCGCCGGCCCCACCATCCTGGCCGAGGTCGCGGCCGAGCGGGGCCGGCGCCCGGCGTCGCGGTGGTGGCGGCGGGCGTTCGGTCGCGTCCGGCGCCGGCGAGGCTGACCTCCCGGGCCAAGGGCGTTTCCTCCTGGTCGCTCCGGGGCATCGTCGCGCGACCAACCCGCGGCGACCCGGAGGTCACGAGCATGCGAGGTCGAAAGGCAGTCGAGAGCGGCAAGGACCGCAAGATGTTGGCCCGGGACGCAGGCATGGGTTCGATCTCCCTGCTGAGCATCCTGGCCGGGACGTTGGTGGCCTTCGCCTCCTTCGCCATCCTCCTGGCCATCGTGGCCGGGATCCTCTCGGTGGTGGGGATCGACACCGCCACCCTCACCGCCAACGACTACGAGCAGCTGGGCATCGGTGGCGCGGTGATCACCGCCTTGGTGCTCTTCTTGTCCTACTTCTTCGGGGGCTACATCGCCGGCCGGCTGGCCCGGCGCGCCGGCGCCCTCAACGGGGTTCTGGTCCTGGTCCTGGCCGTGCTGATCGGCGCCGTCGTGGCCGCCCTCGTCGGGACCCAGACCGACACCGAGGCGGTGGCCACCAACCTCCGCCTGCTCGGGGTGCCCACCTCGGGCTCCGACTACGGCACCTTCGCCACCGTGGCCGGCGTGGTGACCTTGGTGGCCATGATCGCCGGTGCGGTCCTGGGCGGCATCAAGGGCGAGCGCTGGCACGGCAAGCTGGTGTCCCGGGCTCTCGATCCCGCCGTCGGCCCCGAGTCGGCGGCGCGCCAAGAGATGGTCGAGGCCCGCCACCGGCGGGACGAGCGCACCGAGGCCCAGCCCGTCGCTCACGACCACGGCGGCTCCTCGCCCCGGCCCTGGGACAGGCAGGAGACGACCCAGCGCCAGCCTGCCCAGGAGCAGGTGTCGGTGCCGGGGCCAGCCGCCGGCCCGGAGGCGGCCGGACCTGGGTCCTCCCGCGGCTGGAGCGAGGCCGAGACCCGGGCGTGGGGCCCCCCACCAGGAGGCGCGGTGGGCTCGAGCGATCCCAGCGGCGTGGCCACCCAGGAGCGACACGAACCCGAGGCCTCCGGGCGAGCGCGGCGCAGCCGGCCGCTGCGCAGCAACCGGCGCCGGCGCTGACGCGCCGGCCTCCGGGCCGGGGCCGGCCACCATTGGGCGGTAGGCTCGGAGGCGACGAGGAGGACGCGCCCTCCTCCGCCGGACCCGAGAGAGGTTCCCTCTGAGCTCCTTCACCGCCGAGGCCGTGGCCCGCCTGGACGGACCGCCGTGGCTGCAGCGTCGCCGTGAGGCAGCCTTCGAGCGCTACACCACGACCCCGCTGCCCACGGTGGAGGAGGAGGTGTGGCGCTACAGCCGCATCCCCGAGCTCGACCTCGACGACTACGCCCCCCTCGTCGAGGCCGGCGCCGACGGGGCCACGTCCCCCGGTCCGCCGCCGGCCCACCTGGCGGCCCTGGTGGAGCGCCTGGGCCGGTGCTCGGCCCTGGTGGTGGTCCGCAACGGGCGGGTCCTCGGCGTGGAGGTCGAGCCCGAGGCCGCCGAGCTCGGCCTCGAGGTGGGCCGGCTCGCCGACCTCGACCCCGAGGGCAGCGCCCTGGGCTCGGTGGCGGGGGAGGCGGCCAACGCCTTCGGCCTGCTGCACGATGCCTTCGCCGCCGACCCGGTGCTGGTCCGGGTGCCGGCCGGGGTGGTCGTGCCCGCCCCGGTGGCCGTCCTCCACCACACCGACGTGGCCGGCAGCGCCACCTTCCCCCACCTGGTCGTGCAGGCCGGGGAGGACAGCGAGGTGGTCGTCTACGACCACGCCGGCTCCGACGAGGTCGATGCCCTGGTGCTGCCCGTGGTCGAGCTCCACGCAGGCGCCGCTGCCCGCCTGCGCTACGTGCACGCCCAGCTCCTCGGACCCCGGGTGTGGCAGCTCGGCCGCCAGGTCAGCCGGGTCGAGCGCGACGCCACCTTCGCCACCGCCATGGTCGCCCTCGGCGGCGACTACGCCCGCCTGGAGGTCGAGTCGGTCCTCGCCGGCAAGGGCAGCTCGGGTGAGATGCTGGCCGTGTACTTCGGGGAGCGGAGCCAGATGCACGACTTCCGCAGCCTGCAGGACCACCTGGCCCCCCGGACCACCAGCAACCTGCTGTTCAAGGGAGCGGTCCAGGGTCGCTCGCGCTCGGTGTACACCGGCCTCATCCACATCGGCAAGGAGGCGGCCGGGGTCGACGCCTTCCAGACCAACCGCAACATCAAGCTGTCCGACGGGGCGTGGGCCGAGTCGGTCCCCAACCTGGAGATCGAGAACAACGACGTGCGCTGCAGCCACGCCTCGGCCGTCGGTCCCGTCGACGAGGACCAGCGCTACTACCTGGAGAGCCGAGGGGTGCCGCCGGCCTCAGCCGAGCGCCTCATCGTGCTCGGCTTCTTCGAGGAGGTGCTGGAGCGCCTGCCCACCCCCGGGGCCGTCCCTGCCCTGCGCGGCGAGATCGCGGCGAAGTTGGCCCGGCGCGAGCTGGAGGGGGCACCGGCCCGTGCCTGAGGCAGGTGAGCGGCGGGAGCGGCTGTGCTCCACGGGCGAGGTCGAGCCCGACAGCGCGCGGCGCTTCGAGGTCGGCCGTCACAAGATCGCCCTGGTCCGGGTGGGCGACGACTTCTACGCCATCGGCGACACCTGCAGCCACGCCGACTATTCCCTGAGCGAGGGCGAGGTCGACCCGGCCACCTGCCAGATCGAGTGCTGGAAGCACGGCAGCAGCTTCGACCTGAAGACGGGTGAGCCCGACTCGCTGCCCGCCACCAAGCCGGTGCCCACCTACGATGTGGTGGTCGAGGGTGACGAGGTGTGGGTGGTGGTCGATGGCTGAGCTGCGGATCAGCGGCCTGCGGGCCGGCGTAGCGGGCAAGGAGATCCTCCGGGGCGTCGACCTCGTCGTGCGCAGCGGCGAGGTGCACGCGGTGATGGGACCCAACGGCTCGGGCAAGTCGACGCTGACCCACGTGATCATGGGACGCCCCGGCTACGAGGTCCTCGGCGGCAGCGTGACCCTCGACGGCACCGACCTGCTCGGCCTGGAGCCCTGGCAGCGGGCCGCCGCCGGGCTGTTCTCGGCCATGCAGTACCCCACCGAGGTCCCCGGGGTGGCCCTGGCCGACGTGCTGGAGGAGGCCCTGGTGGCCGTGGGCCGGGGCGGGGGCGACGTCCGGGGCCGGATGCGGGCCGAGGCCGAGCGCATCGGCTTCGACGAGCGCTTCCTCGACCGGCCGCTCAACGTCGACCTGTCCGGGGGGGAGAAGAAGCGCAACGAGACCCTCCAGCTCGCAGTGCTCCAGCCCCGCATCGCCATCCTCGACGAGGTCGACTCGGGCCTCGACATCGACGCCCTGCGCCTGGTGGCTCGGCGGGTCGAGGCCGAGACCGAGGAGCGCGATCTGGGGGTGCTGGCCATCACCCACTACCGGCGACTGCTCGGCGAGCTGCGCCCCGACGTGGTCCACGTGCTGTCCCGGGGTCGGGTGGTGGCCCGGGGTGGTCCCGAGCTGGCCGACCAGCTCGAGGCCACGGGCTACGCCGGCTACGCCGAGGCCGACGGGGAGCAGCGATGACCGGTCAACCGTCGGTGCCGCTCAGCGACGAGGAGATCACCCGGCGCCTGGCCGACCTCGACGGGTGGTCGGTGGTCGAGGGCAAGCTGCACAAGGAGCTGACCTTCGCCGACTTCAACGCCGCCTTCGGCTTCATGGTGCGCCTGGCCCTGGTGGCCGAGAAGATGAACCACCACCCCGACTGGTCCAACAGCTGGAACACGGTGGTGATCGACATCGTCAGCCACGCCGCCGGCGGCATCACCGGCGCGTGCGTGAAGCTGGCCGCCGCCGCCGACGACCTGACCTGAGCCGGCTGAGCCCGCCCGAGCCGGCCGTTCAGGAGCGGCGCCGGGCCCGTTCGACGGCCACCTCGGCCAGGCTGGGCCGGTCGTCGGGCCGGTGTAGCGACACCACCTCGTCCGCGGCGCCCAGCTCGCCCTCGCCGACGATGCGCAGGTAGGCGCCGGGGCGACCGGCGGCCAGGAAGCGGGCCGGGAACTCGTCGTCGCCCATGCGCAGGCCCAGCTTCCAGCACGGGGTGCGGGGCTGGGCCACCTCCAGCACGGTGCTGCCCACCTGCCAGCGCTCGCCCACCCGGGCGGCGCGCAGGTCGACGCCCTCCAGGGTGAGGTTCTCCCCGAAGGTGCCGGGCTCGAGCTGGCGGCCCAGCTCGGCCGCCCACCAGGTGTAGTCCTCGCTGGCGTAGGCGTAGACGGCCTTGTCGGGGCCGCCGTGGACGCGCCGGTCGGCCTGCTCGTCCCCGTCCAGGTTCACCCCCCGCACGGCCACCCGTCCGGCCACCGGGTGCTTCCAGATCCCGGTCCGGGCCCGCCGGCCCCGGTGCTCGACCAGGCGGGGCACCCCCACGTTGACCGAGACGACCCGGGCCACCACCAGCGGGGCGGCGGCGGTCACGGTCGGCACGCCCCACGGTCGAGGAGGCGGCGGAAGGTCCCGGCGCCCACCACGGCCGTGCCCCGGGTGCGCAGCCGGCGGGCCAGCTCCCGGTCCGAGGTCACCGCGGTGAGCGACGATGGGTCCCGATCGGTCCCCGCCCGCGACACCATGCGGTCGTCGGCCGAGGGCGCGATCACGACCTCCACCCCGGGGGGATCGGTGAGGGCGAGCGGCCCCCCGTCGAACACGACGGTGACCTCGTCACCGCTGGCTCGGGCGAACGCGTCGAGCTCGGCCACGAGCCGGGCGAAGGCCGCTGGCCGATCGCGCCACCACCCGTCGGGACGGGACCCCACCAGGTTCGATCCGTCGACCAGCCACCGCCGGTGCCCGGCCGTCAGTCGCACAGCGAGGTGAGGGGGATGGCGAGCCGGGTGACCGTCTGGGTGGCGGGGTCGACGAGCATCCCGTAGCTGCCGCCGTCGTTCCGGCTGACCGTGACCGTCCACACCCCGAAGATGCGCTCCACCGAACGGTCGACCAGGACCTGGGCCCGGCCCGCGTAGGCAGCCTCGAGTGCGGCGAGGCTGTCGCCGACGGCCACTCCCTCCTCGGTGGGGGCGCCCCCGGTCACGAAGATGGAGCCCAGCACCCCGTCGACGAAGTCGGCCGAGCCGGTGGCCGCGCTGCCGGCCAGCGGCGCCGAGCGCGACTCCGACGGCTCACACCCTGGCCCGAGGGGCCCGATGGCGCCGGTGGCGCTGGCCGCCGCCTCGGTCATGCCGAGCTCCAGCGGGCCCAGGCCGGTGGGGGTCAGCACGAGACCGCTGGCAGGCTCGGCCGGCTCGGCGGGGCCGACGGTGGAAGAGGTGGCGCCCGCCGTGGTGGTGGACGCTGTGGAGGTGGACGGCGCCACTGGCCCGGCCGTGCTCGTGGTCGGGTCGTCCGAAGGTGCGGCGTCCTCGGAGGGGGCCGGACCGCCGCCGCAGGCCGAGAGCACCAGGGTGGCCGCGGCGAGGGCGAGGCGGAACGACGAGCGCACCCTCACCCCGGCTGGGCTAGAGCGCCTGGGTGAGCGTGTTCCACGCCAGGGTGGCGCACTTGATGCGCACCGGGAACTTCACCACGCCCTGGAGGGCGGTCAGGTCGCCCAGGCTCACGTTGGGGTCGGGCACGGGCGTGTCGGTCCCGCTGCCGTCCCCACCGACCTCAGCGCCGACCTCGTTGCCGTCGCCGTCGAGGCACGACTCGTGGATGGTCATGAGCGCCTTGAACGCGCTGTTCAACGTGCGCACCTCCTCCACCGTGCGCCCTTTGACCGCCTGGGACATCATCGAGGCCGACGACTGGCTGATGGAGCAGCCCTGGCCGCCGATCTTGAGGTCGCGCACCCGCCCGTCGTCGCCGACGTCGAGGTAGATGACGATCTCGTCCCCGCACAGGGGGTTGAAGCCCTCGGCCCGGCGGGCGGGCGGGCACTCCAGCTCCCCCCGGTTGCGGGGGTTGCGGTAGTGGTCGAGGATGATCTCCCGGTAGAGGTCTTCGAGTCCGGCCATGGGCACCTTCCTCAGAAGCAGAACAGATCGGAGCAGGCGTCGAGGGCGTCGGCCAGGGCGTCGACGTCGGACTCGTCGTTGTAGACGTAGAACGAGGCACGGGCCGTGGCCGGGACACCCAACCGGCGCATGAGGGGCTTGGCGCAGTGGTGCCCGGCCCGCACGCACACCCCGGCCTGGTCGAGGACCTGAGAGATGTCGTGGGGGTGGATGCCCCGGAAGCCGAAGGAGAGCACACCGCCCCGGGCGCAGGGGTCGGTGGGCCCGTGCACGACCAGGTCGTCGCCGTAGCGCCGGCGCAGCGTGTCCAGGGCGTAGCTGGTCAGCGCTACCTCGTGGGCCCGCACCGCGGCCATGCCGTAGCGCTCGAGCTCACCCACCGCCGCACCCAGCCCGATGGCCTCGGCGATCGGCGGCGTACCCGCCTCGAACTTCCAGGGCAGGTCGTTGCAGGTGAAGCCGTCGAGGCGTACATCGCGGATCATCTCGCCGCCTCCGAGGAAGGGAGGCATGGCGTCGAGGAGCTCCTCGCGCCCCCACAGCACGCCGATGCCGGTCGGGCCCAGCATCTTGTGGCCGGTGAAGGCCAGGAAGTCGGCGCCGAGGGCGTCGACGTCGGTGCCCAGGTGGGGGACGTACTGGCTGGCGTCGACCACCACCACCGCCCCGGCGGCGTGGGCGGCGTCGGCCACGGCCCGCACGGGGGGCAGCGTCCCCAGCACGTTGGACATGGCCGTCAGGCTCACCAGCCGGGCGCCGTCGAGGGCGGCGTCGAGGCCCTCCAGGTCGAGCAGGCCCTCGTCAGTGACGCGCAGGTAGCGGAGCTGGAGGCCGAGCTGCTCGGCCAGGGCCAGCCAGGGCACCAGGTTGGCATGGTGCTCCATCTCGGTGAGGACCACGACGTCGCCCGGCCCCAGGTTGGCGCGGCCCCAGGACTGGGCCACCAGGTTGAGCGACTCGGTGGCGTTCTTGGAGAACACCACCTCGGCCGTCGAGGTGGCGCCGATGAAGCGGGCGACGCGGGTCCGGGCCGCCTCGAAGCGGGCCGTGGCCTCCTCGGCCATGGCGTAGACGCCCCGGTGCACGTTGGCGTGCGTGGTCTCGTAGTAGTCGGCCATGGCGTCGAGCACGGCCCGGGGCTTGTGGGACGACGCGGCCGAGTCGAGGAACACCAGCGGGGGATCGCGGTGCTGGTCGTAGACGGGGAAGTCCCGGCGCACCCGGGCCACGTCGAGGGTGTCGTGGACCGAAGTCAGCGTTGCCACGCCTCGTAGCCCTCCTCCTCGAGGCGCCGGGCCAGCTCCGGACCGCCCCGCTCGACCACCCGGCCGTCGATCAGGATGTGGACCACGTCGGGGCGCAGCAGCTCGAGGATGCGCTGGTAGTGGGTGATGACGATCACGCCGAGCTGGGGCCGGTCCCGCCGGACCTCGGTCACGCCCTGGGCCACGATGCGCAGGGCGTCGATGTCGAGCCCCGAGTCGGTCTCGTCGAGGATCGCCAGGTCGGGCTCGAGCATGGCCATCTGGAGGATCTCGTTGCGCTTCTTCTCACCGCCCGAGAAGCCCTCGTTGAGGTAGCGGTCGGCGAAGGAAGGGTCGATCTCCAGGCGCTGCATCCACTCCATGATGGCCAGGCGGGTCTCCAGGGCCGAGAGGTCGGCGATGCCCTTGCGGGCGGCCATGGCCTGCTGGAGGAACGATCGCACCGGCACCCCGGGGATCTCCTGGGGGTACTGGAAGGCGAGGAACATCCCCGCCTTGGCCCGCACGTCGGGGTCCCAGTCGGTGATGTCGTCGCCCTTGAACCGCAGCCTCCCCGACGTCACCTGGTAGTCGGGGTTGCCGAGCAGGGCGTTGGCGAGCGTCGACTTGCCCGAGCCGTTGGGGCCCATGAGGGCGTGCACCTCGCCCGGGGCCACGCGGAGGTCGACCCCCTTGAGGATCTCGACGGGCGCTCCCGTGCCCTCGGCGTCGACCGCCACGTGCAGGTCCTCGATGGCGAAGAGCGTCTCGCTCTGCTGGTCCACCCGCCCAGTCTATTAGCACTATCGGCATAGGGGAAAGGGTGGGACCGGCGGCTCCGGCCTCTCGTCTAGCATCGGGGCGTGACCCAGCGACGCCTCACCGTGACCATCGCCGTCGCCTCGCTCGCCCTGGCGGCGTGCGGCTCCGACCAGGACCCGGCCATCGGCGTTCCCGGCGGCGACGAGGCGACCACCTCCCCCAGCGCGCCGGCCGAGGGGTCGGCCGCGGGCGAGACCGTGACCTTCACCGTCGAGCTGACCGGTGACGCCGAGGTTCCCGGCCCCGGCGACGAGGACGGGGCCGGGTCGGGCCACGTCTACCTCGAGCCCGACGGGCGCATCTGCTACGACTTCATCGGCATCGACGGCATCGAGACGGCCACGGCCGCCCACATCCACGAGGGTGCCGCCGGGGTGGCCGGCGGCGTGGTGCTGCCCCTCGAGGCCCCCGCCGAGGGGTCCCTCGACGCGTGCATCGACGACCAGGCCGAGCTGGCCGGGCGCATCCAGGCCGACCCTTCGGGGTTCTACGTCAACGTGCACAACGCTGACTTCCCCAACGGCGCCATCCGCGGCCAGCTGGGGAGCTGACCGAGCGCCGGGGCCGGATCCCCGGTCCTACCAGCCCCGTTCCGCCCACTCGGCCAGGTGGGGCCGCTCGGCCCCGACGGTGGTCGCCTCGCCGTGGCCGGGCAGGATCATCGTCTCGTCGGCCAGGCTGAGCAGGCGCGACTCGATCGCGGCCAGGATGGTGGCAAAGCGCTGCGGATCTCCTCCGGTGGCCCCCGGTCCACCGGGGAAGAGGGTGTCGCCGGCGAAGACCACCGGCGCCCCCTCGACCCGGAAGCACACCGAGCCCGGGGTGTGGCCCGGGGTGGACAGCACGTGGAGACGGAGCTCGCCCACGGCGACCACCTCGCCGTCCTCCAGGGTGGCGTCGACACCGAGGTCCTCGGCGCCGTCCACCATGGCGGCGTCGGCCGGGGAGATCCGCACCGGGTAGCCGGCCCGGCGGAAGGCGGGGATGGCGCCCACGTGGTCCCAGTGGCCGTGGGTCTGCACCACGGTGGTGACGCCCGCGGCCCGGGCCCGCTTCAGCAGGAGGTCGGGCTCGGCGGCGGCGTCGACGAGCACGGCCTCGCCCGTGCGCCGGCAGGCCAGCGTCCACACGTTGGTGTCGAGCCGGCCCACCACCTCGCGGTGGATCTCGAGACGGTCGTCCTCGTGGTAGGGAGCGCCCACCGGGGCGAGGGTACCCACGTCGGTAGGCTCGGCCTCCGTGCTGGTGGTCTTCGCCGTGCTCGCCCTGATCGTGGTCTTCGTGATCGCCGCGGTCGCCGTCGGGCGTGAGTCGGGCCGGCTGTCGGCCGAGGCGCCCCGGCCGGTCTTCGACCTCGACGAGGCCGTCTCCTGGGTGGCCGACCGGGTCCCCTTCGAGGTCTCGGCCGTCCTGAGCCACGACGACGTGCGCCGCATCCTGCGCTGGAACCTGGCTGATCTCCAGGCGGCTGCCGCCGAGGCGGAACCGCTCGCCGCCCCCGCCGGTGGTGCCGACCCCGGGGACGCCCACGCCCCCGCGGAGGCGGCCCTGCCCCCCTCGCCCCTCACCGTGATGGGGGAGGACGAGGCCCTGGCCTCGGTGCGGGACCGGGCCGCCCGGGAGGGGCTGGCCTACACCGAGGCCGAGGTGCGCAGTGTGCTCGGGGCTCACCTGGCCTACCTGGAGGTGATCGGCGCGGTGGGACCGGCCGAGCTGACCGAGTCGTCCGCCGGCCTCCATTCCGCTGGCGGGGACGGGGGCGAGGGCGATACGATGAGCGCACCAGAGAAAGGAGGTGGTCCAGCTGAGCAAACCATGTAGGACCCTGGAGGTGGTTGGCCGCTAGCGCGGCAGCCGGACCACCTGGCGAGTCCTCGCCAACCACCCCCGGACAGCGCGGCCAGGAAGTGGTCCACCTGGTACCCAACGCCTGATCGGGTCGATCTCGGCACGGTTTCTGTACGCAGCACCGACGAGGGGAGCGCTCCGGCGCTCCCCTCGTCGCGCGTCGGATGCTCGGGCGTCCCGACCGGGGCCGGTAGCGTGGGTCCCGGTGGAGACCGTCATCCGGTCCGAGGGCCTGCGCCTCGACGCCCACCTGGCCCGCCCCGCACCCTCGACCTGCGCACCGGGCCGCCCCGGCCTCGTCGTCTGCCACGGCTTCCCCACCGGTGCCCGGGGCGGGGCCGCGTCGGGCCAGACCTATCCGGCCCTGGCCGACCGGCTGGCCGCCGAGGCCGGCTGGACGGTGCTGAGCTTCAACTTCCGGGGCACGGGGGCGTCCGAGGGTGACTTCTCCCTCGGCGGCTGGCTCACCGACGTGCGCTCGGCCGTCGACCACCTGCTCGAGAGTGGACTGGTGGAGGAGGTGTGGCTGGCCGGGGCCAGCACGGGGGGGTCGCTCGCCATCTGCGAGGCGGGCGAGGACGAGCGGGTGCGAGGCGTGGCGGCCTTGTCGGCCCGGGCCGACTTCGACGACTGGGCTGCCCATCCCCGGCGCTTCCTCGAGCACACCCGGGCCATCGGCCTGGTCCGCCGGGCCGACTTCCCTCCGCGCATGGACGAGTGGACCCGGGAGCTCAAGGAGCTGCGCCCCCTGGTCCGGGCGGCCAAGCTGGCGCCCCGGCCGTTGCTGTTGATCCAGGGATCCGACGACGACATGGTGCCCGCCCTCGACGCCCGGGCCCTGGCCGACTGCCACGGCAGCGCCGAGCTGCGCATCATCAACGGGGCCGGGCACGGGTTGCGCCACGATCCTCGGGCCGTGGCCGTGCTGCTCGGTTGGATGGAGCGCCAGTCCGGGGCCCCGCCGGAGGCCGTCGCCCACCACGCCTGAGCCGGTCGCGCCGGCGGCCTGACCCCCGCGCCGGGCCGGGAGGCGACGACGTGCCCATCGGCGGCGAGGCCATGGACGGCGGGGCCATGGACGGCGGGGCCATGGACGGCGGGGCCATGGACGGCGGGGAGGAACCCCAGGACGCCGTTCCCAGCCGCCTGCGCCGCCGCCTGGGCACGGGTGACGCCGTGGTGGTGGGGCTGGGCGCCATGCTGGGCGCGGGGGTCTTCGCCGCCGTGGGGCCGGCGGCTGCCGCCGCCGGAGCGGGCCTGGTCTGGGGCCTCGTCCTGGCCGCCCTGGTGGCTGCCGGCAACGCCACCTCGTCGGCCCAGCTCGCCGCCGTCCACCCCGAGTCGGGCGGGACCTACGTCTACGGCCGGCGTCGGCTCGGCCGGGGCTGGGGTGTCCTGGCCGGGTGGGCCTTCCTCACGGGCAAGACGGCGAGCTGCGCGGCCATGGCCCTGACCTTCGCCGCCTACGTCGCGCCCTCCCGGGCTCGCCTCCTGGCCGTCGCCGCCGTCGTCGGCGTGGTGGCCCTGAACGTGGGTGGGGTCAGCCGCACGGCCCGGGCCACGCGTGTGCTGGTGGCCGTGGTCCTCGCCGTGCTCGCCGTGGTGGTGCTGGCCTGCCTGCTCGGGGGCACGGCCGCCGTCGCCCGCCTCGACCTGGCCTCGCTCGGCCCGGGTGGGCCCGGAGGCGTGCTCGAGGCGGCCGGGCTGTTGTTCTTCGCCTTCGCCGGCTACGCCCGCATCGCCACCCTGGGCGAGGAGGTGCTCGACCCGGCCCGCACCATCCCCCGGGCCATCCCCCTGGCCCTGGGCCTGACCCTCGTCGTGTACCTGGTGGTGGGGCTCAGCGCCCTGGCCGCCGCCGGCCCCGACGCCCTGGCCCGCTCGGACGCACCCCTGGCCGCGGCCGTGGCCGCCGGCACCCTGGACGAGCTGGCCCCGGTGGTGCGGGTGGGGGCGGCGCTGGCCTCGCTGAGCGTGCTGCTGGCCCTGGTGGCGGGGGTGGGTCGGACTGCCTTCGCCATGGCCGCCGACGGGGAGCTGCCCGCCGGGCTGGCCGCCGTGCACCCTCGCAGGGGCGTCCCGGCCCGGGCCGAGCTCGCCGTGGGTGTCCTGGTCGTGGGCGTGGTCCTGGCCGCCGACGTGCGTGGCGCCATCGGCTTCAGCTCGGTCAACGTGCTCGTCTACTACGCCATCGCCAACGCCGCCGCGCTCACCCTGGCACCGGAGGAGCGCCGCTGGCCCCGCTGGTGGGCCGGCGCGGGCCTGGCCGGCTGCGTGGTCCTGGCCCTCAGCTTGCCGGCATCATCGGTCCTGGCCGGCGCCGCCGTCCTCGGGATCGGCGCGATCGCCTTCACCGTGAGCGGCCGCCGCCGCCCCCCGCCTTCTCCTCCGGTGTCGTGACGGCGAGCGGCGCGGTCCAGCGACCGGAGAACGCCGGGCCCGGGCCCTCAGTCGGCCTTGGTCTTGCCTGCCGCCTTCTTCGCCTGCTTGAAGGCCCGGACCTCCTGGAGGGTCTCGGGAGAGGTCACGTCGGCCACGGAGCGGCGCTGGTCGTCGGAGAACGGGGCGGCCGCCTCCTCCCAGCCGGGAGGGCGCACTCCCCGGCGCTTGGCCAGTACGGCCAGGAAGATCCGGGCCTTCTCGGCGCCGAAGCCGGGAAGGGCCTGTAGGCGGGCGCGCAGCTCCTCCCCGCTCGCCACCCCCTCCCAGACCGCCTCGGCCCGCCCGCCGTAGTGCTCGACGAGGTGGCGGCACAGCTCCTGGGCCCGCCGGGCCATGGAGCCGGGGTAGCGGTGCAGCGAGGGCTTGTCCCTGAACGCCTCCTCCAGCGCCTCGGGCGCCATGGTGGTCATGGCTCCGGCATCGAGGCTGCCGCCCAGGCGCTCGGCCAGCTTGGCCGGCGAGGCGAAGGCCCACTCCATGGGCACCTGCTGGTCGAGCATCATGCCCAACAGCAAGGCCAGCGGGTCGCGGTCGAGCAAGCCGTCGGCCTCGGGATCCCCGGTGATGTAGAACCCCGTCCCCGCGCCCATGGCGACACGGTACCGTCTGTGGCCGCCACCACCCGAGGCCGGGAGCCGCCGTGGAGATCGCCAACGTCGAGATGGCCGCCGCCTGGGACGGCCCCGAGGGCGAGCACTGGAGTCGCCACGCCGACCGCTACGAGCGGGTCACCCGCCGGCACTGGCGGCGCCTCCTCGACGCCGTGCCGATCAGCAGCGCGATGAACGTCCTCGACGTCGGCTGCGGCACCGGACGCTCGACGCGCGACGTCGGCCGCGCCGCCGCCTCGGCCCTGGGGGTCGACCTCTCGTCGCAGATGCTCGAGCTGGCTCGGCGTCGAGCCCTGGACGAGGGCCTGGCCAACGTCCGCTTCCGCCAGGCCGACGCCCAGGTGCATCCCTTCGAACCGGAGGTCTTCGACCTCGCCGTGAGCCGCTTCGGGATCATGTTCTTCAACGATCCCGTCGCCGCTTTCACCAACATCGGCCGGGCGCTGCGGCCCGCTGCAGGGCTGGCGGCGCTGGTGTGGCGGGACCTGGACCACAACGAGTGGTTGCTGGCGCTCCGGGAGGCGCTCGCCGCCGGGCGGACCTTGCCCGAGCCCCCGCCCAACGCCCCGGGCATGTTCGGCCTGGCCGATGCCGACCATGTGCGCGCCGTCCTCGCCGACGCGGGCTACGTCGACATCGAGCTCGAAGAGGTGAACGAACCCGTCGAACCGGGGTCCGACGCCGAGGACGCCTTCGCCTTCGTGCGCACCATCGAGCCAGCCCAGGGGCTCCTGGAGGACCTCGACGAGCCCACTCGGGGCCAGGCCCTCGAGGCCCTGCGGCGCACGGTTGCCGACCACGAGACCGACGAGGGCGTCCTCATCCCCAGCGCGGCCTGGCTCATCACGGCAACGAAGCCTTAGGGCACAAGGAGACGAAGTCGCGCCTCCCCCCGAACCACCCCCGGACGCCAGCGAGCAGAAGCCAGCCGGGCGGGTGGCAGCCAGGGGAGGGGCCACCTGCCCGAGCGAAGCGAGGCGCAGGTGGGAGGGGTCCCGCTGGCTGACAGGACCCTGCCCGGCGGGGATCAGAGCCCGGCGGGGATCAGAGGAGGCGGGGGTCCATCGCCTCGGGGTCGATCCCATAGCGCTCGATGGCGTCGGTCACCGCCGACCCCTTCACCTGACCCTCGCCGGCCAGGGCCGACAGCGTCGCCACCACGACGTGGCCGGCGTCGGTCTCGAAGTGGCGGCGCAGGGCCTCTCGGGTGTCGCTTCGGCCGAAGCCGTCGGTGCCGAGGGGGACCCACGTGCCCGGGACCCAACGTCCGACCTGGTCGGGTACTGCCTTCATGTAGTCGGTGACGGCGACGTAGGGGCCCTCGGCCTCCGAGAGCACCTCGGTGACCCAGGGGGTGCGAGGGGACTGGGAGGGATGGAGGCGGTTCCAGCGCTCGGTCGCCAGCGCCTCCTCGCGCAGCGCCTTGTACGAGGTGGCCGACCACAGCTCGACACCCACGTCGTAGTGCTCGGCCAGCTCGGCCCGGGCCTCACGGGCGGCCAGGCAGGACGTTCCCGAGAACAGGACGGTGGCCCGCACCGAAGGCTCGGAGGGTGCCCCGAGGAAGCGGTACAGGCCCCGCAGGATGCCAACCTCGGCGCCCTCGGGCATCTCGGGCATGGGGTAGTTCTCGTTGTAGAGGGTGAGGTAGTAGAAGACGTCGTCGCCCTCGACGTACATGCGCCGGCACCCGTCGGCCATGATGACGGCCAGCTCGTAGGCGAAGGCGGGGTCGTAGACGGCGCAGTTGGGCACGACCGAGAACAGCAGCGGGCTGTGACCGTCCTCGTGCTGGAGGCCCTCGCCGTTGAGGGTGGTGCGCCCGGCTGTCCCCCCGAGCAGGAAGCCCCGGCCCCGCTGGTCGGCGAAGGCCCAGATCAGGTCACCCGTCCGCTGGTAGCCGAACATGGAGTAGAAGATGTAGAAGGGCAGCATGGTCACCCCGTGGGTGGCGTACGCCGTGCCCGCGGCGGTGAGGCTGGCCATCGAGCCGGCCTCGGTGATGCCCTCCTCGAGGATCTGGCCCGACTTGGACTCCCGGTAGCTGAGCAGCAGGTCGGCGTCGACGGGCTCGTACTGCTGGCCCAGGGCGGCGTAGATGCCGATCTCCCGGAAGAGCGAGTCGAGGCCGAAGGTGCGGGCCTCGTCCGGGATGATGGGCACCACCCGGCGCCCCACCTGCTCGTCGCGCACCAGGTTGCGCAGCAGCCGGGCGAAGACCATGGTCGTCGACGCCGCCTGGTTGCCCGACCCCTTGCGGAACTCGGCGAAGACCTTGTCGTCGACGGCGTTGGCCTGGCGCGAGCGCCGTACCACCCGCTTGGGCAGCGACCCGTCGAGGGCCTGGCGGCGCTCCATCATGTACTCGTGCTCGGGGGTGCCGGGCGGGGGCCGGTAGTAGGGCGGGTCACCCGACTCCAGGGCCTCGTCGGGGACCTCGTCCTCCATGTGGAGCCGGTCGCGGAAGCCCTTGATGGCCGGGCCCAGCATCTTCTTGATCTGGTGGGTGGAGTTGCGGGCCTCGACGTCGGGGCCCAGCGTCCAGCCCTTGATGGTCTTGGCCAGGATGACGGTGGGGGAGCCTTCGTGCTCGACGGCGGCCTTGTAGGCGGCGAAGAGCTTGGGGTAGTCGTGACCGCCCCGGGGCAGGGTGCGCAGCTCGTCGTCGGAGAGGTGGTCGACCAGGCGGCGCAGGCGGGGGTCGGGGCCGAAGAAGTGCTCGCGGATGTAGGCCCCCGATTCCACCGAGTACTTCTGGAACTGGCCGTCGACGGTGGTGTTCATCTTGTTGAGGAGCACGCCGTCGGTGTCGCGGGCCAACAGCTCGTCCCAGCGGCTGCCCCAGATCACCTTGATGACGTTCCAGCCCGCCCCCCGGAACACGGCCTCCAGCTCCTGGATGATCTTGCCGTTGCCCCGCACCGGGCCGTCGAGGCGCTGCAGGTTGCAGTTGACCACGAAGATGAGGTTGTCGAGCTGCTCGCGCGCGGCGATCGACAGCGCCCCCAGCGTCTCGGGCTCGTCGCACTCGCCGTCGCCCACGAAGCACCACACCTTGGAGGCGCTGGTGTCGGCGATCTCCCGGTTGCGCAGGTAGCGGTTGAAGCGGGCCTGGTAGATGGCGTTGATGGGGCCGATGCCCATGGAGACGGTGGGGAACTCCCAGAAGTCGCTCATGAGCCGGGGGTGCGGGTAGCTCGACAGCCCCCCGCCGCCCACCTCCTGGCGGAAGTGGTCGAGCTGGCGTTCGTCGAGGCGGCCCTCGAGGTAGGCCCGGGCGTAGAAGCCGGGGGCGGCGTGGCCCTGGAAGTAGATCTGGTCGCCGGGCAGGCCTCCGTCCTTGCCCCGGAAGAAGTGGTTGAAGCCGACCTCGTAGAGGGCGGCGGAGGAGGCGAAGGTGGCCAGGTGGCCGCCGATGCCCTCGGCCTTCTTGTTGGCCCGCAGCACCATGACCGCGGCGTTCCAGCGCACAAAGGCGCGGATGCGGCGCTCGATGTGCTCGTCGCCGGGGAACCAGGCCTGCTCCTCGGCGGGGATGGTGTTGACGTAGGGCGTCGAGACGGTGGCCGGGAACCCCACCTGCAGGGCTCGGCAGCGCTCCAGCAGCTTGGCCACGAGGAAGCGGGCCCGGTTCTTGCCCCGGGCGTCGACCACTGCGTCGAGGCTGTCCAGCCACTCGCTCGTCTCGGTGGGATCGATGTCGGGCACCTGCTGGACGAACCCGTCGAAGATCATGCCCCCATGCTGTCAGCCTGGGCCGAGGTTCGCTCCCGGTAGGGTCCCGCCCCAGTGGCCACCAGTGCCTACACCGACGGCGCCTGCCTGGGGAACCCCGGTCCCGGAGGATGGGCGTGGGCGGTGGAGGGTGGACCCTGGGCCAGCGGGGCCGAGGACCCGAGCACCAACCAGCGCATGGAGATCCGTGCCGCCCTGGAGGCGGTGCGGGCTCTCGACGGCGAGCTGGTGGTGGTCAGCGACTCCACCTACGTCGTCAACTGCTTCCGGGACCGCTGGTGGGAGGGGTGGTTGGCCCGGGGCTGGGTGAGCACCGCCCGCAAGCCGGTGGCCAACCGCGACCTGTGGGAGCCGCTGGTCGAGCTGGTGCGCAGCCGGGGTGACGTCGGCTTCCGCTGGGTCAAGGGCCACTCCGGCAACGCCATGAACGACCTGGTCGACCGCTTGGCGGTGGACGCGGCCACGAGCCAGCGGGGTCGCTCGGGCGAGGGCCCCCCCGAGTCCCTGGGCCGGGCCGACGCAGCGGGGACGGCGTGCAGGCCGGGCGGGGACGGGGCGCCCGAGGGCCACCTGGTGGCCGTGGCCGGCCACCGTCCCCCCGAGCTGGGGGGCTACGGCCCCAACCCCGTGGCCGACGGGGTGCGACGGCGGCTGCAGGAGGTGCTGGCCGCCACCGCCGAGCTGCACCCCGACCTGGTCGTGCTCAGCGGTCTGGGACTGGGGGCCGAGCAGCTGGGGGCCGAGGCCGCGGCCGCCGCCGGGCTGCCCTACGTGGCCGTGCTGGCCTTTCCCGGCCAGGAGTCGGTCTGGCCCGAGGCCAGTCGGCGGCGCTACCGGGAGCTGCTGGACGGCGCCGCCGGCCAGGTGGTGGTGCAGTCCCGGGCCCCGGCCACCGCCCGCCAGGCGGGGATCGCCCTGGGCCGGCGCGACGCCTGGCTGGCTCGCCACGCCGACGAGGCGGTGGTGGTCTGGGACCGGGAGGACCCCCTGGTCGGCCGCCTGGCCCGCTCCTTCGCCGACGCCCTGGGCGAGACCGAGGTCTGGCTCCTGGAGCCCTGACCCGGCGTCGGGGTTCTGTACGCGGCCCCCGTCGCCACGGCGCGGCAAAGATCAGGGCCGTGCGGGTCGGGGCCGACACCGGGGGGACCTTCACCGACGTGGTGACGGCCGACGGGACCGTGGTCAAGCTGCCCTCCACTCCCGCCGACCCGGGCCGGGCGGTGCGCCTGGGCGTCGAGCAGGCGATCACGGGCGACGCTACCGACCTGCTCGCCCACGGCACGACGGTGGCCACCAACGCCCTGCTCGAGCGGCGGGGGGCGCCGGTGGCGCTGGTGACCACAGAGGGCTTCGCCGACGTGATCGAGATCGCTCGCCAGGACCGCCCCTCGCTCTACGACCCGGGCATCGTCCGGCCCGAGCCCCTGGTGCCCCGGCGGTGGCGCTACGAGGTGGGCGGGCGCCTGGGCGCCGACGGTGCCGAGGTGGAGCCGCTCGACCGGGCCATGGTCCCCCAGATCGACGCCGAGGTGGCCGCAGTGGCGGTGTGCCTCCTGCATGCCGACCTGGATCCCGGGCACGAGCGGGCGGTGGCCGAGGTACTGGCCGGGCGGGGGTTCGACGTCACCTGCTCGCACGAGGTCTCCCCCGAGCTGCGGGAGTACGAGCGCACGTCGACCACGGTGGTCAACGCCTACCTGCGCCCCCTCTGTCGCTCCTACCTCCGAGGGCTGGGGGGACTGGCCGACGAGGTCCTGGTGATGACATCGGCCGGCGGCCTGGTGCCGACCCAGGTGGCCGCCGAGCTGCCGGCCGCCCTGGTGCTGTCCGGTCCGGCGGGTGGGGCCAGGGCGGCGGCCGAGGTGGCCGCCGCGTGCGGCTGGCCCGACGCCGTCAGCTTCGACATGGGCGGCACCAGCACCGACGTGTGCCTGATCCAGGGTGGGGCGCCGGCCCCGGCGGCGCTCCGGGAGGCGGCCGGCTTCCCGTTGCGCCTGCCCGCGCTCGACATCCACACCATCGGCGCCGGCGGGGGATCGCTGGCCCGCCTCGACCCCGGTGGGGCGCTGGTGGTGGGACCGGCCTCGGCCGGGGCCCTCCCCGGGCCGGCCTGCTACGGGCGGGGCGGCCAGACCCCCACGGTGACCGACGCTGACGTGGCCCTCGGGCGCATTCGCGCCGGCACGGTCCTGCCCGGGCTGGGGCCGCTCGACGACGACGCCGCTCGCGCCGCCCTGGCCCGCGCCGGCCTCGACCCCGGCGGGGTGGTGGCGGTGGTGGACGTCACCATGGAGCGGGCCCTGCGGCAGGTCTCGGTGGCCCGGGGCGTCGACCCCCGCGGCCTGGCCCTGGTCGCCTTCGGCGGGGCCGGCCCGCTGCACGCCTGCGCCCTGGCCGAGGCGCTGGGGATGCCGGCGGTCATCGTGCCGCCCCGGGCCGGGGTCCTGTCGGCCGTGGGCCTGCTGTGCGCCCCCGTGCAACGCGACCTGGTGCGGTCCTGGCCCGGCCTGGCCGACCACGACGGCCTCGACGCCGCCCTGGCCGCGCTGGGCGAGCAGGCTCGGCGGGCGTGCCGCCCCCTGATCTCTGGACGATCGGTGTCGCTCAGCCACCTCGATCGCCCGGCAATCGACGTCAGCACCTCGCTCGACTGCCGCTACGCCGGCCAGAGCCACGAGCTCACCGTCGCCGCCGTGGCCGAGTTCCACGACGAGCACCGGCGGCGCAACGGCTTCGCCCGGTCCGATGCCGTGGTGGAGGTCGTAGCCCTGCGGGCCCGGGCCAGCCGAGCCTCTCCACTCGGGGTCCTGGACCTGCCGCCGCCGCCGGCCCGCCACCCGGTGGTGGGACCGGCGGTGGTGGCCGAGGGCGACTGCACCGTGTGGGTGCCCGAAGGGTGGCGGGGCGAGCCCGGGCCGGTGGGTGCGTTGGTGCTGACCAGGGACCGTCGATGAGCCAGCTCGACCCGGCGGCGCTGCAGGTCCTCGTCTCCCGCCTCGCCGGCGTGGCCGAGGAGATGGGCCTGGTGCTGCGCCGGGCCGCCTTCAGCCCCAACATCAAGGAGCGGGCCGACTGCTCGGCGGCGCTGTTCACCCCGGCGGGCGAGCTCCTGGCCCAAGCCGAGCACATCCCCGTGCACCTCGGGGCCATGCCCGCGTCGGTGGCGGCCGCCATCGACGCCTTTGGTGCCGAGGGGCTGGGACCGGGCGAGCAGGTGGTGTTGAACGACCCCTTCGCCGGGGGCACCCACCTCAACGACCTCACCCTGGTGGCCCCGTGCTGGTCGGATGGGCGGCTGGTGGGGTGGGCGGCCAACCGGGCCCACCACGCCGACGTAGGGGGCATGGCTCCGGGATCGATCCCGCCCGAGGCCACCGAGATCCACCAGGAGGGCCTGCGCCTGCCGCCCGTGCGCCTCTCGCCCGACGTGGTGGCCGTGCTGGGGGCCAACTCCCGGACCCCTGGCGAGCGTCGGGGCGACCTCGACGCCCAGGTGGGCGCCAACCTGCTCGGCGTCGAGCGCCTGGCCCACTTCGCCGACGCCCCGCTCGACGAGGTCACGGCCTACGGGGAGCGCCGCATGCGCGCCGCCCTGGCCGCCGCGCCCGACGGCTCCTGGACCTTCGCCGACGTGCTCGACTCCTTCGGCCCCGCCGCCGACCAGCAGCGCCCGGTGCGGGTGCAGGTGGGCGTCAACGTCGCCGGTGACCGGGTGACGGTCGACTTCACCGGCACCGACCCGCAGGTGCCGGGCAACGTCAACGCCGTGGAGGCGGTCACGGTGAGCGCGGTGGCCTTCGCCCTGCGCCACGCCCTGGACCCCACCCTGCCGGCCAACGGCGGCGTGATGCGGCCAGTGACCGTCGTCGCCCCTCCCGGCTCGGTGGTGGCCGCCATCCCGCCGGCCGCGGTGGGCGCGGGCAACGTCGAGGTCAGCCAGCGAGTGGCCGACGCCTGCCTGGGGGCCCTGGCCCAGGCCCTGCCCGAGCGGGTCGGGGCCGCCGGCCAGGGCACGATGAACAACCTGCTCGTGGGCGGCGACGGGTGGGTCTATTACGAGACCGTGGCCGGCGGCCAGGGAGGCGGCCCGGGTGGGCCGGGCATGAGCGGGGTGCACACGGGCATGACCAACACCAAGAACACCCCGGTCGAAGCCCTGGAGCGTCACTATCCAATGCGGGTCCTGCGGTATCGGCTGCGGCAGGGGAGCGGTGGCGCTGGCCGGCATCCCGGTGGCGAGGGGATCGAGCGGGACCTGCTCATGCTGGAGGATGTCATCGTCAGCCTCATCACCGAGCGGCGGGTGTCGCGGCCGTGGGGGCTCGCTGGCGGCCAGCCTGGTGCGCCGGGGGAGAACTGGCTCCTGCCCGGGGGCGAGGAGGCGTGGGCCGAGCGGCTGGCCGACAAGTGCACGCTCCGGATGAAGGCCGGCGATGTGTTGCGGATGCTGACTCCGGGCGGCGGCGGCTGGGGCAAGCCATGATTTGGCCATCTCGACCGACTTGCGACAACGGGAGACGACGGATGGATGACGTTCAGAGGCATCATGAAGGGCTCCGAGCGGCGTATCTTGATGCCCGAGACGCCCTCGTGGAGGTACTTGTCCACCGCATCGGCGAGGCGGTTCGTGAACATGTCCCCGACGCCACGCACGTCGAGCTCGAATCTCACCGTCTCGACGACGGTCGACTCGCGTTGGAAGCGATCGCCATTCACTCTGCTGGAGCGCCCGTCTGGGGGAACTCCGCCGACCAGCGAAGCCACCTGACCGCGCTGATCGAGCCACTCCTGCAGGAACTCGGCGAGCTGTCTCCCCCCGAAGAGGTTGCGCAGATTGCGCTGTAGTGGCCCGTCGAGGTTCGGCTCAGTACCCGAAGAGCAGTACGCCTTCGAATGGAAGTTCGAGACGTCCGCTCCCATAGATCGCCTGGAGCAGGTCGCGGGCGTCTCGATAGCTTCTCGCCGTTCCGCCTGTGTAGCGGTACTCGGACATCACGCCAAGCGCCAAGTAGCGAGCGTCCACGATCAGCGACGCGTGTACTAG